>JBMOGN010000007.1:0-36275 GCA_049318345.1 Rubrivivax sp. | reverse complement strand
GCCGGAGTTCGCCGCGTTCCTGGGCCAGGCTGAGGCGGCCGGGCGGGTGCAACGCTGGGCGCCGCGGCTGGCCGGTGCCGCGGGCGCACCGGTACAGGCCGTGCAGGGCTGGGTGGGGCTGCCCGACATGCCGGCGTTGTGCCGCTGGATGCTGCGCGACATCCCCGTGCGCACCGAGTGCCAGGTGTCGGCGCTGGCGGCGGCCGAGGGACGCTGGAGCGTGCTTGGCGGCGGCGAGCCGGTGGCCCAGGACCTGGACGCGGTGGTGGTAGCCATTCCGCCTGCGCAGGCGGCCGTGCTGTGGGAGCCGCACCAGCCGCACCAGCCGAAGTGGGCCGCGCACGCCCTGGCTCATCCGATGAGCCCGTGCTGGACGCTGATGGCCCTCACCGACGAGCCGCCCGGCGATCCCGGGCGCGCCGAGGTCTGGGACGAAATGGTGCCCCCGTCCCCGCCCCTGGCCCGTGTGATCCGGCAGGACGCCAAGCCCGGGCGGCTAAGCACGCCGGGCCTGGCGCAGTGGGTCGCGCACGCCGACCCCGGCTGGAGCCAGCTGCACCTGGAGTCGGACCCGCAGGACGTGCAGGCGCAGCTCGGGCGCGCGCTGGAACAGGCGCTGGGCACGGCCCTGAAGTGGCGCCACGGCGTCGTGCACCGCTGGCGCTATGCGCAGGTGATGCAGCGGCAGGCCGGGCAGGCGCCCGGCCCGGCGGCCGCCGATGCGTGCTGCCAGTGGGATGGTCAGGCCGGGCTCGGCGCGTGCGGCGACTACCTGGGCGCAGGCGGCATCGAGGCGGCGTGGCTGTCCGGCCGGGCCCTGGGGCGTGCCATGCTCGCGGGTTGACGGGTTCGCCATGCGTGGCCCGCGTCGACCTCACACCCCACGACGGCCTGCCCAGACCGGAGCCCCACTTGGCCCTCAAAGGCGGCACTCGATGGCCTGGCAGGTGACGGTGAAGGACGGCGCGGTGCAAGTGGGCGACGAGCGGCAATCGGTGGAGCTCACCCCGGTGGCACTGAAGACGGCCACGCGCTGACGAGGCTGGCGCCGCTACCATCGCCCCCAGCCACAGGAAGGTCCCCATGTCCGCATCCGGCTTCGTCGTCACCCACGCCGCGCAGGCCACCTTCGAGCGTGGCCTTCGCAGCTTCTTCGAGTACCGAGACCTCGGCATCCGGCAGGCCACAAACGGGCGCGTCGTCGCGCACGTGATCCGCGCCGCGGCCGGTGAGGCTTTCTCGGGTCAGCCGCACCTGCACGAGACGACCTTCCAGCTCGTCTATGTGCTCAAGGGCTGGATCGAGTTCGAGTACGAGGGCCAGGGCGTGGTGCGCCTGGAGGCGGGCTCCTGCGTGCACCAGCCCCCGGGCATCCGGCACCGCGAGATCGGCCACAGCGCCGATGTCGAACTGCTGGAGGTCGTGATGCCCGGCGAGTTCGCGACGGTGGAAGTGCCCAGCGTCGAACCCGCCCACGCGGCTTGACCCGTCGGCCAAGGCACTGCGATGCTCGCTCGCGTGGCCCGATCACCCTTCACGACCCCCCGGAGGTAGCCGCCATGGACCTGGACCCCAAAGGCCTTGCCACCCGCCGCGCCGTGCTCGGCGACGCCTATGTCGACCAGGCGCTGGCCCGCGCCACGCCCTTCACCGAGCCGCTGCAGGAGTTCGTCACCCGCAACGCCTGGGGCAACACCTGGCAGCGCGAGGGCCTGGACCTGCGCACGCGCAGCATCGTGACCGTCTCGATGCTCGTGGCGCTCGGGCGCATGCACGAACTCAAGACCCACGTGCGCGGCGCGCTGAACAACGGCGTGACCAAGCAGGAGCTCCAGGAGATCCTGCTGCACGCCACGGTGTACTGCGGCTTTCCGGCGGCGGTGGACGCCTTTCGCGCGGCCGCCGAGGTGGTCGACGCCGCCTGAGGCGTCGTCTGAGGCGGCCCGCCCGGGCTACGCCCGGCTCGGCGCGCGGCTGAGCGCGTTGTTCGACTCCACGAGGGTGCGCAGCAGGCGCAGGAAGGTCTCGCGCTGCCTGGGCGTGAGCGGCTCGAGCATGCGCTCCTGCGCGCGCAGCATCGCGGGCTGCACTTCGCGCAGCCGCGCCTGGCCTTCGGCCGTGAGGGCGAGCAGCCGCACACGCCGGTCCTCGGGCCGGGCGTGGCGCGCGAGCAGCCCGCGCGCCTCGAGCCGGTCGATGACGCCGCCGGTGGTGGAGGTGTCCAGGCCGATGGTGCGCGCCAGGGTGCGCTGGTCGACCCCCGGAGCGTTGCTCACGGCCTGCAGGGCCGCGTACTGCACGGGGGTGATGCCGTGGGCCTCGGTCTCCTGCAGGAAGATCGCCACCACAATCTGGTGCAGGCGCCGGATGTGGTGGCCGGGCAGGGCGTCCAGGTCCATGGCCGGGCTCAGGCGCGCGCCTCGTACACGCCCATCTTGCGGTGCAGCGGCGACTCGTCGGCCAGGAAGAGGAAGGCCGGCTCGCTCGCCGAGCGGTTGGTCAGCGTCACGGCTTCGTAGCCGGGGGTGCAGCAGGTGTCGGCCTCGGCCAGCGCGAAGCGGCTGTCCAGTACCTGCACGCCCACCCCGCCCTCGATGAGGTGAAAGACCTGCGAGGGCGAGCGCGGCGGCAGGCGCAGGCTCTGGCCCGGGCGCAGCATGAGCGCGTAGAAGCCGAGGTTGTTCTGCACATCGCGGCCCGTCTCGGGGTTGACGTAGGTGACCTGCACGGCCTCGAGGCCGGGCCGGTTCTGAGCCAGCGCGAGCAGCGCGTCGCGCGTGGCCGCCCAGGGGTAGCGCAGCATCGGGTAGCCCGCCTGGCTGCGCGCGAAGGCCGGAGTGGGCACGATGCCACCGGCGGCGTAGACCGCGTCGCCGCGGCCGGGCTCGACGGCCTGGCGCGGGCCTTCCACCGCGTAGGAGGTCTCGGTGTAGTACACGAGCGGCAGGTCCAGCACGTCGAGCCACACCACCGGGCTGTCGCCGTCGTGCGCGTGCTCGTGCCACTGCCCGGTGGGGGTGAGGATGAGGTCGCCGCGCTCCATCGGGCATTTCTCGCCGTTGACCGTGGTGGTCGCGCCGCGTCCCTCGACGACCATGCGCACGGCGTTGGGCGTGTGGCGGTGCGCGGGCGCCCACTCGCCGGGCAGCAGCAGCTGCATGCCCAGGTACATCGCGGGGCTGGCCTTCATGTTCTCCAGGCCGTGGCCGGGGTTGGCCAGCACCAGCACGCGCCGCTCGGCCTTCTCCATGGGTGTGAGTTCGCCCGCGCGCATGAGCAGCGGGCGCAACGTGGCGTAGGGCCAGTGGATCGCCCGCGTGTGGCGGCTGGGCACGCGCGGGGGCAGCAGCGCGCGCAGGTTGGGCCACAGCGGCACGAGGTTCAGGCTCGCGAGCTCGTCGCGGTAGTCCTGCGGCAGGTCTTCCAGGCGTCCCAGTTCTTGCATGCGCGTGCTCCTCGTCCTTGCTCGTCAGATCGGCTGCTGCAGGCAGTTGCCCGCGTTCCAGCCGTACAGCCACTCCATCGCGTCGTAGAAGCGCTCCTGCGAGCGACCCTTCCACAGCGAATTGCGCACCAGGCGCTCCACCCCCGCGGCGTGGTACAGGCGCCCCATCTCGCGGCCCGACAGCACGATGCGAGCCGTGCGCGTGACGCGGCTGTCCTGGTACAGGCGCAGCGCGGCGTCCCAGTCGAGGCCGGTCGCGCGCAGCGCCTCGCCCAGCGTGACGGCGTCTTCCATCGCCATGCACGCGCCCTGCGCCATGTACTGCGTGGTGGGGTGGGCGGCGTCGCCGAGGATGGCGGCGCGGCCGTACACCCAGTTGTCGATGGGCTCGCGGTCGGCCGTGGCCCAGCGCTTCCAGCTCTTCGGCAGCTCGATGAGCTGGCGCGCCTTCGGGCAGATGCCCTGGAAGTAGCTCTCCACTTCCTCCTTGCTGCCGTCGGTCACGCCCCACTGCTCCTGCTGGCGGCTGTGGAAGGTGACGACCACGTTGTACTGCTCGCCGCCGCGCAGCGGGTAGTGCACGAGGTGGCACTTCGGGCCGGCCCACAGGCTCGCGGCGTTCCAGCGCAGGTTCTCGGGAAAGTCGGCCTTGTCCACCACGGCGCGGTAGACCACGTGGCCCGTGACGCGCGGCGGGTCGTTGACGTACTGCGCGCGCACCACCGACTTGCCGCCGTCCGCGCCGATGAGCGCCTGGCCGCTCCAGCGCCGGCCGTTCTGGTCGATGGCGGTGACGGTGCGCGAGGCCTCGTCCTGCTCGATGCGCACCACGCGCGTGTTGGTGTGGAAGCTCACGCGCGCGCTTTCCTGCACGCCCTCCAGCAGCGACAGGTGCACGTCGGCGCGGTGGATCACCGCGTAGGGGTTGCCGAAGCGCTGGCGGAAGGCCTCGCCTGTTTCCAGGCGCCCCACGAGCGTCTCGTCCACGGCGTCGTGCATCACCAGCGCCTCGGTGTAGACGGCGCGGCTGCGCGCCCGGTCGCCCACGCCCAGCGCGTCGAAGGCGTGGAAGGCGTTGGGGCCGAGCTGGATGCCCGCGCCGATCTCGCCGATCTCGGGGGCCTGCTCCAGCACGGTGACATCGAAGCCCTGGCGCACGAGCGCGAGCGCCGCAGCCAGGCCCCCGATGCCGCCGCCGCAGACGATGACGGGCAGATTCTCGGTCTTGCGGGTCACGGGGGGCTTCCTTTATGGGGGTGCTGATAATGGGCCGACTGATCGTCAGTGTACTGAGGAAATGGCGGTCTGGCAACTGCCATCCGGCGAGAATGCGGGCCGGGCCCATCGCCCGCAGCCATCCTTGTCCACGCCCCCGCCTGACGCCCGCGCCACCCGCCGCAGCATCCGCCTGATGGTGCTGGCCATGGCCAGCTTCATCGTCAACGACGCGCTGGTGAAGGTGGCCAGCCAGACGCTGCCCACGGGCCAGCTGATCCTCGTGCGCGGCCTCATGGCCACCGCTCTGGTGCTGGTGGTCATGCGCGTCGGCGGCACCCCGCTGCGTCCGGCGGGGCTCGTGCGCGGCTGGGTGGCGGCGCGCGCGGCCATCGATGCGCTGGCCACGCTGATGTTTCTGGTGTCCCTGTTTCACCTGCCCCTTGCCAACGCCACGGCCATCAACATGGCCACGCCGCTGGTGGTGACGCTGCTGGCCATCTTCACCCTGGGCGAGCGCGTGGGGGCGCGCCGCTGGCTGGCCATCGGCGCGGGCTTTGCCGGCGTGCTCATGGTCATCCAGCCCGGGCAGCAGGGCTTCAACGGCTACGCCTGGCTGTGCCTGGGCGGCACGCTCGTGAACGCGGTGCGCGACACCATCACGCGCCGCATTGCGCCGGACGTGCCCTCGATCACCGTGACGCTGGCCACCTCCATGGCCGTCACGCTGCTGGCCGGCGCGCTGGCCGCCGGGCAGCACTGGGCGCCGATGGGCCTGCGGGAGTGGGGGCTGCTCGCGGCCGCGGCGGTCTTCCTGGCGGCGGGCTACCAGCTCATCATCCGCGCCACGCGCAGCGGCGAGCTCTCGGTGGTGGCGCCCTTTCGCTACAGCGGGCTGCTCATGGCCGTGCTCATCGGCTGGGTGGTCTGGGGCGACGTGCCCAACCTCCTGGCCTGGGCTGGCATCGCCTTGCTCGTCACGGCGGGGTGGTACCTGATGCGCGCGGGGCAGGCGCCCCAGGGTCACCCGCCCCAGGCCCGGGCCCAGGTGCAGGCTCAGGAGCGGGGCGGCGCGCGCCCGCCGCGATGAAGCGCAGCGCCCGCAGGCCGGGCAGGAAGAAGTAGCCCCCTCCGATCACGGTCGTGAAGTCCTGCAGGCCCGCCTCGGGCCCGAGGGACCTTCCCGTAGGCAGGCCCTGAATGGAGAAGTGGCGGGCCTGCCCGGTGGGCACCGAGACGTCGTCGTCGCCTTCCAGGTCGTTGAACCGCCGGTTTGCCAACCAGCGGCTTTGCACGATCTCGAACTGGCGCTCGAGGTCGGCGTTCAGTGCCACGAAGAACAGACCCTGTCCGCAAGCGCCCGCCGAACCCCGGCCGGCATGTGGCTCGTCTGGGGTTTCGCCGGGCGCAGTCTTCCCGCTGCAGGGCCCGCTGCAGCTTGCGGCACCGGCCCCATCACGCCCATAGACGCGGCCGCGGCGCAGCAGCCGGTGCAGCTTCGATGCCGCGATGCCCGAGGGCGTGTCCGAGCCCAGGAGGTCTCGAGGATTGGCGCGACGCACATGCGCCCCGCGCGGGCACTGGAAGCCTTCCAGGTCGAACTGACGGAAGCGGAAATCGTTCAGGTCTTCCGTCGGGAAGGGGCTCTCCACGAGAGGCCGACCGCATTTGTACCGCCCCATCATCTTCTCGGCCGCAGACGGCCTGCCCGGGCTGGCAGCCCGGGACAGCGTCTCGAACCTCCTGAACGCCTCCACGTCCTGGTAGATCTGGCGAGCCACCAGGTAGGTCCCGTTCATGCCGAAAGGGTGCGGATTGTCTGCCTGTGCGAAGCCTTTCACATCCGGGCAGTAGGCGGGCTCGCCGTACTCGTTGATGTAGCCCAGGATGAACTCTCCGGGCTCCACCAGGTCGTCATCGGCCGTGGAAGCGGACGAGCCTCCTGCGCCCGCGCCCCGGCTGTCGGCCGCGCGCAGGCCCTTGATGACCGGCTGCGAGATCCCGTCGCGAAAGCCGAAGGGCTCGGTCAAAGAAGTCTCGCCACTTGCCTCGTTCAGGCGCAGGTAGGCGCGGCAGGTCTCCACCTCCCGGACGATCTCCAGACCATCCCCGTGCGCGGTGGGCGCCTGCACGGATGCGGGCCAGACGCCGGGCTCCGCGCTGAAGATCCCGACAAGGACATGGGCCACCTTTCCCGCTCGACCTTCCCCCGGCCCATCGTGCTGCGCGGCATCGACCCAATTCCATTGGTCCACGTTGTCATCCCCCAGCAGCCGCGAACGGCGGGGGTTGACCATGCCGCCGGAGAACCCGCTTGGAAAGGGCTGCGCCGGGTCCTCCTGCAGGCCGAGTGCCATCAGCCCGCCAAAGGTGAAGGCCACCATGGCCGCGCATTGCACCGGTGTGGCTGCACGCTTCAGCGGAAGGATGCCGACGTTGGGGACCACCCCGGAGTCCAGCAGCCGGCCGATCCAGGCCCGCGCCCGGGCGGCATCGGTCACCTGCAGCAGCAGATAGCGGCACGCCGGCAGCGACGCAAACCCCGAAGAGATGAAGGCCTGCATGTCCGACCTGTCCAGCTCCTGGGCGTCCGGGGTGCCTGCCTTCGGAGGCGATGCGGATGGTGGCGCGGTGTTCATGACTCGAGAGCCCTCATGATCTGGTCGTCGGCAACGAGGGCGCGCGCGCCGGCCCGTTCGGCCAGGAGCTTGGCCCGCAACGCGTTGCGCAGCCGCGTGGCGCGAACGATGTCGTGGTTGCTGCGCGCATAGGCGGCAAAGCGGTACAGGTGCGGCACCTGGCTCGCCCTGGCGTAGGCCTTGAAACGCTGCTCGTACCGGCATCCCAGCAGGAAGCCGAGCCTCGTCGGCGGCCACTGCCCGGCCTGCGCGACACCGGGCTGCGGCATCTGGCCCGGTTGGTCGGGCATCGCGGCCTGCCGGGGCCGCAGCTCGGTCCAGCGCCAGATCAGGTTGACGCCCTGGGAGGCGCCCGCGATGAACTCGTCCAGGTAGCCACCGAGGGAGCCCTCGAAGTTGCTGGAAAACAGCAGCCGCCTGCCGCCGTCGATGAGCCGCCAGTGCCCGAAGTGGATGCCCGCTGCGCGGCCGAGCAGCCCCTTGGTGAAGACGGTCGTGCTGAGAATCGAGATACCCCACAGCATGACGCGCAGCGTCAGTGCCGCCGGCACGATTCCGAAGGGCCCGATGCGTCGAAGGTCCGTGACGCTGATCATGTGGTTGGTCTGTCCCCGCAGCTCCGCTTCGTTGGCCTCGATCGAGACGTGCGTGCGCAGCGCGGTGCCCAGCGGCCGGGCGGCGCGCGGACGGTCGAGCCGACGCAGAAGTTGCTCCGGCAGCGTGCGCCCGAACCTGAACCCGGACATCACGACGACCACGCCCATCAGGGACAGCGCCAGAAGGATCGTCCCGACGAGATCGGCCGCGGGCAACCAGCCCCACACCGGCAGGGCCCCGCGCAACGTTTGCAGCGGCTCGAGCCCGAAGCCGGCCGCGCCCGCGTCCAGCGCGAGTTGAAGCACGAAGTGGGAGGCGGCCACGTAGGGGACGAACAAGACCACCGCCCAGATGGCCAGCCCGCGCCATCCCAGAAAAGGCGGCGCCAGCGCGACGGCCAGGGCGAGGGTGGCGGCCAGCAACGCGGCCAGCAGCGCCACCCCAAAGGCGGCGGCCGCGCCCCAGCCTGCGAGCGCCAGCAGGGCCTGCCCGGCGGCCGGAAAGGCGAGCAGCAGCGAGGGTGCCAACACCCCGGCGCCGGTCAGCAGGATGGCCACGACCGTCGCCGACAGCAAGGCCTGGCGATACAGCGCAGTCGAGATCCACAGGACCATGGCCCCGGCGAAGACGACCCCCATGGCCCACAGGGCGGCCCCAGGCTGCACCCCCAGCGCCACACGAACCACCGGCTCGAATCCGAGGACGACGCTTCCCGCCACCACCGCACCCAGCCCGAAGAACGCCAGCAGGCCCAGCAGGACCACGGCGATCAGCACGGCGGGCAGCACGAGCTTGATGGCGGCTCCCAGGAGCCGGATGCAAAGAGGGGCGCGTTGCCAGAAGTTGCGGGCTGCCGGTTGGCGGGCGAAGTCGTGAATGGATCCCTGATCGACCAGCGTGCAGACCGACGCAGCCAGTTCCGCGCTCGTCCTCAGGTGGTCTTGCGCCAGGGTCTGCCGCGCACGCTGTCGGGCGTCCGCCAGCAGGGCCGCCTCGGCGTGGATCTGGCGCACGGTGCGCTCCGGGGTGCCCACGAAGCCGCAGGCGGCGATCGTCGCCCGGCTGGCCAGCCACTGCGCGAGAGTCTCCAGATGCGGCGTGGGCGGCACCGGTGCGGGCATCGCCGGCGCGGCCAGTTGCCAGAGTTCCGGCAGCGCGCACCGGGCCAGGGCCTGCGTGGCTTCGGCGACGCCGAGGTGCGGATCGACCGCGAGCTCGATCATCAGCCGCGGATCGTCCTGCCCCCCCTCCTTCAGACCGGGCCCGGGCAGCACTGCGATGCAGGCGAAGTGGAAGATGCCGGCGGCGTGGAGGGCCTGGTCCAGCGCTCCCCGCAAGGGGGCGCCCAGTGCCAGTGCCTGCCGCACGGCCTGGGCGTGGTCCTGTGGGATGGGCGCCAGGATGCACAGCATCTGTCCGTTGGCCATGGCCTTGCCTTTCCTGCTGCGGTGCCGGGCTTGCAGACTCAGGCCGCCCTGGGGCGCAGCCGCATGCGAACGATGATCGGTCCGTCGTAGCGCATGCGGCGCCAGACCGGGTCGGCCCAAGTCAGGGGAGGCAGTGCGAGCAGCCCGATCAACCCGCTCGTCACCGTCTCGATGGCCTGGTTCTGGCCGATGCAGTCCCTGCGGCCCATGCCGAAGACCAGACCGAAAGACCCGTCCGGGCCGGTCTTCGGTTGCTGCTGGTGGAAAGGGCAGCCCCCAGCCTGGGCGGCCTCGGCCATCGCCGCAACGGGCAGGACGACGGCATGCGAGCCGGCCTTCAGGGACGCCTGCCGGGTGTCGTCGATCCCGAAGGAGGTCTTGCGCGGGACGTCGCGCACGAGGAGGGGAAAGGGCGGGCGCCGCTGCAGCGCCTGCCCGGCCGCAGTCTTCACGGCGTGACGGAAGGATGCGTCCTCCCAGATTCCCGGCCCGAGTGCCCGCGCCCGGCTGTGCAAGCCGTGCAGCACCTGCGGCTGCCCCAGCCACTCCTGCATCACCAGGGCCACGGCCTGCACCGTGGCCGGGTGCGCGACCCAAAGCAGGCCCACGGCGCGGTCGATGATCTGCTCGTCGCTGCCCTGCCAGCCGGGCCTGGCGTCACGCAGCGTGGCCAGGTTCGCCTGGACGACGTGGCGCAGCCGGCTGCCCATCAGGGTCGAGCGTGCCTGCACGTGGCGCGGTGCCACCTGGCCGATGATGAGGTGCGCCCCGGGGTGACGCATCAGCTCGAACAGCGCCCGAGCGCCGCCGGCGCTCGACTCCAGCGCGGCCGCCGCGGGGCCGAACACGGTACGCAGCCCGCCCCAGGCCACCCAGAGCATGTAGTCCTCGACGAGGTCGAAGCCCGCCGGCCCGGCCGCCAGCAGGCTGCCCATGCTGGCGCGCGCGCAGGCCTGTGCACCGTCTGCAAACTCCTGGGCAGGGGGCAGCATGGCCACAAGCGCGGCGCGCTCCGCGTCGTGCCGCGGGCCGGACTCCATCCCGATGGCGAACGGGCCCGCGACCAGGTTCGGGGCGTGGGAGGTGTTCGAGAAGCTGCTGTCGCGCAGGAAGATCTCCGCCACGCTGCGGGCCCGCGTGGCCAGGCCCATGCGGTCGGCCGCCAAGCCCTCCAGCGGGGGCAGGCGCTGAAGGGTCGCTGCGATCAGCCGCAGCAGCCCGGGCTGGTGCACGAGGCGGCTGATCAGGAGATGGAGCAGGCGTTTCATGGGCGGGCCTGCACACCCGCGCCGGCTGGCAGGTCCTGGTCCTGGGGCTGCGCCCGCGTGCTGAACAGGTCGGCGCCCAGCATGGCCAGGCCCTGCTCGCAGCGGCGCTGCACGCTCCACGCCCCGCACCGCCCGGCGCGCTCGGCGCCGTCGGTGAAGTGCGCGCGCGCGTCGTCGGCAAGTCCCGCCGCGGCCTCGAGCTCGGCCAGCACCAGCAGCCCTTCGGCCTCGAAACCGGTCTGCTCCAGGCTGCGGGCCGCGGTGACGGCCTGCGAGGCACATTCGCGGGCCTCCTGGGCCCGTCCGGCTGCACCCAGCGCGAGGGCCAGATACTTCGGGAAGTAGAACGCGTTGTACTTGCCCCCGCTCTGGTCAAGCTTGCTCGACAGGGCGCCTTGCAGGGTCTGCACGGCCTCCTGCGCGCGGCCCTCCAGGGCAATGCACCCTGCCCACAGGGCGACGATCGGGGCAATCATCGCGAGCACATCCTGGGACCGACAGCGCGCCCGCGCCTCCTCCAGGCACGCCCGCGCCAGGGCCAGACGACCCTGGGCCACCCAGAGCTCGGACTGCACGAAGTCGATCAGCGAGCGGGAGAAGGCGTGCTCGTGCCGGCCGGCTTCGGCGTAGGCGGCGTCGCAGCAGCGCTGCGCCTCCTCCATCCGGCCGGCGCGTGCGAGCACGTCAGCCAGAAAGACCTTGGAGTTGACGCTGGCCATGACGGCCCAGCCGGGCAGGACCCGGCCGGCTGCCAGCTCGGGTGCGAAGTCGCGCTCGATGGCGCGGGCCTGCTCCTCCACCTGGGGGTAGTGGCCCAGCCCATGGTGCAGCAGCATGGCGGCCTGTGAGGCGGCCATCTGCAGGCTGCGGCTGCCGGCGACCTGCGCGGCCTGCGCCGCCCGGTTTGCCGAGAGCAGGCCCTCGCGGTAGCGGCCGTGCGACCACTGCACAACGGCCAGCTGCACCTGGACCGCCGCCTGCCGGCGAGCGTCGCCGATCTCCTGGGTGATCCGCTCGGCCCGCTCCAGGTTGGCCAGCAGGTCGTCCTGCATGCCCAGGGGCAGCTGCGCCCCCAGCGCCTCCAGGCGCAGTGCCAGCTCGCTGCGAAGCGACAGGGGTGTCTCCGCAATCCGCCGCGCCGCGTCCAGCCCCAGGGCGAAGACCCGCAGCGCGTCGCGGTTGGCCGAGCGGCTGATCGAGCGCGAGATGGCTTGCAGGGCGGCCTGCGCAGCCGCAGGCCAGGCCTCGCCCAGGTAGGCGTGGTGGGCCAGTTCGGCGGCATGGTCGGCGCTGCGGGCTCCCAGGCAGGCGGTCAGTGCCTCGAAGGCTGCCCGGTGCAGGGCCCGCCTGCGGGGCCGGGTGAGCGCCCCGGCCACCGCTTCCTGGACCAGGCCGTGGGAGAACTCCAGGCGTGCACCAGCCCGCGACGGCGCAACGCCCCCGAGCGTGGCCTCATCCCGGGCGTAGGCAAGCAGGCCCGCCGACAGGGCGCTGTCCAGAAGTTCGCTCGCCTGCGGTTCGGCAAGGCCGAGCATCGCGCCGACCACGTGGCCGTTGATGTGCCCGCCGACCACCGCGGCGGCCTCCAGCGCAGCCTTGCCCGCGCCCGGCAAGCGGTCCACCCGGGCGCCGATGACTGCGGCGATCGACCCGGGCACGCGCAGCTCGCCCGCTGCACCTGCGCTGCGGTAGGCGCCCGGGCTGCCCTGCAGCGTCCCGTCGTCCACCAGGCTCTGCGCCATCTGTTCCAGGAAGAAGGGGTTGCCATCGGCCCGCTCCAGCAGCTCCTCGCTGAGTTCCGCCAGGGACGTGTCCGTGCCGAGCAGCCGCTGCGCCAGATCGCGCATGGGCGCGTCTTCCAGCGGGCCGATCCAGTGCTCGGTGAACGCGGCGGAGCTGCCCCAGCGGTGCACGAAGTCCTGCCGATAGGTCATGCACAGGAGCACGGGCGCGGCGCCCAGCGGCTGCTCCAGGGCCTCCATCAGACGCAGGCTCTCGCGGTCGGCGAGGAAGATGTCGTCCACGACCACGACGAGCGGGGCGTCCTTCACCCTTTGCGCGATCAGCCAGGCCACGGCCTCGTTCACGTCGCGCTGCCGCTGGGAGGGGGTTCTCTGCGACCAGTCCGGATCCAGCGGGCTGGCGCCGAGCAGGTCGGCCACGGCCGACAACAGCTTGCCCTGGTCGGCGGGCCAGCCTTCCACGAGTGCCGCCACCGCCTCGTCCCAGCCGGGCGTGCCGCGGTCGGGCAGGCCGATGAGGACCCGTGCGAACTCCGCGGCCAGCGCGTAGGGCACATGCGTGGCGTAGGAGCGCGCGGACACCCACGCCGACCCGAAGCCCGACTCGTGCAGGCGCAGGACGACCTCCGCGGCGATGCGCGACTTGCCGATGCCTGCCTCTCCCCGCAGACCGGCGATGCACATGCGCCCTTCGCGCACGCGCCGGGCCACGCTCTCCAGGGCGGACAGCGCCTCGGCCCGGCCCACCAGGCGACCCGACAGCCGCCTGCGGGCCACTTCGTCCGGCCGGGGCCGGCTGCTCTCCTGGGAGAGCTCGAAGAGCTCCACCGCGCCGAAGTCGCGCACGCTCTGCTGCCCCAGGGACACGGCGTCCAGCTCGTGCGACACCAGCCGGCGGGTCGCGGCGCTGATCGTGATGCGCCCCGGGGGCGAGGCCTCCTGCAGCCGCTTGGCCAGGTGGACGTTGCTGCCGTCGATGCGGTCCACCCCCGAGCCCGATTCGCGCCAGGAGATGACCTCTCCGGAGTGGATGCCCACGCGCAGCAGCAAGGGCGAGGAGCCCTGGGCCGCTGTCGCCGCCCGCCGCTGCAGCTCCACCGCCGTCAGGCAGGCGCGCAGCGCCTGATCCTCCTGCCCGAGGGGTGCACCGAACACCGCCAGGATCGCATCGCCCTCCACCCGGTAGACCTGACCTCCGTAGAGTTGCGCGGCACCGCGCATCAGTTCGACAGCGGGTGCCAGGAAGTCGCGGGCTTCCTCGACGTCGAACTGCAGGATCTGGGCCGTCGAGCCGCAAATGTCCGCGAACAGGATCGTGGCCTGCTTGCGCTCATCACTGCCCGGTGCGTGAAGCATCGTCCATTCCCTTGAAGGCGGCCGGCGTCTTCCTGGGGAAGCTACCCGTGTTCCCGGCTCGGCCTGGCACGGATGATGTTACACAGGCCGCACGCCCGAAGCGGGGGCTTTCCCCGCCCGTCCCGGGGGGGTGACCAAGGGGTGACCACTCATGACCCAGCCGCAAGCAGACGCGAACACGCCCCGTCTGGACCTGTGCCTGTCGCTGGCCGGCGCGGTCTCCGGTGGTGCCTACATCGCAGGGGCGCTGGCCTTCATCGTGGAGGCCCTGGATGCCTGGCACGAAGCCCGGTCGCGCCGCGACGCCGAGGGCCCTTCGGATGCGCTGGCGCCCGAGCACGACGTGGTGCTGTGCGGGCTGGCGGGTGCGTCCTCGGGCAGCCTCACCGCCGCGGCGCTGACGGCTGTCCTGGACCGCAAGCTTCCCTTGGTCGATGCGGACACGCCCGAGGACCTTGCCGGCCGTCACCCGCTGTATCACGCCTGGGTCGATGCCACCGACATCACCGACTTGCTGGGCGACTCCGACGCGCAGGCCCTTCCGGTGGCGTCCCTGCTGGATGCCCGGCACCTCGATGGCGTGGCCTGCCGGGCTCTGCTCGATACCGCGAAGCTGCCCCAACTCCCAGCCCCGAGGGCGTGGCTGGCCGACCCCCTTCGTGTCGGGTTCGCCGTGACGGATCTGCGCGGGGTGCCCTACGAACTCGCCACCCAGCCCGTTCCCGGAAGTGCCTCCCGGGCGCAGGATGGCCAGTCGCAGCATGCCCACACGCTGCGCTACGCGGTGTCCGGTCTGGGCCCCTGGCCCGTCGAGGCGGTGCGGCCCGAGGAGTACGCCGTGCAGTTCCAGCCGGACCCCGTCCGGAACTGGGACGAGTGGGGCCAGCCCTTTGCGCAGGCCGCGCTGGGCTCGGCCGCCTTTCCGGTGGTGCTGGCGGCGCGCACGCTGACCCGCCCGCTGGGCCAGCTAAAGGGCCAGCACTTCGGGCTGGAGCCCATGCAGAGCCCGCCGGCCCTGCCCCAGCGCGCTCTCGAGCCAGCCTGGACGGAGGGGAATCCGATGCCCCCCGGCAACTACCGGTTCGCCTGTGTCGACGGCGGACTGCTGCAGAACAACCCGGCCGCCATGGCCAGGGAGCTTCTGCGCGCAAGCGGATCGGCCGCGGGCGCGCGCCCCGCCTGCGCCGTCGTCATGATCGACCCCAACGTGCATGCTCCCAGGGCGGCGGCCACGGAAGCGGGGTCGCTCCGGCTCCTGGACGTGCTGGCCCGGTCGCTGTCGGCCGTGGCTTCCCAGGCCAGCCTGTGCGCCACCGACCTCGCGCTGCGGAGCGACCCCCAGGGATTCAGCCGGTTCATGCTGTCGCCGGCCAGCGCCGCGGCGGCCGCCGGCCCTCCATCCTCGAGGCGTCTGGCGGGGGCCTTCCTGGGGGGATTCGGCGGCTACCTCAGCAAGTGGTTTCGCCGACACGACTACCTGCTGGGCCGGCACGACGCGCAGCGCTGGGTGGCAAGCGCGCTCGTCCTGCCCGACACGCATCCCCTGTTCGCGCGCTGGACCCCCCAGCAGCGCGCCCGCTACGCGCCCTCACCGGGTGTCCTGCCGATCATCCCGCTCATCGGGTCCCTGCATCCGCAGCACGGTCGCGCCGAACCCGTTCCCGACTGGCCCGCCGGCCGGCTCGATCCGCAGTCCCTGCGCGCGCCCATCGGGCGCCGCCTGGACATCGTGGTCCGTTCGTTGCTCGTGGGCAGCCGATGGAGGACGCTGGGAGGGCTCGTGTGGCGGCTGGTGCTGCGGCGCCCGGCCGTGGCCCTCTTGATGCGACGCGCGCGCGCGGCCCTCGTGGGGCACGGCCTGCTCTGAAGTGAGCCGGTGAAGCCCCACTGGCGCCCCGCAGTTGCCCCACAGGTGCCTAAAGGGTGCCTAAAGGGTGCCTAAGGGGCGGCTCTCACGGGCGCCCGGCTGGCCCGCAAGATCTTCAGGAGGGCGCCGCCGCCTGCATCAGGGCTGCTGCCACACCACCTCCTCATCCACCGCGTAGAGCCGGCAGCTGCCCGCGCCGCGGCGGTTGCAGTTATCCAGGGCGCGGCGCAGCGGGTCTTCGCCGCCCTGCGCCCAGCCCCAGGCGCCTTCGGGCGACAGCGCGAAGGCACGCGGGCTCTGCTGCCCGAGGAAGGTGCGGTAGCCCTGGCGGCCGGCTGCTTGCAGCCCCGGCACGCGCTCGATCTCCTCGACGCCCGCGAAACCGCTGGCCGCCGGGCGCGCCATCCAGCCCGCGCGGCGCGAGAACTGCGGGTGCAGCACCTGTGTAGGCAGCCCGGCTGCGGCCAGCCGCGCGGCCACGCGCTCCCACCACAGGGGCAGCCCGGTGTAGCTGCCGAACAGGCCGTGCGCGTCCAGGCCGAAGGGCCCGAGGGCCACGAGTTCCGCCGGCCCGCCGGCGCGCACATAGGCCTCGTGCGCCGGTCCGATCACCGCCGGCGGAAAGAAGCTGTCGTTCTCGCCGTAGAACCAAAGCGAGGGCACGCGGGTGCGTGCGCCGTAGCGGCCGAAGGCGACGGCCAGTTCGGTCTCCCACGGGCAGCCGCCCGCGCTGTAGCGCAGGCCGCCCGCGAAGTTGACGAAGACGCGAAAGCCCGGATGCGGGTCCTGGGCGTAGGCCAGGGTCGTGAGCCCGCCGTGTGATTGCCCGAGCATCACCATGCGCTGCGCGTCGGCCCAGGGCTGTTTCTCGAGCCAGGCCACGACGGCGCGCACGTCCTCGGCCTGGGCCTGCCCGTTGGCCGCGATGTTGCACCCCTCGCCCACGGCCGAGCCGCCGGAGTGGGAGAAGCCCTGGCGCATGGGCACCACCACCGCCCAGCCGCGCTGCAGGAACTCGCGCACCGCCGGCAGGTAGCGCGCGCGCGGCTGCATGCGGTTGTTGCCGCTGTCCTTGCCGTGGTTGATCACGGCCACCGGGTGCGGCCCCTCGCCCGGCGGGCGAAAGACCGTGGTTTCCAGGTCGATGGGCAGCAGCCGCGCGCTGCGCACGAAGACCACGCTCTCGCCCAGGGCCGGGTCCACGGGCACCACGGGCTGCGCGAGCACCCCGGCGCCGGCCACCGCACCCGCGGCGGCCAGTGCGCGCAGCCAGGCTCCGAGGCCTGTCGCGCGCTGCCCGCGCCCGCTTCCGGTGGCGGCGCGGCTCATCCCCCGATCGCGGGCCGCCGGCCCATCTCGGCGCGCCAGCGTCGCAGGTTCACATGCTGCTCGCCGGGCTTGACGCGCACGATGCGGGCGAAGTCCACCGCCACCACGGCGGTGATGTCGGCCACACTGAAGCCGTCGCCGGCCACGCACGAGCGGCCCTCCAGGCGCGTCTCCAGGGTGTCCAGGAAGACCTGCACGCGGCGCAGCCCGCGCGCGGCGAGCTCCGGGATCTGCGGGTAGTCCACCGGCCCGGGCAGCGCCCGGTTGGCCATGGCGGGCGAGCCGTTGCGCAGCGCCTCGGCGATGGCCAGCAGGCCCTCGAACTCCACGCGCCAGTTCCAGCCGGCGATGTCGGCCTTCTCCGCTGGCGTGCGCCCCAGCAGCGGCGGGTCGGGCCAGCGCGCCTCGGCGTAGGCGGCGATGGAGGCGTTGTCGGTGAGCACGAGCCCGTCGTCGAGCTGCAGCGCGGGCACCGTGCACTGCGGGTTGACCGCGCGGAAGGCGTCGCCGAGTTGCTCGCCGCGAGCCAGGTCGATGTTCACGGTGGCATGCGCCACGCCCTTTTCGGCCAGCAGGATGCGGGCGCGCCGCGGGCTCGGCGCCGTGGCGCAGTCGTACAGGGTGATCATCGGCGGGGCTCCATCAGCGTTGCACCATCTTCTGCGCGCGCTCGGTGAAGGCGCGCGTGGCCTGCTCGTCGCGCAGCACGCTGTCGATCTTCTGCGGCACCTCGATGCCGCGCTGGCAGGCCGGGCGCGCCTTCATGGCGTCGAGCCAGCGGCGCAGGTGCGGCAGGCCCTCCACGCTCACGCCCGACCAGCGGTGGGTGCGCACCCAGCACCAGTGGGCGATGTCGGCGATGGAGTACTCGTCCGCCAGCCACTGCGCCTGCGCGAGCCGCCCGTCCAGCACCTCGAACAGCCGGCGCGACTCGTTCTGGTAGCGGTCGATGGCGGGCTGGATCTTCTCGGGGAAGTAGCGGAAGAAGACATTGGCCTGGCCCATCATCGGCCCGACGCCGGCCATCTGGAACATCAGCCACTGCATCACCACCGAGCGCCCCTTGGGGTCGGCGGGCATGAGCCGGCCGGTCTGCTCGGCCAGGTACACGAGGATGGCCCCGGACTCGAAGACGGTGAAGTCGCCCTGGGCGCGGTCGACGATCACGGGGATGCGGCCGTTGGGGTTCAGGCGCAGGAAGTCGGGGGTCTTCTGCTCGCCGCGGGCCAGGTCCACGGCGTGCACGGTGTAGGGCAGGCCGAGTTCCTCCAGCGCCACGGAGACCTTGTGGCCGTTGGGGGTGGAGGCGGTGTAGAGATCGATCATCGGGCGAAGCGCCGGGGCGAAGCACCAAGGCGAAGGCTAGCACCTGCGGGCCGGGGCTATCCTCGACCCCTGGGCGCGCGGTGGGCGCGGGCCTGTCGGGATGCGTCGATTCGGGATGAGTCGATTGGGGATGCGTCGAAGATGAAGCCGATCGTTCTCGTGCATGGAGCCTGGGGTGGCGCCTGGATCTGGCGCCGCGTGCTCGGTCCGCTGCGGCAGGCCGGGCGCGAGGTGCATGCCCTCACGCTCACGGGCGTGGGCGAGCGCGCGCACCTGCGCCATGCGGACATCGGGCTGTCCGATCACGCGGCCGACGTGGTGGGGCTCGTGCGCGCCGAGGAGCTCGACGAGGTGGTGCTCGTGGGCCACAGCTACGGCGGCATGGTCATCACCGCGGCGGCCGACAGGCTGCTCGAGCAGGCGCAGGCGCAAGCGGTGCGGGAGGGGGGCGCGCGTGCGCCGCTGTCCCGGCTCGTGTACCTGGACGCCGTGGTGCCGATGCCCGGGGAGTCCTGGAGCAGCTGTCACGACCCGGCCACGGTGGCGGCGCGCAGCGCGGCGGCAGCCGCCCACGACCATGCGCTGCCGCCGGCCGACCCCGCGGCTTTCGGGCTCGAAGGGGCCGACCGGGCGTGGCTCGCGCGGCGCCAGGTGCCGCACCCCTTCGGCCCGTACCGGGAGGTGCTGAATTTCGATGCGGCGCGCCTGGCCACGCTGCCGCGCACCTTCATCGACTGCAACGAGCCGGCCTTTCCCACCATCGAGGCCTTTCGCCGGCGCGTGCGTGAACAAGCTGGCTGGGACCTGCGCGTGATGGCCACCGGGCACTGCCCGATGGTGAGCCGGCCGCAGGAGCTGGTGCAGATGCTGCTGGAGATGAGCGAACCATGAATGCCGACGAACTCCGCGCCCTGCAGGCGCCCATCAAGGCCCGCTACAAGGCCGACCCCGCCGCCGCGCGCCAGACCTTCCACGCCCGGGCCGAGCTCGTGCCCGGAGATGTCAGCTGCCGCATCTCCACGCGCTTTGCCGACTTCCAGGCCGGCCTCCACCCGGCCGCGGGCGGCGACGGCAGCCAGGCCTGCTCGGGCGACATGCTGCTGGAGTCGCTGGCCGCGTGCGCCGGCGTGACCTTCAACGTGGTGGCCACGGCGATGGGCATCGGCTTTCGCAGCGCGAGCGTGCACGTGGAAGGCGACAGCGACTTCCGCGGCACGCTGGGCGTGGACCGCGAAGCACCGGTGGGCATCACCGACATCCGGGTGCGCTTCGAGATCGACTCCGACGCCAGCGCGGAGCAACTCGCCTCGCTGCTGCGCCTGACCGAGCGTTACTGCGTGATCTTCCAGACGCTCAAGACACCGCCTCGCCTGCAGGCGGAGCTGGTGCGCGCCGCGCCCGAGGCCTGAGCCCGGCGCGCGCCGCTCAGAGCCAGGACCACAGCCGGCGCAGGACGCGCGGCAGGCGGGCCGGGAAGTCCGGCTGGGGCTGGAAATGCTGGCGGTATGAGCTGGGCAGCGGGCTGGACATGAGGGGCTCGACAAGGAAGCTGTATAGACATACAGTATGTACATGCAGCCAGTTTCCGTCAAGCCCCCGTCGGGCTTCTTCAGGGGCCGGGGGGTGGGCACGAACGAGCCCTCGCGCTTCGCCGCCTGGGCCCGAGAGCCCGTCGACCCCGGGCAGGGCGGGCCCTGGGAGGACGAGCCTGACGAGCGCGGCGGCAGCCCGGCCAGCGACCCCGCCGCCACCGTGGTGCACCCCACGCGGGCCGTGCGCATCGTCAGCCGCAACGACTCGCCCGACATCCCCTTCAACCAGTCGATCAACCCCTACCAGGGCTGCGAGCACGGCTGCGTGTACTGCTACGCGCGCCCGACGCACGCCTGGCTCGGGCTGTCGCCGGGCCTCGACTTCGAGCGCCAGGTCTACGCCAAGACCAACGCCGCCGAGCTGTTGCGCCGGGAGCTCTCGCAGCCCGGCTACGTGCCCGAGCCCATCGCCATCGGCGCCAACACCGACCCCTACCAGCCCGCCGAGCGCACGCAGCGCGTCACCCGCTCGGTCATCGAGGTCCTGGCCGAGGCGAAGCTTCCTTTCACGGTCACCACCAAGTCGGCGCTCGTCGTGCGCGACCTGGACCTGCTCGCCCCGCTGGCCGCCCAGGGCCTCGTGCGTGTCTTCGTCTCCCTGCCCACGCTGGACCCGGCCCTGGCGCGCATCCTGGAGCCCCGGGCGCCCACGCCCGCGCGCCGGCTGCGGGCCATGGCGGAGCTCGCGCGTGCCGGCGTGCACGTGGGCGTGTTCGTCTCGCCCGTCATCCCCGCCCTGAATGACCGCCACCTGGAGCAAGTGCTCACTGCTGCCAAGGAGGCCGGTGCGCAATCAGCCAGCAGCATCCTGCTGCGCCTGCCGCTGGAGGTGCGCGACCTCTTCGTGCAGTGGCTGCAGCAGCATTTTCCCGAGCGCGCCGGGCACGTCATGAGCCTCGTGCGGCAGATGCGCGAGGGACAGGACTACACCGGACGATTCGGGGAGCGCATGCGCGGCAGCGGGGTCCACGCGCAGCTGCTGGCCCAGCGCTTCGAGCTGGCCGCTCGCCGGCTCGCGCTGGCCCGCCGTCTGCCGCCGATGAGCGTGGCGCAGTTCCGCGCGCCCTCGGCGCCCGGGCAGATGGCGCTGTTCTGAAGCCGGGCGGCGTGACGGCCTGCCGGCTTACCGGCCTGCTGTCCTATCGGCCTGCCGGCATCAGGAGCAGCTCGAGCGGGTGGCGCCCGGACGATCCGACAGCAACCTGAAGCCCAGCTTCACCGCGGCGCTGGCCTGCTCCGCCGGCACATCGACGATGGCGATGCGCCCGTCGGGCGCGCCGCACACGGCCGGGTAGGCGAAGCCGTCGCTGCCGCAGGTGGCCGCCAGCACCTGGATGCCGGCCGCGCGCAACGTCTTCTGCACGTCGGAGACGGTGCGCCCGCCTTCCTGGCACTGCTTGGACCCCAGGCTCATGTAGACCGCCACCGGCTTGCTGGTGCCGTGAGCCACGCTGCACCCAGCCACGACCAGCGCAGGCGCGGCCAGTATCGCGAGTCGAACCAGCTTGTGCATCATCGTTGCTCCCGTCTCCGGCTCCAGCCGGAGGATCGGTGCGATTGTGCGACGGGCAGCCTGCCTGCGGCACGGGCCACGCGGCCGGCGATAGAGTTCACGCCATGGATTTCGGGGATCCCGTGAAAATCGTCATGCCGACTGCACGGGGCGGCCGGCGTTCCGGGGTGCTCGCCGCCAGGTCCGCGCTGGCGCTGGTGCTGGCGCTTGCCGCCGCCCTGGCCCACCCGGGCGCCTGTGCGCAGTCCGGGGCGCAGGCCGGGGCGCATCCGGCCCTTCCCGCGTTCGAGCCCCTCGGCGCCCCCGAGCCCCGTCGAGCGCCCTGGGTGCTGTCGGAGGAATCGCGTTTTGCCCATGCGAGCTGGACCGCCATCGAGGCCCGTACGGCCGAGCTCGCGCGCGTGACGGTGGGCTCCTTCCCGGGCGTGCCCCTCGGGCTCTTCGCGCCCTGGGCGCGCCCGGTGAAGATCCACTACCGCCATTACGAAGCGCGCCAGGAGACACGCGGCGCCGTCATCGTGGTGCCGGGCTTCACCGAGGGCCTGACGATGTACCAGGAGGTCATCCACGACCTCGTGCGCAACGGTCTGTCGGTCTACATCCACGACCACCGCGGGCAGGGCTTCTCCAGCCGCCTGCTGGACGACCCCCAGGACGCCGACAAGGGGCATGTGGACCGCTTCGAGCACCTCGTGGACGACCTGCAGGCCTTCGTCGAGCGGGTGCGCGCTGCGCGCGAGGCGGCGGGCCGCGCTCCCGCGCCGGTGTTCCTGCTCGCGCACTCCATGGGCGGCGCGGTGGTGTCGCTGTACCTGCAGCGCCTGGGCCGCGAGGCGCCGGTGGCCGCCGCGGCCCAGGTCACGCCCATGCACGAGCCGCTGGTGGCCGAGGCCGACTCCGCCAGCCGCACCGACCGCGTGCTGCGCCGCTGGTGCGACGACTTCGCCGTGCGCCTGCCCTTTCAGCTGCCGTGGCTTTCCACCCGGCGCGTGCAGGGCGAGGGCTTCGAGGCCGAGCGGCTGGCCTTCCTCGCCCAGGCCGACCCGTCGGACAACGACATGTCGCACAGCGTGGTGCGGCTGCTGCGGCGTTGGGACGACCGCCGCGCCACCTGCTCTGGCGAGCACTGCGGGCACGAGGATGCCCGCGTGGCCGGGCCCACCCTGCGCTGGGTGGCGCAGGCCTGCGCGGGCTCGCGCGATGCGCGCGGCCCGGACGCCGCGCGCATCGCGGTGCCCGTGCTGGTGCTGCAGGGCGGGCAGGACACGGTGGTGGTCCCCGATGCGCAGCAGGCGTTCTGCGCCCACCTCAACGCCGGTGCCGTCCCACCCGGGCGTTGCACCGGCCGCCGGCTCGAGCAGGCCCGCCACGCGCTGCTCGTCGAGCGCGACGACCTGCGCAACCCGGCGCTGGCGGCGGTTCTCGACTTCTTCGAGCGCGCCGCGCCGACGCGCTAGCGGCCGAAGACCGTCTTCAGCAGGCTCGTCGTGCGCGCCAGCGGATTGCGGCGGATCTTCTTCTCTTCCTCGCCGACCACGAAGAACAGCCCGTCCAGCGCCTTGTTCGTGACGTGGTCGTCGAGGTCGAACTTCTGCTTGCCCAGCAGGGGCACGCGCTCGGCGCGCTCCATGAGGTTGCGGTAGGCGCGTGCCGCGCCGGCTTGCTCCACCGTCTTGCTCACGGCTGGCCGGAAGGCCGTGAACAGCGGCTCGCGCGTGGTGCGCTGGAAAAAGGCGGTCGCACCCGTGTCGCCTCCTTGCAGGATCGCCCGCACGTCCTGAATGCCCATGCCGCGGATGGCGTTGGCAAAGTGCGTGGCCGCCAGCGGCGCGGCACGCTCCGCGGCGCGGTTCATGCTGAGCACCAGCTCGTCGACCTGCTGCTGGAAGCCAGCCTTGCGCGCGAGGTCGGCCAGCTTCTGCGCGCTGGGCGGCAGCAGGATCTTCACCGCCTGGTTGCCGAAGTAGCCGTTCTCGCGCCCGAGGCTCTTGACCGCGTTCTCGGTGCTCACCGCCAGGGCCTCCTTGATGCCCGCCACCGAGGTCTTGTCGTCGGCGGCATGGGCCGCAGGCGCCAGCACCCCCTGCCAGGCGGGCGACAGCCCCAGGGCCAGCAGCGCCCGGCGCGTCCTCACTGCTTCGGCCACACCACCCCCTGCTCGGCCTGCACGCGGCCCATGCCGCGGTGGGTAAACCTCTGCAGCCGCTGGCCCATGCTTGCGCAACGCTGCGAACATGTCAGTCTCCTCGTCGTGGTCCCATTACGGGCCGCAGGCCCGTGCTGGTCGATTCTGCGCCCGCGCTGCTGCACCACGCAACGCCCGCCAACCATGAGCCCGCCTGTGTGCAGGCCGCGCGCGGCTTCCTGGAGCAGGGCCTGGAGCACATTCTCTCCGGCCTCAGCCGCCAAAGACCTGCCGCGCATGCTCGCCCAGCCCGCGCGCCACGCTGGCGAAGCGGTCGCCCTGGGCCCGGCGCGCCTGCGGGAAGCACGCGGCGATGCGCTCCACCAGAGGCGCCAGGCCGGTGGAGCCGCCCGTGAAGTAAAGCGTGTCCACGTCCCCGGGCGCCACCCCCGCCAGCCGCGCCACCTCGCGCGCGGCCTGCTCGATGCGCGCGCAGTCGGCCTCGATGACCTGCGCGGCCTCGCGCTCTGACAGCGCCGCCTCCAGGCCCGGCTCCAGCACGGACAACCCGATGCGCGCATGGGCGCTCGTGGCCGCGTCGATCTTGGCCTGCTCGGCCGCGCCCGCCAGTGCGTGGCCCAGCCGCTCCTCCAGCACCGCCAGCAGCCGCGCGTGGTGGCGCGGCTCGGCGTAGAAGCCGCGCATCTGGCGCAGTTCGGACACGCGCGCGGGTGCGTACACCGTGTTGATGAGGTGCCAGGTGCACAGGTCGAAGTAGATGCCGCTGGGCACCTCGCGCGCGGGCTCGCCGGCCCGCGCCGGCCCGAAGGCGCGGTAGCCCAGCAGCGGCATGATGGCCGCCAGTTCGATGTGGCGATCGAAGTCGGTGCCGGCCACGTGCACCCCGTGGTTGGCCAGGATGTCCTCGCGCCGGTCTACACGCGTGCGCCGCTCGGGCCCTACCCGCACGAGCGAGAAGTCCGAGGTGCCCCCGCCGATGTCGGCCACCAGCACGAGTTCCTCGCGCAGCAGGGTGCGCTCGTGGTCCAGCGCCGCGGCGATGGGCTCGAACTGGAAGTGCACCTCACGCAGCCCCGCGGCGTGCGCGGCCGCCTGCAGCGCGTCGCGCACGGGGTCGTCGTCGACGAAGAAGACGGGCCGCCCGAGCACGGCCCGCTCCATCGCGTGGCCGCATGTCTGCTGCGCCCGATGCAGCAAGTGGCGCAGATAGCCTGCGACGATGTCGGCGTAGCGCACGCCGCGGCCGCCGCCTACGTCGGTCATCTGCTGGGCCAGTGGCGAGCCCAGGATGCTCTTCATCGAGCGCATGAGCCGGCCGTCCAGCCCGTCGACGTAGGCGGCCACCGCCGCGCGCCCGTACTCGCACACCGGCTCGGCCCAGGCCGGGCCGTCTGAACGGTAGAACACGGCCGTGGGCATGGTGGTGAAGCCCGGCTCGAGCTCCACGAGCCGGGTGTCCCCGCCCGGCCCGGGCAGGGCCACGGCGGAGTTGGAGGTGCCGAAGTCGATGGCGCAGAAGCTGCGGTCGTTCACGATGATCACGGGCGGTGTGTGAAGGCCTGTTCCCGGCCCGTCTTGGGTTGGGCTTCGGGCCGGCGGCGGTCGAGGATCAGTCCAGCGTGAAGGCTTCGTGGATCGAGGTCTGCACGCCCCCGCCCATGACCGCCCCGCCGCCGGCCACGTGGATGGCCCGGCCGATCGCGGCGGCGCCCAGGCCGTGGCGCGGCGTGGGCATCGGGGCGTACTGCTCCCAGCTGTCGCGCTCCAGGTCGTAGCCCTCGTTCTGGCCGAAGACGCGGTTGGTGCCCTCGCCGCCCATCACGAAGATGCGCCCGTCCAGGATCGCCGCGCCGTGGCCCGAGCGCGCGGTGGGCAGCGGGTTGCGCATCTCCCAGCGGTCGCGCCGCGCGTCGTAGGCGTGGTGCAGGTTGGAGTTGGTGTGGAAGCTGTCCACGCGCCCGCCGATGACGTGGATGAGGCCGCGGTGCGGGATCGCGGCGACGTGGTCGCGCCCGGTGGGTAGCGGCGCGCGGCGCTCCCAGCGGTCGGCCTTCGGGTCGTACACGAGGTGCCAGTCGATGGACTTCTTGTCGGCGAAGGTGTCTCCCACCGCACCGCCGATGCCGTGCAGCAGGCCATCCTGCGCCACGCAGGCCACCGACCCACAGGGCGCGGGAAGCGGGGCGATGCGCCGCCAGCGGTCGCCGTCCTCGGTGTAGGCGAAGCACTCGGCGTGGGGCTTGCGGTTCTGCTCGACGAAGCCGCCCACGGCGTACAGCCGCTGCTCGAGCACCGCCACGCCCACGTGGTTGGCCCCCAGGGGCAGCGGCGCGGCCACGAGCCAGCGATTGGCCGCGGCGTCGAAGACGTGGTGGTAGGGACGGTCTACGCGCTGCTCACCGTAGCCGCCCACCACGTGCATGCGCTCGCGCAGCGTCGCCGCCCAGGCCATCTCGCTGCGCGGCAGGGGCAGCGGCGCGCGCACGACCCAGCGCCCGGGGTTCTTCGCCCGCGGGGCGGGGCTGTCGAAGACCGACTGCACGTCGGCCAGCGGCGGACGGGGCACCAGGCCGGGCTGGTTCAGCCGCTCGTACTGGCCGGCGTGGTGGCCTGCATGCGGGTCGCTGCCCGGCGACGCCTGCGCGCGCCCCAGGCCAGGCAGGCAGGCGGCCAGGCCGCCCGAGGCGGCGAGGCTCAGCAGATGGCGACGGGTGGGTCTCATGACGGGGCCGGTGTGGGCGGGTTCGGGGGGTGGACGGGACGCGATCATGCCGCCTGCCCCGGCCGCCTGCCACCCGGGCTGCCGCTAGGATGCGCAGCCATGCAACGCTTCTCGCCCTTTCACCCTGCGCGCTGGCCGCAGGTCCTGCCGCAGGCCTACTGGCTGGCCGGTGCGCGTGTGCCCGCCGCGCTGCGCGAGGGCGGGCCCGGCCCGGGCGAGCCGCTTGCGCTGCACATCCGCGACGGGCGCATCGCGCAGCTGGCCGCACGGCCCGAAGGCGGCGACGCGGTCTTCGATCTGGACGGCAGCACCGTGCTGCCGGCCTTCGTCGATGCGCACACCCACCTGGACAAGGGCGACCTGCTGGCCGCGGGCCTGTCGCCCGAACGCGACCTCTTCGCCGCGGTCACGCGCGTGCGCGCCGACTACGTGCGCTGGACCGAGGTCGAGCTGCGCCGGCGCATGGACTTTGCGCTGCGCACCGCGCATGCCCACGGCACGCGCGCGATCAACAGCTACTGCGACTGGTCCGAGCCCGAGGGGCCCCTGGCCTGGCGCGTGCTGCAGGCGCTGCGCCGCGAGTGGGCCGGACGCGTGGAGCTCGTGGTCACCTCGCTGCTGAAGATCGACGAGCTCGCCGACGAGGCGCGCGGCCTGACCATCGCCCGCACGCTGGCGGCCGAAGGCGCGGTATTCGGCCTCTTCGTCTACCCCGGCGCGCCGGTGCAGCTGCTGCCGCGCGCCTTCGACCTGGCCGAGCGCTTCGGCCTGCGGCTGGACTTCCACATCGACGAGCACCTGGACCCGCCCGTGGCCAACCTGCCGCACGTGGCGCGCCTGGCGCGCGAGCGCGGCTGGGGCGCGCGCACGGTGTGCGGCCACTGCTGCGTGCTCGGGGTGCTCGAGGAGGGCGCGCGCGACGCGCTGCTGGACGAGGTGGCGGCCTCGGGCCTGGGCCTCGTGAGCCTGCCCACCACCAACCTGTACCTGCAGGACAGCCGCCGGCCCGGCGCGCGCGAGGGCCAGCGCGGATCGCCCCGGCTGCGCGGCCTGCTGCCCGTGCACGAGGCGCGTGCGCGCGGCATCCCGCTGGCCTTCGCCTCGGACAACCACCGCGACCCGTTCTTTCCCGGCGGCGACCTCGACCCGCTGCAGGCGCTCACCCTGGCGGCGATGGCCGCGCAGCTCGACGAGCCTGTGGCGCACTGGGCCGACACCGTCACCACCGCGCCCGCGCGGCTGCTGGGGCTGGCCTGGGACGGCGTGCTGCGCGCCGGCGCGCCGGCTGACCTCGTGCTCCACCCCGGGCGCAGCAGCGCCGAGGTGGTGGGGCGCCCGGCCCACGCCCGCCAGCTCATCCGCGCCGGCCAGCGCTGCATGGCCGAGCCGCCGGACTTCCGCGAGCTCGACGGCCCGGGTGCGGAGCGCCCATGAGCGCACCTCTCGCAGCGGCTGCCCCCGACATTCCCGAGCCGCCCTCGCACCGCCTGGCCGACCACGGCCTGAACTCCGAGCCCGACTGGGCGCAGGTCGCGCGCGAGCTGCAGGGCCTGAACGTCATCGCCTCTGCGCGCCAGCGTCGCGCGTTGTCGCGCGACTTCCACTGGTACAGCCCCATCCTGGAGGAGGAGCTGCGCGAGTGCGTGGCCGACCTCGTCGTGCGCGTGAGCACGGAAGACGACGTGCGGCAGGCGGCCGCGGTGGCCGCGCGCCACCGCCTGGCGCTGACGGTGCGGGGCGGGGGCACGGGCAACTACGGCCAGTGCGTGCCGCTGGCCGGGGGCCTGGTGCTGGACGTCACGGGCATGCAGCGCATCCTGGAGATCGCCCCGGGCCGGGTGCGCGTGCAGGCCGGCGCGCGCATGCACGACATCGAGCTGGCCGCGCGCGAGACCGGCCAGGCGCTGCGCATGTGGCCCAGCACCTGGCGCGTGGCCACGATCGCCGGCTTCATCAGCGGTGGCTTCGGCGGCGTGGGCTCCATCGCGCACGGCGTGCTGCGCGACGAGGGCAACCTGCTGCGCTGCCGCGTCATGACGGTGGAGCCCGAGCCGCGCGTCATCGAGCTCCAGGGCGCCGACATCCAGCAGGTGCACCACGCCTTCGGCACCAACGGCATCCTCACCGAGGTGGAGGTGGCGCTGAGCCCGGCCGTGGACTGGGTGCACGTCATCGCGTTGTTCGACGACTACCGGCAGGTGCTGCACGCGGGCCAGGCGCTGAGCACGCCGGGCGTGCAGAGCTTCCTGCTGTCGGCGGTGGACCGGCGCTTCGCGCCGTACTTCCCGGCCCTGGGCGCGCGCTTTCCGGCCCACCGCCACGCCCTCTTCGCGATGGTGGCGCCCGATTCGATGCCGGCTTTGCGGGCCGGCGTGGCCGCGCACGGGGGCGAGGTCTCGATGGCGCTGGACGACGCCGGGCTGGAGGCCGCGGGCCTGCCGCCGGCCTGGGAGTGCGCCTACAACCACACCACCTTGCAGGTGCTGAAGGTCGACCGCGGCTGGACCTACCTGCAGATCGCCTACCCGCAGCCCTTCGACCCGGAGATCGTGATGCGCCAGATGGCGCGCTTCGGCGAGGACGTCTGGCAGCACCAGGAGTTCGCGAAGATGCACGGCGACTGGGCCACCTTCGCCATCGTGCTGGCGCGCTGGAAGGGCCTGGCGCATCAGTACGAGCTCATCCGCAGCATCGAGTCCGACGGCTGCACGATCTTCAACCCGCACACGGTCACCATCGAGGACGGCGGAATGAAGACCATCGACGCCTCGCAGATCGCCTTCAAGCGGCGCGCCGACCCGCTGGGCCTCATGAACCCGGGCAAGACGCGGGGCTGGACGCCCGCCGATTCACGATGAGCGCACGATGAGCGCCATCCTTACCGTGCGGGTGGCGCGCGTCCGCCGGCTCACCGCCGAGATCAGCGCCTTCGAGTTCGTGCACCCGCAGGGCCGCGCGCTGCCGCCCTACGAGCCCGGGGCGCACCTGGATGTGCACCTGCCCGGGGGCTTCATGCGGCCGTACTCGCTGGCCGCCGCGCCCGAGGGGCCGCCCGTGCGGCGTTACGTGATCGGCGTCAAGCGCGAGCCGCACAGCCGCGGTGGCTCGGCCAGCCTGCACGAGCGCGTGCGCGAGGGCGACCTGCTGGCCGTGGGCACGCCGCGCAACGGCTTTGCGCTGCGCCCGGAGGCTGCGCACCACCTGCTGGTGGCCGGGGGCATCGGCCTGACGCCGCTGCTGGCCATGGCGCAGCACCTCGCGCGCACGGGCGCGTCCTGGAGCCTGGCCGTGTTCGCGCGCAGCCGCGCGCACCTGGCCTTCGCGCCGGAGCTGGCGGCACTGCCGCAGCCCGCCGTGCGGCTGCACCTGGACGACCCGCAGGCGCCCGAGAAGCTGGACCTCGCGGCGCGGCTGGCGGTGCGCCGCCCGGGCGAGCACCTGTACCTGTGCGGGCCCGCGGGCTTCATGCAGCAGGCCCTGCGTGCCGCCTCGGCCTGGCCCGAGGAGGCGGTGCACCAGGAGCACTTCGCCGCGCCCGAAGCCGGTTTCGACGAGGCGGCCGACGAGCCCTTCGTCCTGCGCCTGGCGCAGCGCGGGCTCACCGTGCCAGTGGGCGCGGCGCAGACGGCGGTGCAGGCGCTGCACGAACTCGGCATCGAGGTGCCGGTGTCGTGCGAGCAGGGGGTGTGCGGCACCTGCGTGGTCGGGCTGCGCGAGGGGCTGGCCGAGCACCGCGACCACTGCCTGACGGCGCGCGAGCGCCTCACGCGCATCGCGCTGTGCTGCTCGCGTGCGAAATCCGGGACGCTGGTGGTGGAGCTCTAGCTCGGCAAGGCTGAACAGGCTGAACAGGCTGCAAGGAGAAGTTCGATGGATGCGTTGCAAGGCGTGCGGGTGCTGGAGCTCGGGCAGCTGATCGCCGGGCCCTTCGCAGGCAAGACGCTGGCCGATTTCGGCGCCGACGTGATCAAGATCGAGCCCGCCGAGGGTGGCGACCCGCTGCGCCGCTGGCGCATGCTGCGCGACGGCAACTCGGTGTGGTGGGAGGTGCAGTCGCGCAACAAGCGCTCGGTGGCGCTGGACCTGCGCACGCCCGAAGGCCAGGAGGCCGTGCGCGCGCTGGCCGCCGAGGCCGACGTGCTCATCGAGAACTTCAAGCCCGGCACCCTGGAGGCCTGGGGCCTGGGCTGGGAGGCGCTGCACGCGCTGAACCCGCGCCTGGTGATGCTGCGCATCTCCGGCTTCGGGCAGACCGGCCCGTACGCCAGCCGGCCGGGCTTCGGCGTGCTCGGCGAGGCCATGGGCGGGCTGCGCCACCTCACGGCCGAGCCCGGGCGCGTGCCGGTGCGCGTGGGCGTGTCCATCGGCGACACGCTGTCGGCGCTGCACGGCGTCATCGGCGTGCTCATGGCGCTGCGCCACCGTGAGGTGCAGGGCGGCCTGGGGCAGGTGGTGGACGTGGCGCTGTACGAAAGCGTCTTCAACGTCATGGAGAGCCTGCTGCCCGAGTACGACGCCTTCGGCGCGGTGCGCGGCGCGGCCGGCAGCGCGCTGCCGGGCATCGCCCCGAGCAACGCCTACCGCTGCGCCGACGGCGGCTACGTGCTCGTGGCGGGCAACGGCGACAGCATCTTCAGGCGCCTCATGCGCGCCATCGGCCGCCCCGACCTGGCCGACGACCCGGCGCTGGCCGACAACGCCGGCCGCGTGGCGCGCGTGCAGGAGATCGACGAGGCCATCGGCCACTGGACCGCCGGGCGCAGCGTCGAGCAGGCCGTGGCCGCGCTGGAAGCCGCCGCGGTGCCGGCCGGGCGCATCTACACCGTGGCCGACATCGCGGCCGATGCGCAATACCAGGCGCGCGGCATGATCGTGCAGACCGTCGACGTCAGGGGCCGGCCGCTGAAGGTGCCGGGCATCGTGCCCAAGCTGCAGGCCACCCCGGGGCGCCTGGCCACGCCCGCGCCCGAGCTCGGCCAGCACAACGACGAGGTCCTGGGCGCGCGGGGCTGGCCCCCCCGCGCGGGCGAGGCGGGCTGATCCGACGCCGGGCCCCGCAGACTGTCGCGCGTCGGCTTGCTCCCGCGGGGCGTGTTCAGACCCGCGGGGACGCCTGCCACTGCTCGCGCAACTCGCGCTTGAGCACCTTGCCGATGGCGCTGCGCGGCAGCTCGGCCAGCACCCGCACCTCGCTGAGCCGCTGCGTGCGGCCGAGCTGCGCGTTGGCCCACTCGCGCAGCGCCTGCGGGTCCGCATTGCGCCCGGGCTGCAGCACCACGAAGCCCACCGGCGTCTCGCCCCACTGTGCACTGGGCACGCCCACCACCGCGGCCTCGGCGACATCAGGGTGCAGGCGCAGCACGGCCTCCAGGTCGCTCGGGTAGATGTTGAAGCCGCCGCTGATGACGACATCCTTGCGCCGGTCCAGCAGGATGAGGAACCCGTCCTCGTCGAAGCGGCCGATGTCGCCAGTGCGGATGTAGCGCCGGCCCTGGTCGTCGAACCACTCGGCCTGGCGCGTCAGGTCGTCGTGGCCGTGGTAGCCGGTCATCATGCCGGGCGAGCGGCCCACCACCTCGCCGCTGCCCGCGCTGGCGCCGCCAGGCGTGCCCGGCACCTGGGCGCCGGCCTCGTCGATGAGCCGGATGTCGTGCCCCGGCGAGGGCTGGCCCACCGTGTGCAGCTTGTGGGGGTGCACATGCGCGTGCAGGATGCAGGTGCCCCCGCCCTCGGTCATGCCGTAGTACTCCACGAGACCGCCCGGCCAGCGCGCCAGGATGTCGGCCTTCAGGGCCGCCGGGAACGGTGCGCTCGTGCAGAACTTGGCGCGGAAGCTCGACAGGTCGAAGCGGCCGAAGTCCGGGTGCGCCATGAGCCGCTGGTACTGCACCGGCACGAGCATCGTGTGCGTGATGCGCTGGGCCTGCGCGAGGGCGAGGTAGGCGCCGGCCTCGAACTTCGGCATGAGCACCGCGCAGCCGCCCCAGCCCAGCGTGGGCATCAGGCACACGAGGGTGGTGTTGCTGTACAGCGGGGTGGCAATGAGCGTGCGCGCATCGGGCCCGTAGCCCGACAGCAGCCCGCGGCGCACGTGCGCCCAGCGCATCGCGTGCGGCTGCACGATGCCCTTGGGCGTGCCCGTGGTGCCCGAGGAGTAGATGATGTTGAAGGGCCACTCGGGCTGGATCGCCACGGGCTGCGCCCGCGCGCCGGCGGGGGTGAGCCAGCTCGGGGCCGCTGCCCGGGACGGCGCCGCGTGGGCGCTCGCCTCCGCGTCCGCCACGTCTGCCATCTCCTCCAGTTCCTCCAGCCGCACCTGCCGCACCCCGGCCGGCCAGGGCGTGGGGTCGGCCAGGGCCGGCTCGTCCAGGAACAGCACGCGCGCGCCGGCATCCGCGACCATGGCTGCGAGCTGTGCGGGGGTGGCGCTGGGCGCCAGAGGCGCCGCGGCCAGGCCGGCGCGCAGCGCGCCCAGGAAGGCCGCCACATAGCCGATGCCCGACGCGCCGCACAGCGCCACGCAGTCGCCCGGGCCGAGCCCGTCGCGCTGCAGGGAGGCCGCCACCCGGTCGACCAGGGCGTCCAGGTCGGCCCAGCTCAGCTGGCGCGCCCCGCACACCAGGGCCGGCGCGTCGGGGCGCTGGCGGCCATGGGCGGCCACGAGACCGGACAGGTCGCGGAACTCGTCATCGGCACCGGGTGCGCCGGGGTCGGCTGGGGCGTGGGGAGCCGGGGACATGCCGGGATTGTGTGGCCGGCCGGCCGATAAACTGTTTTCCCGCTGCGCGACGCAACTGGAGGACCGCACGATCATGGACGCAGGCCGCCTGCTGCTGGTGGAAGACGACGAGCGCCTGGCCCAGCTCGTGTCCGATGCGCTCGCGCGCGCGGGCTGGCAGGTGACGCACTGCGCGCGGGGCGACGAGGGTGAGGCGCTGATACGCGCCGGCGGCTTCGACATCGTGCTGCTGGACGGGCACCTGCCCGGCAAGGACGGCTTTGACGTGCTGCGCGACGTGCGGCGCGACTTCGCCGGACGCATCGTCATGCTCACCGCGCGCGACGACGACATCGATCAGGTGCTCGGGCTGGAAGGCGGGGCCGACGACTACATCGCCAAGCCCGTGGCGCCGCGGGTGCTGCTGGCGCGGCTGAAGGCGCTCATGCGCCGGGACGCGCCGGCTGCCGGCCCGGCCCCCGAGGCGGCCGCGCCGGAGATGCCCCGGGCCGCGGTGCTGCGCTTTGGCAGCCTGCTGGTGGACCTCGCCTCGCGCGAGGTGCGGCTGGCCGCAGAGCCCGTGGCGCTGACCACGGCCGAGTTCGAACTCCTGCGCTTCCTGGCTGAACGCGCGGGACAGGTGGTCTCGCGCGACGACATCATGCAGGGGCTGCGGGGCCTGGAATTCGACGGGCTGGATCGCGCCATCGATGCCCGCATCTCGCGCCTGCGGCGCAAGCTCGGCGACGATGCCGACGCGCCCTCGCGCATCAAGACCGTGCGCGGGCAGGGCTACCTGTTTGCCCCCGGCGCCCCGGGCAGCGCGCCGACATGAGCGCGCGCGCGGGCGACCCGCGCCTGATTCGCGTGGCCGCCGGCGTGGCCTTGGCGCTGCTCGCGCTCGTGCTGCTCGTGCAGGTGCTCGTGGGACTGGCCGTGCGCGACGTGACCGACGACTACGTGCGTCGCTTCATGCGCGGCACGGTGCAGCTGCTGCAGCGCGAGCTGGCCCCGCTGCCCGCCGCGGCGCGCGCCCAACGCGTGCGCGAGCTCGACGAGCAGTTCGCCTACCCCGTGGCGCTCGCCCCGGCGGCGGACTTCTCCGCGGCCGAGCGGGCCCGCCTGGCCGCCGGGGAGATGCTGGTCACGGGGCTGAACCGGCGCGTCGTCGTGGCGCTGCCGGCGCAGGCCGCAGCGGTGGAGTCGAGCCCGCCCGAGCTGCTCGTGCTCGGCCCGCTGAACCCGGACTGGAACCCCGAGCACCGCCTGAACCTGCCGCGTGAGCTCGTGCTGCAGGCGGCCGTGGCGCTGCTGCTGGCGGCTGCCGGCGGGCTGGCGGCGTGGCTGCTGCTGCGCCCGGCCTGGCGCGACCTGCGCGCCTTGCAGCACGCCGCCGACGCGCTGGGTGCCGGCCGCTTCGACACGCCCATGCCCGCGCTGCGCAGCCGGCTCTTCGCACCCGTGGGTGCGGGCATGCGCGCCACGCTGGAGCGCCTGGCGCAGGCGCTGGCCACCCAGCGCGAACTCACTGGGGCGGTGTCGCACGAGCTGCGCACGCCGCTGGCGCGGCTGCGCTTTGCGGTGGACGCCCTCGTCGAGGAGGACGACGCGGCGGCGCGCGAGCGGGCGGTGGCGGCCTGCGAGCGCGACATCGAGGAGCTGGAGGCGCTGATCGAGGCGAGCCTGACGATGGCGCGGCTGGACATGGGCGCGGTGCAGGCTGCGCCCGAGCGCGCTGACCTGGCCGCGCTGCTGCAGCGCGAGGCCGACGCGCTGGCCCCGCTGCTGGAAGGCAAGGTGCTGACCACCCACCTGCGGCTGCACGGGCCGGTGGCCTTCGATGCTCGGCTGCTGCCTTACGGGGTGCGCAACGGCCTGCGCAACGCCGCGCGCCACGCCCGCTCGCACATCGAGCTGCACGCCTGGTGCGAGGGCCAGGGGGCCGAGGCGCAGGTGTGCGTGGCCGTGGACGACGACGGCGCCGGCGTGCCCGCCGCGCAGCGCGAGGCCGTCTTCACGCCCTTCAAGCGGCTGGACGGCGAGCGCGAGCGGCGCAGCCGCGGCTGGGGGCTCGGACTGGCCATCGTGCGCCGGGTGGCCGAGGCACACGGCGGGCGTGCCGCCATGCAGGACGCCCCGCTGGGCGGGGCGCGTCTGCTGCTGCAGTGGCCGGCGGGCTGAGCCCGGTTCTCAGAAGGCCTGCACCGTGTGCGAGGTGGCCACCTTCAGCCAGGCGCCCGGGTGCTGGGCCATGTTCACGACGTACTCGCGCCCTTCCCACTCGTAGCGCACCGTGTAGTCGCGCACCTGCTCGCGCACGCTCGTCACCGGCTGGCACACCTGCACGGTCTTCACCGAGGTGGTCGCGTTCTGTTCGGCCATGTTGCGGGCGACATGCGCGCCCACCATGCTGCCGGTGGCCACCGCCACCGCCTTGCCGCTGCCCTTGCCGATGGGCGAGGCCAGGGCCCCGCCGATGAGCGAGCCGGCCAGCGTCGTGCCCAGGCCGGGCTGCGCGGGCGTGCTCACCACCTGCTGCTGCTCGGTGCATTGCTGGCGCTGCTCGCTGATGCGCTCGGTGTTGGCGGTCACGCCGATCACCCGGGCCACCGGGCCGCTGGAGGAGGGGGCGTCGAAGCCGCGGACTTCCTGGGCGAGGGCGGCGGTGCCGCCGATGGTCAGCGTGGTGGCCAGGGCAGCCAGGGCGAGGGCGCGGGGGTTGAACTTGCTCATGTCGATCTCCTTTGTCTTCGTGCGACACACCGTGTGTCGATGGAAGGCATTGTGGAAATCGGCGCCGCGTTTGTCTGTGCAGGCTCGGTGGGGCTTTGTTGACAGTCTGTGACAGGGGTCCCGCGTCGCTTCAGCCGTTTCAGTCGAAACAGCCACGTCAACCGCGTCAACCGCTTCGGCGCTCCTGCCGCGCCTGCTCCAGCGCAGCGTCCAGCTCGGCCTCGCCGATGCGCATGAGCACGCAGAAGTTCGCCTTGGCCAGCGGGCTCGTCTCCCAGGCGCGCAGCAGCTGCGCGCGCTGACGCCGCGCCGGGTCCTCCACCTGAGCAGGCGCGGGGCGCGCAGGCGCCTGCACGGGGCTGCCCGGGTTGCGGCCATCGCGCCCTTCCCGGGCGCCCCTCGCCGCCCGTTCTGGCGGCCGCCCCGTCCGCTGCGGATGTCCCGGGCGCTCGGGCCGCTGAGGCCGCTCGTTCCGCTCGTTCCGCTCCCTGGGGCGAGGGGGGGCGCCGCCAGCCGCCGCGGAGCCGCCCGCAGCGGGCGCCGGTCGGTCTTCAGCTTGCGGCCGCGCCTGAGCAGGTGGCCGCTGCGGGGTGGCGCCGGCCGGGCCGGCCGGCCCGGCCTTTGCCCGGTGCACGGCGCG
>JBMOGN010000006.1:0-37900 GCA_049318345.1 Rubrivivax sp. | reverse complement strand
AGATCGAGATCAACCCGGCCGATGTGCGCATCGACACCTTCCGCGCCAGCGGCGCGGGCGGCCAGCACATCAACAAGACCGACTCGGCCGTGCGCATCACGCACCTGCCCACCAACATCGTGGTGCAGTGCCAGAACGACCGCTCGCAGCATCGCAACCGCGACGAGGCCTGGGCCATGCTGCGCAGCCGGCTCTTCGAGCACGAGATGCGCAAGCAGCGCGAGGCCCAGCAGAAGCTGGAGGACGCCAAGACCGATGTCGGCTGGGGCCACCAGATCCGCTCCTACGTGCTCGACCAGTCCCGCATCAAGGACCTGCGCACGGGCGTGGAGATCAGCAACACCCAGAAGGTGCTAGACGGCGACCTGGACCCCTTCATCGCCGCCAGCCTGAAGCAGGGGCTGTAGCGCGCCGCAGCGCGTCGCCCCCTCACCTCACACCAGGAGACATTCCCCATGCGTGATGGCAGCACCCCGGTCGTGGTGCGGCGCGAGGACTACGCGCCCCCGGCCTATCTCGTGCGCAGCGTCGAGCTCAGCTTCGACCTGGAGCCGGCCAAGACCATCGTGGCCAGCCGCCTGGCCCTGGAGCGCCACCCCGACACCCCGCCGGGCACGCCGCTGAAGCTGCACGGCGAGGGGCTGAACCTGCTGCGGGTGATGAGCGGCGGCCAGAGCGTGTCCTTCCGCCACGAGGAAGGCCTGCTGGTGCTGGACACCCCGCCGGCGGGCGACAGCTTCACGCTGGAGATCCGCAACACCTGCGCGCCGGAGAAGAACACCGAGCTGTCGGGGCTGTACACCAGCGGCGGGGGCTTCTTCACGCAGTGCGAGGCCGAGGGCTTCCGCCGCATCACCTTCTTCCCCGACCGCCCCGACGTGATGGCGCCCTACACCGTGACGCTGCGCGCCGACCGCGCGCGGTACCCGGTGCTGCTGTCCAACGGCAACCTCGTGGCGCAGGGCGAGCTCGAGGGCGGGCGGCACTACGCCACCTGGCACGACCCCTTCCCCAAGCCGAGTTACCTCTTCGCGCTGGTGGCCGCCGACCTGGTGGCGCGCGAGCAGCGCATCGTGGCGCGCAGCGGGCGCGAGCACCTGCTGCAGGTGTGGGTCAAGCGCGGCGACCTGGACAAGACCGAATACGCCATGCGCTCGCTCATGGCCTCGGTGGCCTGGGACGAGGCGCGCTTCGGGCTGTCGCCGGACCTCGAGCGCTTCATGATCGTCGCGGTGGACGACTTCAACATGGGGGCGATGGAGAACAAGGGCCTGAACCTGTTCAACACGCGCTACGTGCTGGCCACGCCCGCCATGTCCACCGACGCGGACTTCGAGGGCGTGGAAAGCGTCATCGCCCACGAGTACTTCCACAACTGGACGGGTAACCGCGTGACCTGCCGCGACTGGTTCCAGCTCTCGCTGAAGGAGGGCCTGACCGTCTACCGCGACCAGGAATTCAGCATGGACATGGCCGGGCAGGCCTCGGCGCGCGCGGTGCGCCGCATCCAGAACGTGCTGCGGCTGCGCAGCGCGCAGTTCCCGGAGGACGCCGGCCCGATGGCCCACCCGGTGCGCCCGGACAGCTACACGGCTATCGACAACTTCTACACCGCCACCGTCTACGAGAAGGGTGCGGAGGTGGTGCGCATGCAGGCCGAGCTGCTCGGGCGCGAGGGCTTTGCCCGCGGCATGGCGCTGTACTTCCAGCGCCACGACGGCCAGGCCGTGACCTGCGATGACTTCTCCCAGGCGATGGCCGACGCCAACCCGGGCAGTGCCCTTGCCACGCGGCTGGCGGCCTTCCGCCGCTGGTACGCGCAGGCCGGCACCCCGCGCGTGACCGCGCGCGGCCACCACGACGCGCAGGCCGGCACCTACACCCTCACGCTCTCGCAGGACTGCCGGGCCACCCCGGGCCAGCCGGTGAAGCAGCCCTTCGTCATCCCCGTGCGCGTGGGCCTGGTGGGCCGCGACGGGCAGGCGCTGCCGCTCACGTTGGCCGGAGAGAGCGAGCCGGGGCCGCAGGAGCGCCTGCTCGTGCTGGAGGAGGCGTCCTGCAGCTGGGTCTTCAGCGGCGTGGCGCAGGAGCCGGTGCCCTCGCTGCTGCGCGGCTTCAGCGCCCCGGTGCGGCTGGACGACGGGCTGGACGAAGCCGGGCTGCGGGTGCTGCTGGCCCACGATGCGGACGCCTTCAACCGCTGGGAGGCGGGCCAACGGCTGATGCTCGCGTGCATGCTGCAGGCGCTGCACGGCGGCACCGAGCCGGTGCTGGACGCGCCCCTGGCCGATGCGCTGCGGGCGGTGCTGCGCGACGCGCAGCTCGACCCTTCGCTGCAGGCGCTGGCACTGACGCTGCCCACGCAGGGCTACGTGGCCGAGCAGGTGGACAGCGTCGACCCGGCGCGCATCCACGCCGTGCACGAGAGCCTGCGCGCGCAGCTCGCGCAGCAGCTGCACGAGGACTGGCTCGCCGCCTGGCAGGCGCACGCCGCCCCGGGCGTGGACAGCCCGGGTTCGCGCGCGCTGTCGGGGCTGGCGCTGTCCATGCTGTGCCTGCATGCCGTGCGCACGGGCGATGCCGTCTGGCCGGGCCGCGCCTACCAGCGCGTGAAGGACGCCTCCAACATGACCGAGCGCCTGGCGGCGCTGAACGCCCTCGTGCACGCGCACGCCGAGCTCGCCACTCCGGCGCTTGAGCGCTTCCACGCCCAGCACCGCGAGCTGCCGCTGGCGCTGGACAAGTGGTTCACGGCGCAGGCGCTCGCACCCGAGCCCGTGGGCGCGGGCGCCGGCTCGGCCTTCCAGCGCGCCAAGGCGCTGCTGCAGCACCCGGACTTCACGCTGCGCAACCCCAACCGCGCACGCAGCCTGGTGGGCGCGCTGTGCATGGCCAACCCGGCCGCCTTCCACCGGCCGGACGCTGCGGGCTACGTGTTCTGGGCCGAGCGTGTGCTCGAGCTCGACGCCTTCAACCCGCAGCTGGCCGCCCGTATGGCCCGCGCGCTGGACCACTGGCGGCGCCTGGCCGAGCCGATGCGCGGCTCCGCGCGCGAGGCGCTGTCGCGCGTGGCCGCGGCCGCCCGGCTGAGCCCGGACACCCGCGAGATCGTGAACAAGGCCCTGGAGGATTGACATGAGCCGCCGCATCAGCCTCACGCAGTACCTCGTCGAGCAGCAACGCCAGCATGGCCACATTCCCGAGCAGCTGCGCCTGCTCATCGAGGTGGTGGCACGCGCGTGCAAGCGCATCGCCATTTCCGTGAACAAGGGCGCGCTGGGCGATGTGCTCGGCAGCGCGGGCAGCGAGAACATCCAGGGCGAGGTGCAGAAGAAGCTGGACGTGATCAGCAACGAGGTGCTGATCGAGGCCAACGAGTGGGGCGGGCACCTGGCGGCCATGGCCAGCGAGGAGATGGACTCGATCCACGTCGTGCCAAACCGCTACCCGCAGGGCGAGTACCTGCTGCTGTTCGACCCGCTGGACGGGTCGTCGAACATCGACGTGAACGTGAGCATCGGCACCATCTTCTCGGTGCTGCGCAAGGTGAGCCACGCGCGCGGCGTGAGCGAGGAGGACTTCCTGCAGCCCGGGCGCCAGCAGGCCGCCGCGGGCTACTGCGTCTACGGCCCGCAGACCACGCTCGTGCTCACGGTGGGCGACGGCGTGGCGATGTTCACCCTCGACCGCGAGCAGGGCTCGTGGGTGCTGACGGCCGACAACGTGCAGATCCCGGCGGACACCAAGGAGTTCGCGATCAACATGAGCAACATGCGCCACTGGGCTCCGCCCGTGCGCCGCTACATCGACGAGTGCCTGGCCGGCAAGGAGGGCCCCCGGGGCAAGGACTTCAACATGCGCTGGATCGCCAGCATGGTGGCCGACGTGCACCGCATCCTCTCGCGCGGAGGCGTGTTCATGTACCCCTGGGACCAGCGCGAGCCTGACAAGCCGGGCAAGCTGCGCCTGATGTACGAGGCCAACCCCATGGCCTTCCTCGTGGAGCAGGCCGGAGGCGCGGCCACCAACGGGCACGAGCGCATCCTGGAGATCGCCCCCAAGAAGCTGCACGAGCGCGTGAGCGTGATCCTGGGCTCGAGGAACGAGGTGGAGCGGGTGACCCAGTACCACAGCGAGCCAGCAGCCCACGGTTGAGGCGAACACTCCAGGGCCAGGCGCTGGTGCAAGCCTTGCATGCTCGGGGCCGGCGGGTGGCCTTCTAGAGCGTGGGCGAGCCCGACGACATCGCATGGGCCGTGGTCTACCTTGCCAGCGACGAGTCGAAGTTCGTCACGGGCACCGCGCTGGTGGTGGAAGGGGGCTATACCGCCCGCTGAGGGTCGCGGTAGTCGCCTGACGCGCCCGGCGCGGGCGTCCTGTGCAAGGGCTTTCCAGGATGGTGCTTCTGGAAAACGGAGCTTTCAGCCTGCGGGTTTGACAGAGCCCGGCACAAATCGCTAAGGTCGGCGCTCATTCATCTTGCACGAGCACACCCATGAAGAGTCGCGTATCGAAGCTGGGGGGTCTGGGAATCTGGTCACTGGCTCTGGCCGCCTGCCTGGCAGGGCTGGCCAGTTCGGTTGCTGCGCAGGCCTGGCCCGCGGGCAAGCCGGTGAAGATCATCGCCCCCGTTCCGCCTGGCGGGGGCGTGGACATCCTCTCGCGAGCCATCGCTCAGCGCCTGCAGGGGGCATTCGACACGCCTGTGGTGGTGGAGAACAAGGCCGGTGCGAGTGCGCTGGTGGGGACCGATTTCGTCGCGAAGTCGGCAGCCGACGGGCACACGCTGCTCATGGGCTACTCGGTGCTGGCCACCAACAAGTTCCTGGTGAACAACCTGCCATACGACCTGGACCGCGACCTGGTGCCGGTGGCCTACGTGGGCTACATCCCGCTGATGCTCGTCACGCCCCCCTCGTTCCCGCCTAACTCGGTGGCCGAGCTGATCACCCTGCTCAAGGCCAATCCCAACAAGTACTTCTACGCCTCCGGGGGGGCCGGCGCGGGCGCGCACCTTTCTGCCGAGATGTTCAAGTCGATGACGGGTACCACGCTCACGCACGTGCCCTACAAGGGTAATGCCCCGGCCCTTGCCGACGTCGTCAGCGGGCAGGTGCCGGTGATGTTCGACACCATCACGACTTCGCTGCCGCTGGTGCGAACCGGCAAGCTCAAGGCGCTGGCCACCACCGGCCCGAAGCGCTCGCCACTCGCCCCGGAGCTGCCCACCATGATCGAGGCGGGGGTGCCCGGCTTCGAGATGGCCGCCTGGTACATGGTCTTCGCTCCGCGCAAGACGCCGCAGGACGTGGTGGACAAGCTCAATGCCGCCATCAACCGCGCCATCACCGACCCGGCCATGGTCAAGCAGATGAGCGAGATGGGGGTGACCTTCACCGGCGGCACCCCCGCCCAGGCTGATGCCTTCCTCAAGAGCGAGGTGCTTCGCTGGGGCCAGGTGATCCGCAGCGCCGGCATCAAGGCGGAATAAGCGCGCGATGAGACTGTTCGACCTGCATTCGCACTGGGGCACCGAGCGCGGCTATGTGTTGCGCACGGCTGAGGCTCTCGCGCAGCAGAAGCACACCTGGAACTCCACCCCGCGCTACGACACCGAGGAGGAAATGGCCACCTACCTGCGCTCGCAGCAAGTGCGCACGATCCTCGACTTCGGCTTCACGAAGTCGCTGCCGCTGCAGGAAGTCATTCCCCTGCACGACTATGCGATTCAGACCCAGGCCACCTACCCGGACTGCGTCTTCGGCCTGTGGCTGCAGATCGACCCGCGCCTGGGCCATGCCGGCGCCGAGGAGTTCGAGCGCTGTATCCGCGCGAGCCGGGGCTTCGTGAGCATCTGCGTCTCGGCATCGGGCATGGGCTTTCCTGCAAGCGACCCCATCTACCGACCCTTCTACGAGGTGGCTCTCGCACACGGCCGGCCCGTGCTGGTGCTCGTGGGCCATACCGGGGCTGGGGCCGGCCTGCCTGGAGGAGCCGGGATCAAGCTGGACCTGTGCCACCCGCGCTACGTGGACGAGTTGGCCATCGAGTACCCGACCCTGCAGATCGTCACCGGGCGGCCCGCCTGGCCCTGGCAGGACGAGATGATCTCGATCATGCTGCACAAGCACAACGTCTGGAGCGAGTTGCACGGCTGGAGCCCGAAGTACTTCACCGATGCACTCAAGCGCGAGATCCGATCACGGCTGAAGGACCGGGTGTTGTTCGGCGCCGACTATCCGCTGTTCCGCTACGAGCGGCTGGTATCAGACTGGCGTGAGCTCGGGTACTCGGAAGACGTGCTGGAGCGTGTCTTCCACCGTAACGCCGAGCGTCTGTTCGGCCTCACCCCCACAGGCTGAAGAACATGGACCTGAATCTGTCCGGCCGCGTCGCGCTCGTGGGCGGCGCCAGCCAGGGGATCGGCCTGGCCATCGCCCGGGTGCTCGCCGCCGAGGGCGCGCAGGTGGCGATGGTGGCGCGGCGCTCCGAGCCGCTGCAGCAGGCCAGCCAGGCCGTGCACGAACAGACCGGTGCCCAGACCCTGCCCATCCCCGGCGACATTCGCAAGGGTGAGGACTGCCAGCGCATCGTCGAGCAGGCCCTGCAGCACTTCGGCCGCGTGGACCTGCTCATCAACAACGATGGCGCCCCGCCGCTGGGCGAGATCGAGAGCTTTGACGACACCGCCTGGCACCGCGCCGTAGAACAGAACCTGATGAGCGTGGTGCGGCTCGTGCGCGGCGTGCTGCCCTCGATGCGGGCGCAGGGTTTTGGCCGCATCGTCAACATCACCGCACTTTCAGCGGTGCAGCCCATCCGGCGCTTCGGCCTGTCGGTGGCCACCTGGGCCGGCGTGATCGGTTACGCCAAGACGCTTTCGCTGGAGCTGGCGCGAACGGGCATCACGGTGCACACGATCTGCCCTGGCCGTATCGAGACCACGCGCCTGGGCACGGTGTTCGGCAGCGGCCAGCCTGGCGCGGTGGAAGAGGCCCAGCGGGCCCGGCTGGTCGAGCAGATTCCGATGGGCCGAGTGGGCCAGCCCGAGGAGATCGCCGGGCTCGTGGCCTTCCTGTGCAGCCCGTGGGCCGCCTACATGACAGGGGTGGTTCACCACGTGGATGGCGGCCGCCGAGCCAGCCTGACCTGAGAAGCCACCCCATCCCTCCCGCCGCGCCCGAGCGCACCTCACCACGCCATGGACAACCACCCCCAGGACCCCGACCACATCCCGTGGTACTTCCGCAGCCTGGACTTCGAGCAGCTGTGGCGCGACTACCCGCCACCGCCCACCTACTTCCACACCACTGCCCGGCTCTCGCGCGACGAATTGCACGCGCTGCAGGAAAAGCGATTCCTCAAGACAGTCGAGCGCGGCTGGGAGATCCCCTTCTTCCAGCGCCACTGGGGCGACCACGGTCTGCAGCCCGGTGACATCCGCCGGCTCGAGGACCTGGCGCGCATTCCACCCTACGACGTGCACGACATCCGTCGCAGCATTGAGCGCAACCCGCCGTTTGGCGACTTCATGGGCATCTCACCCGCCGATGGCACACGCATGCCGTTGGTGCTGCAGACCAGTGGCGGCACCACCGGGCTGCCCCGGCCGATGCTCTACGCCCCCCAGGACCGCGAGACGATGGCCATCCTCGGCGGCAGGCGGTTTGCGATGCACGGCGTGCGCCCGGGCGACATGGTGCTCGTCACCCTGTCGCTGGGTCTGGGCAATGGCGGCGCTGCCCCCCGCGAGGCACTGTGGCGCTACAGCGGCGCCGTGCCCGTGACCACTGGCAGCGGCGCCAACACCCCCACGCGGCGGCAGCTCGAGATCGTCAAGGCCTGGGGCGTGAAGGTGCTGCTGGGGTTTCCGGCCTACCTGCGCCACATGGCGCTGGTGGCACGCGACGAGATGGGCATCGACCCGCGTTCGCTGGGCATCCGGCTGCTGGGTACGCACCTGGGGCCCGAGAAGCGCGAGCCGCTGGAGGAACTGTGGGGGGCCAAGGCCTTCGACATGTACGGCACCCACGAGAGCGGCATGCTCGCGGCCGAGTGCGAACACCAGCGCGGCATGCACGCCATGGAAGACGCCTTCATCCTCGAGATTGCCAACCCCGAGACAGGCGCCATCGTGCCCGACGGCGAAAAGGGCACGGTCTACATCACCACCCTGTACAAGTACGGGGCGCCGCAGATCCGCTTCAACGTCAACGACATCTCGGCCTGGCACACCGACGAGTGCCCATGCGGCAACCGCATGCGCCGGCTCCAGGCCATCTACGGTCGCAACGACAACATGGTCAAGCTGCGCGGCGTGAACGTCTTTCCGGAGGCCGTGGGGGCCGCGCTGCTCCAGGAGCCCCGCTGCACGGGTGAGTACTTCTGCTTCGTCGACCGGGTGGGCGAGGCTGGTGTCGACCAGATGGACGTGTGGGTCGAAGTGGCCGATGCCACCGCAGACCGCGGGGCGCTGCGCGAAAGCCTGGAGCGACGCATGAAGGAGGTGCTGGGCGTGAAGGTCATCATCACGCCGGTGGACCGTGGCGGGCTGGACCGCTACACGCTCACCTCGCAAAGTTCGAAGGTGAAGCGGCTGCTCGACCGGCGGCACTGAACGGGTACGCCTTCCCCGCGCGCTTGCGCGGACCGATATAATCTCGGGTTCCGCCGGTGTAGCTCAGTTGGTAGAGCAGCGCATTCGTAATGCGAAGGTCGGGAGTTCGACTCTCTTCACCGGCACCAGTTGACAACGCCCAGATCTCTCTGGGCGTTTGTCTTTCTATCCTGCGGTTCGAAGCTGTTCCACAGTCCCTGCGGGAGCTTTTTCCGACCGGACCTTTTGTAGACTATATTCAGTCCGCAAGGAGTCCCATGCGCTACTCGTCACGGTTCAAACCCATCAGCTATCTCAAGGCCAATGCGGCGGAGATCCTGGCCACGCTCGGCGAGCAACGCGAGCCCCTGGTGATCACGCAGAACGGTGAGGCCAAAGCGGTCTTGCAGGATGTGGCCAGCTACGAGGCCACGCAGGAAACACTGGCTTTGCTGAAAGTACTGGCTTTGGGCCAACAGGAAGTGGCCGCCGGCAAGGTCAAGCCGCTGTCTGACGTGGTGGCCCGGCTCAAGGCGAAGAAGGCCGCGGCCTGATGGCATCCAGGTACAGCGTCCTGCTCACAGAAGGTGCCGAGCAGGATCTGGAGGCGATCTACGATTACATCGCCGAGTTCGACGACCCTGCGAATGCCGATCATGTTCTGGATCGGTTGATGGTCACGGCCGAGCAACTCGCCGTCATGCCTGAGCGCGGCAGCTACCCGAGGGAATTGCTCGATCTCGGGATCAAGGACTACCGCCAGGTTTTCTTCAAGCCGTATCGCCTCATCTACCGGGTGATGGGGCGCGACGTGGTGGTGTTCGTGATTGCTGACGGCCGTCGCGACATGCAGTCGCTGCTCACACGCCGCTTGCTGGGCGCCTGATCAACGGGCCAACGGATTCATCACATCCTCTGCTGGCCACGGTCGTGCGGGAGGGCGTGCACGAATCAGCCTTGCTCTGCAGCACCCCGCAGCAGGCCCCTTTTTCGTGGGTTCAGGCCCGGCAGGTCAAAGCAGCCGCAGTGCCCTTGAGCGCGATCCACACCAGGGAGCCGAAGGCGGGCTCTCCCGGCGCTTGCGGACCGTCGGCCGCCCCCGCAGCGGGCGCGGGCGTCACCGTGGCGCGGCGCCCCACCACCTGGAGCAGCACGGGGCTGCCATCCTGCGCCCTGAACAGGCCCTTGGCGCGCAGCACCCCGCTGCCGGCTGCGGTCAGGCGTGCGGCCAGCGCAGGCACGTCCACGGGGGCATCGAATCGATGGATGCCGTGCTCGAAGAGGTCCGCGGCCGGGGTGGCGGCGGGTGCCGCACGCAAAGGCCGGGCGCCGTGCGCCGGCTCTGCGCCCGGTGCAGCGGAGCGGGCCGGCAGGCCCAGCACGAGGGCCGCAGCTCCCTGCCCGTGGACCGCCTCCACCACCGGCGCGGCGGGCGCGAGCGCACGTAGCCAGTCGGCGAGGGCCGTGCGCGCGGCGGCGTCGACGAGATCGGCCTTGCTCAGCAGCAGCAGGTCGGCGTCGGCCAGCTGCTGGCGCACGGTCTCTCCCACATAGCGGTTCTGTGCGGTCTCGCGCACAGCCTGCGCGTCGGCCAGCACCACGATGCCTTCCAGCAGCAGCCCGGGCACGAGCCGCGCGGTGCGCGCCACCGCCGCGGGCAGGGCCACGCCGCTGGTCTCGATGAGCACGTGGTCGGGCGCGGGCACGCGCGCGAGCACGCTGCGCAGCGTGCCCACGAGGTCCGCGCCGAAGGCGCAGCACACGCAGCCTCCGGCCAGGCTGAGCACCTGGCCATCGGCGCCCTCGATGAGCGCAGCGTCGATGGACACCTCGCCGAAGTCGTTCACGAGCACGGCGATACGGCGCCCGGCTGCCTCGCGCAGCAGACGGTTGACGAGCGTGGTCTTGCCCGCGCCGAGGTAGCCGCCGATCACCGTGGCCGGTACGGGCGGGCGTAGGCTCACGGCGCGGCGAAGACGCGCCCGCCCTGCACCGTGCCCCACACCCGCGCGTCCTTCAGCCGCTCGGGGGGCAGCTGCAGCGGGTCGTCCTCGAGCACGCAGAAGTCGGCGCGCTTGCCGCATTCGATGGAGCCGATCTCGCCGTCGAGCTTGAGCGTCACCGCCGCGCCCAGCGTGACGGCCTGCAGCGCGTCCATCACGCCAATGCGCTCGTGCTCGCCCAGCACGCGGCCCGAGGCGGTGAGCCGGTTGACGGCACACCACGCGGTGAAGAGTGGCCCCAGCGGCGTGATGGGCGCATCGGAATGCACCGAGAAGGGCACGCCCGCGTCCCGCGCGCTGCGGCAGGGGTTCATGCGCTGCGCGCGCTCGGGGCCCACCGTCACGTCGTGGTGCTGGTCGCCCCAGTAGTAGTGGTGGTTGGCAAAGAAGTTCGCACACGCGCCCAGGGCCTTCATGCGGCGCACCTGCGCGGCGTCGGCGAGCTGGCAGTGCTGCAGGGTGAAGCGGTGGTCGGGGCGGGGGTGCGCGGCCAGCGCCTCTTCCAGGCAGTCCAGCGCCATCTCGGTGGCCTCGTCGCCGTTGGTGTGGGTGTGCATCTGCACACCGTGCTGCAGCCCGAGCGCGTAGGCCTCGCGCAGCGTCTGCGGGGGCGTGTACCACAGGCCGTTGGGCGCGCCATTGTGGTAACCCGGCCAGCGCAGCCGGGCCGTGAAGCCCTGGATCGAGCCGTCGGCCACGAGCTTGATGCGGCCCAGGCGCAGCTGCTCGGTGCTGCGCGCGGCCAGTTCGCGTGCACGCGCCACGGCCTGCGCCGGGGTGGTGCCCATCAGGCGCAGCAGCGGCACCAGGCGCAGCGGGTACGCCGCCTCGGCCGTGATGCGCGCCAGCAGCTGCACCTCCTCGTCGAGCAGGCCGGCGGCAAGGTCGGTGGCGGTGGTCACGCCCGCGCGCACGGCCAGCTGGCCGAAGGCGCGCACGGCAAACTCATCGGCACCGAGAAAGGCGCGCCCCAGGCCCACCTGCTGCAGCGCCGGCATCATCGCCTCCGGGCCCCTGAGCTCGCCCGTGGGCAGCCCGTCCGGGCCGAGCGGGATACCGGGGTGCTCCAGCCCCGGGCGTAGGAAGCCGGCGCGCTCCAGCGCCACGGAGTTCACGTTGAGGATGTGCGCGCTGGCATGCAGCACGCCCACGGGCGCAGTGGTGCTCACCTGGTCGAGGTCGGCGCGGGTGCAGCGGCGCGTGCCGAAGTAGATCGGGTCCAGCCCCCAGCCGGCCACCGCCTCGGCGGGCGCGCGTGTGGCGGCGGCAGCCGACAGCGCATCCACCACGGCCTTCAGCGAGCGCGAGCCCGCGATGCGCCGGCCGGCGGGGTCGACCACATCGAACCAGCCGCAGTAGGCGTGGCGCCACACGCCGCCGGCCATGAGATGGCTGTGGCCCTCCACCAGGCCGGGCAGCAGCACCTGGCCGGCGAATCGCTCGTCGAGCTCGAAGGGGCCCCAGCCGGCGAGCTCCTGCAGCGTGCCCGCGCCGAGGATGCGGCCCTCGCGCACGGCCACGTGCGTGGCCTGCGGCCGCGCCGGGTTCATCGTGTGGATGAGGCGGGCGGCGTAGACGGTGGTGGCCGTGTCGGCGGGCACGTCGGAGGCGGCGGGGGCGCTGGGCTCGGGCATGGCGGAAGGTCCGGGCGGTGCAGACCATCATAGGGGAGGGCCTGCGCCGCCAGCCTGCGAGCCGTGCCCTCGGCGCGAGGCGGGAGGCGGCTGGCCGCCGGCGTACAGTCAGGCCCCCCGCGCGCAAGGAGCACCCTGCATGACCCCCACCGGCGACGCCCCCTGCCCCATCACCCGCCTGGACGCGCACGCGCTGTCCGCCGCGATCCACGCGCGAGAGGTGTCGTGCCGCGAGGTGATGCAGGCCTACCTCGCGCGCATCCACCGCCTGAACCCCGTGTTCAACGCGGTGGTCAACCTGGCGCCGGACGAGACGCTGCTCGAGCAGGCCGACACGCGCGACCGCGAACTCGCCGCCGGGCACTCGCGCGGCTGGATGCACGGCCTGCCGCAGGCCATCAAGGACACCGGGCACGCGACGGGCTTCCCGACGACCTTCGGCTCGCCGCTGCTCGCGCAGGCCCAGCCGGCCGAAGACAGCACCTACGTGGCACGCATGAAGGCCGCGGGCTGCATCGTCGTGGGCAAGACCAACATGCCGGAGTTCGGGCTGGGCTCGCACACCTACAACGCGATCTTCGGGCCCACGCACAACGCCTGGGACCTGCGCGTGAGCGCCGGCGGGTCCAGCGGCGGGGCGGCGGTGTGCCTGGCGCAGCGCCTGCTGCCGGTGGCCGACGGCTCGGACTTCATGGGCTCGCTGCGCAACCCCGCGGGCTGGAACCACGTGTTCGGGCTGCGCCCGAGCCAGGGCCGCGTGCCGGCCTATCCGAAGGCCGAGGTGTGGACGAGCCAGCTGGGTACCGACGGGCCGATGGCCCGCACCGTGCGCGACCTCGCCCGGCTGCTGCAGACGCAGGCTGGCGAGGACCCGCGCGCGCCGCTGTCGCTGCCCGACGATGCGCGCGGCTTCATGCCGCGGCCCGCACCGGCGCGCAGCCTGAAAGGCCTGCGCATCGGCTGGCTGGCCGATCTGGGCGGCCACCTGGCCACCGAGCCTGGCATCCTGCCGGCCTGCGAGCAGGCGCTGCACGCGCTGCGCGGCGCGGGCGCCGAGGTGGAGCCGGTGGCACTGGACATCGACCTGCACCGCGTGTGGGAGGCCTGGCTGGTGTGGCGGCGTGCGCTGGTGGCGCCCTCGGTGGCGGCGGTGCTGCAGACCCCGGGCGCGCGCGAGCGCGTGAAGCCCGAGGCGCTGTGGGAACACGACCGCGCCGCGGACCTTTCCTTCGCGCAGTTCATGGCCGCCAGCGTGGTGCGCGGCGAGCTGCTGCAGCGGCTGCTCGCGCTGCTGCAGCGCGTCGACGCGCTGGCGCTGCCGGCGGCTCAGGTCTGGCCCTTCGATATCGCCGTGCACTGGCCGCGAGAGATCGCCGGCCGCGCGATGGACACCTACCACCGCTGGATGGAGTGCACGCTGTACGCCACCTTTGCCGGGCTGCCGGCGCTGAGCGTGCCCGCGGGCTTCCACGACAACGGCCGCTGGCCCGCGGGGCTGCAGCTCATCGGACGCCCGCGCGGCGACGCCGCGCTGCTGGAGCTGGCGGCCGGCTACGAGGAAGCGGTGCCGGCGCTGCTGGCGCGCACGCCCTGGGCGGCCTGAGAGGAGACCGGACTCAAGGGCTCAGGGGCTCAGGGGCTCAGGGGCTCAGGGGCTCAGGGGCTCAGGGGCTCAGGGACTCAGGGGCCCACGGCCGCGGCGATGGCCTGCGACAGCGCGCGCATGCCGGGCACGCTCAGGTGCACGCCGTCGCGCACGAGGTAGTCGGGGTGACGCGAGGCGAGGTTCTGCCAGTCCACCAGGCGGACATTGGCGTGCTCGCGGCTGACGCGCTCGAACAGTGCGTTGTTCGGGTCGGTCCAGTCGCGCCGGGCGTAGGCGTTCACCAGCACCACCGTACGCCGGTCGGAGAGCTCGCGCAGCACCTGGCGCAGGTGGCGCTCGGGGAAGTAGCCGTTGGTGCCCAGGTGCAGCACGACGTGCTCGCCCAGCGAGCCGCCCTCGCGCAGCCGGCGCACGATGGCGGGCGCATCGGCGCCCTGGCGCCCCACCTCGGCGTCCACCGCCAGCCCCGGGATGGTGGTGCGCAGCACCTCGCGCGCGCCGAGCATCACCGAGTCGCCGATCACCGTGACCTGCGTGGCCACGGGCCCGGGCGCCTGCTCGCTGCCGCGAGCCGTGCGGGCACGAGCCGGCGCGCGGCGGCCCGGCTCGAGCACCGAGCCGGCGATGACCACCGGCGGGTCGGTCCACGGCAGCACGCGCGATTGCAGCGCCTCGTGCGTGGCGTCCAGCGGCACGCGCGGCAGCGGCCCGAGCTGCAGCATCGCCGCGCCGGCCACCCCGATCAGGCAGCCGGCGAGCAGCGCACGCTGCTGCGACAGCGAGAGGGTCTCGGCGCCACGCGGGCGGCGCAGGGGCGTCTCCACCAGCCGGAACGAGAGCTCCGCGCAGGCCAGGGTCATCACCACGCGGGCCACCGCGGTGGCGGCGAGCTCCCACGCGTGCGTGGACTCCGGGCGGATCCACGCCACGGCCGGCCAGTGCCAGAGGTAGATGGCGAAGGAGCGTGTGCCCAGCCAGGTCATCACCGGCGCCTCGAGCAGGCGCTGCACCCGCGTGCCGGGGTGCATGCCCGCGACGATCAGCACCGCCGACAGCGCCGAGGCGAGCAGGAAACCGCCCCGGTACAGGCCCGCGACGCCCGCATGCATCAGCGCCATCATCACGAGCAGGCCGGCTGCGGCCCACAGCGCGGCCATGTCGGCGCCCGCCAACAGGCCGGGGCTGCGAGGCGCGGACCGGGCAGCCGGGGCCGACTGCACGGCTGCCGCCTTCCACGGGTTCCACAGGCAGGCCAGCGCCGAACCGAGCAGCAGCCCCATGGCGTGCGTGTCGGTGCCCAGGTACAGGCGGCTCGGGTCGGCACCCTCGGGCAGCGCGGCGTGCAGCGCCGCCATCCAGCCCGTGCTGGCCAGCGCCAGCAGCAGCGCGACGCCACCGAGCACGCGCGGCCCGAAGCGACGCAGCACCAGCACGGCCAGCGCCGGCCACAGCAGGTAGTACTGCTCCTCCACCGCCAGCGACCACAGGTGCTGCAGCACCGGGGGGCTGCCGAAGCCCTCGAAGTACGACTGCTGGGCGTGGATCTGCCACCAGTTCGAGAGGTAGGCGAGCGCTGCGGGGAGGTCTTCGCGCGTGCGCGCCGCGCTGCCCGGGGCCAGCAGCGGGCCGAGCACCACCGCGGCCACCAGCACGGCCAGCGTCGGCGGCACGAGGCGGCGCGCCCGGCGCAGGTAGAAGCCCCGCAGGTCCACCCGCGCGGTGTCGGTGAACTCGCGCACGAGAAGCGCGGTGATGATGAAGCCGGAGATGGTGAAGAAGAGGTCCACGCCCAGGAAGCCGGCGCGCAGCACGCCGAGCTCCAGGTGGTAGACGAGCACGGCCAGCGCCGCGATGGCGCGCAGCCCGTCCAGCCCCGGCAGGCGCACCGGGGCCTGCGCCTGCGGCACCCCCAGGCTCACGGCGTGCCCCAGCCGAAGTCCGCGGCAAAGCGCCGGGCGAGTTCGCGGTAGCCCGCCGCGGTGAAGTGCAGCAGGTCACCCGCCATCAGTGGCGGCGTGGCCCGCGCCCAGGGGTAGGCGCTGCCCGCGCCGCCCATGGCGGCCTGCATGCTCCAGCTCGCGCAGCCCGCCTGCGCGGCCACCTCCTGCTGGATCGCGGCCACCTGCTCATGCCGCCGCGCGTAGCGCAGCAACTCGGCCGCCGAGGGCCGCGCCGGGCGCGCCGCCGCAGCCCGCCCCTTCTTCGAAGCCGGTGCCGGCCGGGCGCGGCCGCTGACGCGCACGCCACGGTCGCCCGGGGCCACGAGCACGCAGCGCGCCTGCGGGAACTGCCGGCGCACGCCGGCCACCGCGCGCACCAGCAGCTCGCGGTAGGCCTCGGGCTGGAAGCGTGCGTCGTGGGCCTCGTTGGTGCCGTAGGCCAGCATCACGAGGTCGTAGGGCCGCTGCGCGAACCACCCGCCCAGCACCGAGGGCTCGGCCCGCGCCCAGCCTGCCGCGGTGGCGCCGGGGTAACCGTAGAGGTCCACTTCCAGCGCCATGGCGGGAGCAGTGGGTGCAGCAGGCGCAGCGGGGGTGGACGCGTCCCCGCCAGCCCCGATGCGCAGGCCCTGCAGCCTCAGCGGGCCGTCGACCACGCGCAGCCGCAGCACCGACAGCGGCGCGTCGGGCGCGACCAGCTCGAGCGCCGAGGCGCCCTCCTGCGGCGCCAGGCGCAGCAGCCGCTCGGGCTCGCCGTCCACCGTGAGGCCGATCGTCGAACCCTGCGCCAGCGGCGCGACGAGCAGCTGCACCGCATGGTGGCGCGGGCTGCCGGACGCATCGCGCAGGTCCAGCGCGAGCGTGGCGCCGGGCCGGGCGGCGACGAGGCTGACGAGCCCCGGCCCGGGCTGGCGCGCCGCCTCGGCCACCGCGTGTGCAGGCTCCCGGGTCCACTCCTGCGAGACGCAGGCGCGGCGCACCAGACCGCGCACGCCCGGGTGGCCGAAGGCCGCCGGCACCAGGCGCGGCTGCGCCAGGACATCGCCCTGGCCGAGCAGGCGCAGGAGCTCCTCCGTGAAGAAGCCCGCGGCCATGTGGCTGTCGCCCCAGACCGCCAGGCGCATCGGCTGACGGGCCGAGGGGCGGGGCCAGCCCGAGGGCGCCGGGCCGGCCGCCGCGGCCGCAGATGCCGCCCCGGCCGACGCCGCCGCGCGCTCCTCGGTGAGCGCCTCGCGCACCTCGTCTTCCTCCGGGATGCGGGTCTCCGGAGCGGGCGCGGCCGGTGGGCGCGGCGCGGGCTTGCGGGCCGGGCGCACCACGGGGCAGACGAGCTCGGCCACGGGCGCACGCACCCCGGGCAGGGTGAGCGTGGTCAGGGTGAGGCCGGCAGCAGCGGCGCGGTCCTGGGCCGGCGCAGGCAGCGCCGTGAGCAGGGCCAGGAGCAGCAGGCTCGCGCGCGTCGTCGTCAAGCGGATGGAAGGGGCGGGGCGGGAGTGCGGACGATCGTATACGAGCCGCCTCACGGGCGTGTGGGAGACGGACGGACGGGCGGGCGGACGGGTGGGCGCGCCGTGGCCACAATGCGCCCCATGTGCAACCGTTACGCCCCCCCGCGCCCCGAGGACGTGGTGCGCCGCTGGCTGCCGCGCCAGGCCAGCGTGAGCTTTCCGCCCGGGCCGGTGTTTCCGCGCGCGCCCGGGCCCTTGATCCGCGCCGCCCGCCAGGCGCACGGCGCCGAGCGCGAACTCGTCGTGGGGCAGTGGGCCCTCGTGCCGTGGTTCGCCAAGGCCGCCCGGCTGCCCTACTCCACCAACAACGCGCGCTACGAGGAGCTCGGCGCCAAGGCCAGCTACCGCCAGCCCTGGGCGCGCGGGCAGCGCTGCATCATCCCCGCGGAGTGGTTCGACGAACCCTGCTGGGAGAGCGGGCGCAACGTGTGGTGGCGCTTCCGCCGCGCCGACGGCGACCCCTTCGGCCTGGCCGGCCTGTGGAACACCTGGGTGGACCGGGCCACGGGCGAGGTGGTGGAGAGCTACACCATGCTCACCCTGAACGCCGACGCGCACCCGCTGATGAGCCGCATGCACAAGCCCGACCCGGCGCTGCCGCCCGACGCGCAGGACAAGCGCTCGGTCGTGCCCATCGAGCCCGAGGATGTGGACACCTGGCTCTTCGGCAGCGTGCAGGAAGCCGCGGCCGTCGTGCGCCTGGCGCCCGAGCGGGTCTTTCTGGCCGGGCCGGCCTGAGTGCGGCGACCCGCCTAGACTCCTGGCCATGGCCTTCCGCTTGCCGCGCAACTCCCTGTTCTCGGTGCTCCTGCGTTCGCGCTGGTGGGTCAGCGGCGTGATCGGCGTGGGCATCGGGGTGGTGGCCACCGCGCTGCTGCCCGAGGCCTACCGCGCGGTGGGCCCGCTCACCGGCGCCCCCTTCTTCGTCATCTGCGCCCTGGCGGCCTGGAGCCAGCGTCACGCCCCGAGCGCGGGCCAGCTCGCACGCGCCCAGGAGGCGGTGGCGCGAGCCTCGTGGCCGGCCTTCGCCGACGCGCTGCAGGCCGCCTTCGAGCGCGATGGCTGGCGCGTGGAGCGCAGCGGGCGCGAGCCGGTGGACTTCGTCCTCGAGCGCCGCGGCCGGCGCATGGTGGTGGCGGCGCGGCGCTGGAAGTCCGCGCGCGTGGGGCTGGAGGCGCTGCGGGCGCTGCAGGCCGCGCGCGAGGCGGAGCAGGCGCCCGACGCGCTGCTGATCGCCACTGGTGAACTCACCGACACCGCGCGGCCCTTTGCCGCGCAGCAGCGCATCGCGGTGTGGCAGCTGGCAGAGATCGCGCAGGCCCTGCGCGGGGCGCTGCCGGCATGAGCCGCGCGTCCACGCCCGGCCTCACGCGGCGCGCCATGCTGCGGGCCGGGCCTGCGGCCGCGCTGAGCGCCGCGGCGCCCTGGCCCGCCGTGGCGAGCCCCGCCGAGGTGCAGACCCTGCTGCGTCAAGGCGGCGTGGTGATCGCCTTTCGCCATGCGCGCGCGCCGGGCACCTTCGACCCGCCGGGCATGCGGCTGGACGATTGCCGCACCCAGCGCAACCTCGACGAGGACGGGCGCGCGCAGGCGCGGCGCATCGGTCAGTGGTTCACCGACCGAGGCCTGAAGCCCTCTCGGCTGCGCAGCAGCCCCTGGTGCCGCTGCGTGGACACCGCCTCGCTGGCCTTCGGTGCGCCGCAGGTGTGGCCGGCGCTGGGCTCGCCCCACGGCCAGCCCGAGCGCAGCAGCCAGGAGTCACTTGCCGCGCTGCGCCAGGCCCTGGTGCAGGCGGCGCGCGAGCGCGGCCGCTTCGAGGTCTGGGTGACGCACATGTTCGTGCTGTCGGCCCTCACCGGCGAGTCCAGCGATTCGGGCGAGGGGCTCGTGCTGGGCACGGCGGCCGACGGCGCACCGCGGGTGCTGGCGCGGCTCATGGTCTGAGTGCGTGGGTCGCCCGGATGGCCCGGATGGCCCCGGTCGCCCCGGTCGCCCTCGTCGCCCTGCGGCCGTCAGCGCACGCAGCGCGCGCCGATGTAGACCACCGCCGTGTCCGGCGGCTTGCCCTGCAGGTGGTCCTGGCGCATCTGCGCGCTGCCGTACCACCACGAGCCGCCGCGCGTGCGGCGCTCGGCCTCGGGCCCGGCACCGCGCGGCTCGTCCACCCACTCCCACAGGTTCGCGCCCATGTCGTGCAGGCCGTTGACGCCCGCTAGCGTGGTGCCGGTGCGCGCGTGCCCGTGCCCGCGCAGCAGCAGCGCGCCGTGGCGCTGCGCGCGCTGCGTCGCCGCCTCGCCGCAGTCGCCCAGGCACTGCGCGCCCTGGGGCGAGTCGCCGGTGGGAAAGGGGTAGGTGCGCCCGCGCTGGAAGGGCGCAGGCGGCGCGGCGCGCTGCTCGGTGTAGGCCGCAGAGGTCCACTCCGCGTCGGTGGGCAGCCGCCCGCCGGCCCAGCGACAGAAGGCCTGCGCCTCGTGAAAGGTGAGGTGCGCCGCGGGCTCGTCGTCGGCCACCCGCGCCGGGTCGCCTCCGAAGGGTGCAGCCCAGTGCCAGCCCGGCTTGCGCACCCATCCGGCCTCGTAGACCTCGCCGCCGCCGGCGCGCTCCGCGCGGGTGCGCACGCCGGTGGCCTGAACATGGCGCCGGAACTGCGCCACGGTGATCTCGGTGCGGGCGATGCTCAGCCCGGGCAGGTCCACCCAGTCGATGCCGGCCGGATTGGCCGGGGCCGGATGGGTCGGGGCCGCAGCGGCCAGCCCGGCGTGCAGGGCCATGACGGCGGCCGCGGCCCGCACCCGCCAGCCGGCGAGCCGGGCGGGCCCGAGCCCGGAGGCGGGCTCGGCGGAGAAATCGCAGCGCTGCGGGCGGTGGGCATACCTCATGCTCCGGATCGTAGCGAGCCCCGCATCCCCCTACACTCGCGGGCCCTCTGCCGCTGACAGCGCCAACCCCCGCAGGCGCCCGACCCCGACGATGCCCGCTGCGCAAGCCCTGTTGCCCCGCTCGAAAGCGACCCCCCACGGCTCGCGCACTGACGGCGCGGCGCTCGTGCCCGCCCTGCTCGCGGCCCTGGCCCTGCTGGGCGGCTGCACCGTCGCGCGCGCGCCCGCGCCTCCTTCGCCTCCGACGCAAGGCGCGGCGGGCGCAGCGGGCGCGGCGCAGATGGCCGCCACCGCGCACCCGCTGGCCACGCGTGCCGCGTTGGCGATGCTCGAGCGCGGCGGCTCGGCAGTGGACGCCACCGTGGCCGCGCAGATGGTGCTCGGGCTGGTGGAGTCGCAGTCCTCCGGCGTGGGCGGCGGCACATTCGTGCTGATGTGGGACGAGCAGGCGCGCCGGCTCAGCGCGCTCGACGGCCTGGCTGCCGCGCCCGTGCGCGTGACGGCCAGCCTGCGCACCGACACCGACGGCCGGCTGCTGCCCTCCGAGCCTTCCCAGCGCGGCGGCCGCACCGTGGGCGTGCCCGGCACGCTGGCCGTCCTGGCCGAAGCGCACCGGCGCGCCGGCCGGCTGCCCTGGTCGGTGCTCGTCGAGCCGGCTATCGAGGCCGCCGAGCAGGGTTTCCCGATGCCGCGTTACATGCACTCGATCCTGGCCCTGGCCGACGATCAGGCCGCGCGCGCGCAGATGGCGCCGATGTACTTCGACGCCGCCGGCCGGCTGCTGCCCGTGGGCGCGCGGGTGCTCAACCCCGCCTACGCCCAGACCATGCGCCGCCTGGCCGCTGGCGGCCCCGCTGCGTTCCTGGCCGATGGCGCGGCAGCGCGCCTGGTGGCCGCCGCGCAAGGAGGCTTCCGGGCGAGCCTGATGACCCAGGCCGACCTGCAGGCCTACCGGCCCGTAGAGCGCGAGCCGGTGTGCGCGCCCTTCCTCGCCTACCGCGTGTGCACGATGTCGCCGCCTTCGTTCGGCGGGCTGGCGGTGCTGCAGACGCTGCAGATGGTCCAGGCGCGCGCGGGCACGCGACACGACTTCTCCGACCCCGCCTACGTGCACCTGTACGCCGAGGCGGGCAAGCTCGCGCAGGCCGACCGCCGGCTGTGGGTGGGCGACCCCGACTTCGTGAGCGTGCCCACCGCCGCCCTGGCCGCACCCGGCTACGCACGCGAGCGCGCGCAGCTGATCGACCCCGCACGCGCCCACCCCTCCCCGGCGGCCGGCCAGCCCGCCCCGCGCGTGGCCGGGCTCGTGCCCGACGGCGGGTCCACCACGGGAGAGACGAGCCAGATCGTCGTGGCCGACCGCCAGGGCAACGTGGTGTCGGTGACGACCACCAACAACCTGAACTTCGGCGCCCGGCTGATGGTGGACGGCTTCGTGCTCAACAACGCGATGACGAACTTCTCGGCCGCGCCGCGCGCCGGCGAGACGCTGGCCAACCAGATGGCCCCGCGCAAGCGGCCCGTCACCTCGATGGCGCCCACCATCGTCTTCGACGCCCAGGGCCGCCCGGTGCTGGCCGGCGGTGCGGCCGGCGGCGGCCCCATCGTCGACTACGTGGCCACCGCCCTCATCGAGATGCTGGCCAACGGCCGCTCGCCGGCCCAGACGCTGGGCCTCGGGCACGTGAGCGTGGCCCTGCCCGGCAAGGTGCAGCTCGAGGCGGGCACGCCGGCGGCCGCACTCGCGCCGGCGCTGGCCGCACGGGGCCACGATGTGGAGCAGGTGACGCTGAACAGCGGCGCGGCCTTCATCCGCCTCGGCCCCGCGGGATGGACAGGCGCCGCAGACCCGCGACGCGACGGCGTGGCCGCAGGCTCCACGGCCGAGGTGCCCGCCGCAGCTGGGGCGACGGCGCGATGAGCCCGGCGACTGCGGGGGCTTCCGGAGCTATGGGGGCCGCACGGCCCGTGCGCCGCCTGTGCCTGCTGGGCGGGGAGTCGGCGGGCAAGACGACGCTGGCGCAGGCGCTGGCCGAGCGGCTGGGCATGCCCTGGGTGCAGGAGTACGGGCGCGAGCTGTGGCTGCGCGTGGGCGGCACCTTCGGCCCCGACCTGCTGGAGGACGTGGCGCGCGAGCAGGTGCGGCGCGAGGATGCCGCGCAGGCGCAGGCGCGAGAGGCGGCCTTGCGCCTGGGCCGGCCCGACCAGGCCTGGATCGTGTGCGACACCTCGCCCCTGACCACCCTCGTGTACTGCCTCATCGACCACGGGCAGGCGCCCGCGGCGCTGGTGGAACTCGCCGCACGGCCCTACGACCTCACGGTGCTGTGCGCGCTGGACTTCGCCTTCGTGCAGGACGGCGCGCGGCGCGATGCCGGCTTCAGCGCGCACCAGCAGGCGCTGACGGTGGAGCGGCTGCGCGGGCTCGGGCGGCCCTGGGTGGAGGCGCACGGCCCGCTGTCGGTGCGGCTCGAAACGGTGCTCGCCCGCCTGCCCGGGCTGGCGCAGGCGCGCGCGGCCTGACAGCCCGCAGGCGGGCCGGCGGCTCAGGGCAGCGCCAGCCAGATCTCGTTGCGGCGCATGAACCAGGGCGTCCAGGGCGCGTCATAGCGCGACCACACCGGCTCGCCGGTGGCCTGCAGCCCCGAGGCCGCCACGCCCTCGCGCAGCAGCGCCAGGTGCTTCTCGTAGTTGGCCGGCGACCAGAAACCCGAGAAGGTGATCGCCGCCAGCCGGGCGCCCGGCACCTGCCGCACGCGCACGCGCGCATCCAGCGGCTCGGGCGCCGTCTCCAGCGACACCGAGCGGGGCAGCACGAACTGCACCACGTAGCCGCCCTCGGCCGCGGTCTGCGTCACCGGCGCGGTCATCTCCATCTTCATCGGCGCGGCGGTCTGTGTCACCGGGGCGGTCATGGCCATCTTCCGCTCGCCCTTGTTGCGACCGAAGATGTAGCCCGCCAGCAGCGGGAAGGCGCGGTTGCCGGCGCTGTCGGCCGGCCCGGGCACCACCACCTCGGCCACCACGTAGGGCGCGTACTCGCGGATCTCCACCTCGCCGACCTTGCGCACGACCGTGAACTCGGGCTCCTCGATGGCGCGGGCGGCAGGGGGCATGAGCAGCAGCAGAAGCGGCAGCGCCAGGGCGCTGGCGGTGGAGAGCAGGCGGGAGAGCATCATGCGGCCGATTGTCCGGCCTGGATGCGAGCCGGCGCAGCCCCAGCGGCAATGCCGCTGCGCTGGCTCAGGAATTGAGCCCGCGGCGTGGCAGCATCGGGCCTTCCATGCTGCACCTGCACCTGTCCAACCGCTTCGAGGTCCTGAGCGATGCCCTCGCGCAGCGCCTGATGGGAGCCGGGGCTGGCGGCGCACAGGCGGTGTTCGAGCCGGAGTGGGTGCTCGTGCCCAGCGCGGCTGTGCGCCGGCGCCTCACGCTGGACATCGCCCAGCGGCACGGCGTCTGCGCCAATGTGCGCTTCGCCTACCTCGCGCAATGGCTGTGGAGCCTCGTGGCCGCAGCGGTACCGGGCGTGCAGGCGCGCTCGCCGCTGGCCACCCGGCCGCTGGGCTGGCGCGTGTACGAGGCCCTGGGCGACACCACCCTCGTGCAGGCGCACCCGCGGCTGGCCACCTGGCTGGCCGAAGCCGACCCCGTCATGAGGCTGGACCTGGCGCAGCGCGTGGCCGAGCTGCTGGAAGAAGCCACCACCTACCGTCCCGACTGGCTGGAGCGCTGGCGCGCAGGCAGCCGGGCGGCGCTGGCCGGGCTGGATGCCCGCGCCGCTGCGCTCTTCCGCGAGGACGAGGCCTGGCAGGCGGCCCTGTGGCGCCGCCTGAGCACCGACATCGGCCTGGCGGCGCAGCACCCGGCCGAGACCTTCATGCGGCTGCTGACGTCAAACGCCCTGCCTGGGGCCTTGCCCGGCGCCTTGCCCGGGGGCGTGCGCGAGGCGCTGCCGCCCGTGGTACACGCCTTCGCGCTTCCGGCCATCGCCCCGCTGCACCTGCAGATGCTGCAGGCGCTCGCGCATCACACCGAGGTCGAGCTGTGGGTGCTCAACCCGTGCGCCGAGTACTGGTTCGATGTCGCCGACCCGAAGCGCCTGGCCTGGCTGGCCGCCCGCGCGCCTGCACGCGCAGCCGAGGCGGCCCACCTGGAGGTGGGGCACCGGCTGCTGGCCGCCTGGGGCCGGCAGGCGCAGTCGCACCTGTCGATGCTGATGGCCGCCAGCGGAGACGGCGTCGTGGAGGACGCACACTTCGTCGAGCCTGCAGGCAACTCGCTGCTGGCCCGGCTGCAGCGCTCGGTGCTCGAGCTGCAGGACTTCACCCCCGGCTGCCTGCATCGCCTGCCCGGGGACCGCAGCATCGAGCTGCACGTGTGCCACTCGCGCCTGCGCGAGCTGCAGGTGCTGCACGACCGGCTGCTCGGCCTGTTCGCTGACGCGGCGGGCACGCCCGATCCGCTGCGCCCCGGCGATGTGCTCGTGGTGCTGCCCGACCTGCAGGCCTGCGCGCCGCTGGTGGAGGCCGTCTTCGGCACGGCCGCACCCGGCTGCCACGTCCCCTACGCCCTCACCGGGCTGCCGCGCAGCGACGCCAACCCGGCGGCGCGCGCCCTGCTGGGCGTGCTGTCGGTGGTCGACTCGCGCTGGACGGCCAGCACCGTATTCGGCTTGCTGCAGCAGCCGCCCGTGGCCAGCGCCTTCGGCCTGGACGAAGAGGGCCTGGAGCAGGTGCGCGCGTGGCTCGTGGACGCCGGCGTCCACTGGGGCCTGGACGGCGCGCACCGCCACCGCCTGGGCCTGCCGGCGCAGGGGCGCCATGGCTTCGCCGAGGGGCTGGAGCGCCTCTTCCTCGGCCTGGCGGTGGGCACTGGCCCTGAGCACGCCGGGGCCGGCGACGACGGCCTCGATGAGCCGGCCTCCCCGTTCTGCGACACGCTGCCTGCCGGGTCGGCCGCTGGCCTGCAGGCGCTGCCGCTGGGCGGCCTGTGGCGCTTTGTCCAGGAGCTCGCACAGTTGCAGCGCAGCCTGCAGGAGCCTCACTCACCTTCGGCCTGGCCCGCCCTGCTCGGCCAGGCGTTGCAGCGCTTCGTCGGCGAGGCGGCCTGCGAGCCCGAGGACATTCAGGAGGTGCGCGCCGCGCTGGCGGCGCTGGGCGAGGCCTTCGCGCAGGCCGGGCTGGGGCAGCCGCTGCCGCTGGCCGTGGTGCGCGAGGCGCTGCGCCAGGAACTGGACGACCCGGCCCGCGGCGGGGTGCCCTCGGGCGCCGTCACCTTCGCCCCGCTGTCCAGCCTGCGCGGCCTGCCCTACCGCGTGGTGTGCATCCTCGGCCTGGACGGCGACACCTTCCCTTCGCGCGCACGTCCGCTGGAATTCGACCTGCTGGCGCAGTGCCCGCGCGAAGGCGACCGCCAGCGCCGCAGCGACGACCGGCAGCTCTTCCTGGACCTGCTGCTGTCCGCGCGCGAGGTGCTGCACCTCAGCCACACCGGCCGCAGCGTGCGCGACAACTCCGAGCTGCCGCCCTCGGTGCTCGTGGCCGAGTTGCTTGACCTGCTCGACGAGGCGCTACCGGACGACTCGTCGCGCGCCCGGCTGCGGGTGCACCACCCGCTGCAGGCCTTCTCCGAGCGTGCCTTTGGCGGCGGGTCAGAGGTGGACGAGAGGCTGCGCAGTTTCCGCGAGGACTACGCCCAGGCGCTGCGCGAGCGCGCACGGCGCCTGGAGGAAGCCGACGCCAAGCCCGCGGACCCCACCGAACTCGCCGATCCCGCCGAACTCGCCAGTGCCCCGGGCCACGCGGACGATGAGGACGCCGACGACGATGACGCCGAAGCCCGGATGCCCGAGCTGGACGTGCCCTTCATCGCCACGCCCCTGGCGCCTGCCGGGCCTGAGTCGCGCGAGCTGTCGCTGACGCGCCTGACGCAGTCGCTGCTGCACCCGGCGCGCTTCCTGTTGCGCCAGCGGCTGCAGCTGGCGCTGCCCGACGCCGATGAAGAACTGCTCGACGACGAGCCCTTCGTGCAGGACTGGCCGGCGCGCACCGCGCTGGCCGCGCGGCTGATGCCTGCGCTGCGGGCCGGGGTGGGCGACGAGGCGCTCCAGGCGCTGGCCCTGGCCGGCACCGAACTCCCCGATGGCGCCTTCGGGCTGCAGACCTGGGCGCGCGAGGCCCCGGTGCTGCGCGCCTTCGCCCAGGCCTGGGCACGCCACACGGGCGCCCAGGCGCTGCAGCCGCAGGCCGTGGACACCGAACTGCAGGTCGATGGCCAGGCCTGGCGCGTCCACGGCACGCTGCAGCTTCTGCCCGACGGGCTCGCTGTGCGCGAGCGCTACGACGAGTGGCGCGTGCGCGACCTCATCCAGGCCTGGGTGGCACACCTGCTGCTGGGCGCGGGGCCAGGCCAGACCGGGGCCGCTCACACCACGCTCGTCACGCGCAGCGGGGTATGCCGGCTGCGGCCCTGCGCGGACTCGGCCGGGGAACTGCAGGGGCTGCTGCGCTTGCACCAGCGTGCGCTGCACGAACCGCTGCCCCTGTTCCCCAAGAGCGCGCAGGTGCTCGTGCAGCCCGGCGGGTCGCTGGACGACGCGGTGCGCAAGTGGCGCGGGCGCAGCGACGCCGGCCTGGAGAACCATGCCGAGTCGGCCGACCGCTGGACGCGGCTGGTCTGGCGCGGCAGGCCCGACCCGCTGGCCGGCGAGGCCGCAGACTTCCAGGCCGTCTCGCGCCAGCTGCTCGAGCCCCTCGTTGCACACCTTGAGGTGCTGGAGGGCACGCCCCCATGGTAGGCGCCGAGCTCCAGGTCTTCAGCTGTGAGCTGCAGGGCCAGCAGCACATCGAGGCATCGGCTGGCACGGGCAAGACCTGGAACATCTGCGCCCTGGTGCTGCGCCTGCTGCTGGAGCAAGACCTGCCGCTGGAGCGCATCCTCGTGGTCACGTACACGAAAGCGGCCACGGCCGAGCTGCGCGAGCGCATCCGCGGCCGGCTCGTGGAAACCCAGGCACACCTGGAGGGCCAGGCAGCGGAGAAGACCCGGGGCAAGGGCCGGGACGACCCGTTCGTGCCGCAACTGCTGCAGGCGCTGCGCACGCGCGCCGGGCTCGACGACGACACGCTGGCCCGGCGGCTGCGCGCCGCGCTGGCCACCTTCGACGACGCCGCCATCCTCACGATCCACGGCTTCTGCCAGCGCGCACTGGCCGACGCGCCCTTCACCGCGGGCGTGCCGCTGGCACAGGAGCTGCTCAGCGACGACCGCGAGATCCTGGAGCAGGTGGTGCGCGACTTCTGGCGCCGCCATGTGGTGGCCCAGGGTCTGGACCCTCAGCTCGCGGCCTGGCTCACGCACAAGGGCGACTCGCCCGAGCGCTGGATGCCGCTGCTCAAGCGTCGTCTCGCGCACCCCCTGGCGCGCTCCATCTGGCCTTCAGGCATGGACGCAGCCGACGCGCCCGATCCCCACCCCGCCTTGCAGGCGGCGCACGCGCATGCCCGCGCCGTGTGGGCGGCCGCACGCGCTCAGGCCGTGGCGGCGGTCTGTGCCGGGGTGGGCACGGTGCTGAACGGCAACAAGGTGAGGGGGCCGGAGAAGGTCGAGCAAGTCGCGCGTGCCTGGGACGCCCTGCTCGCCTCGGACAGCGTGGCAGGCGTGCTCGCCATCGCTCCAGACAGTTCTGAGGACAAGCTCGTCGCGCTGATGTCCAGCCAGGGCCTGCAGGCGGCCACGAAGAAGAACTGCGCGCCCCCCGCACACCCCTTCTTCGACGCCGCGCAGCGGGTGCTCGACGCGCGCGACGCGGCGGCAAGCGTGCTCGTGCGGGCTCGCCTGCGCCTCATCCGCAGGCTGCTCGAAGAGGGCGCCGCCGAGGTGCACGCGCTCAAGCGCGCGCAACGCGTGGTCTCCTTCGACGACATGCTGGGCAACCTGCACGCGCGCCTTCAGGCGGATGCAGCGCTGGCCACGGCGCTGCGCCGGCGCTACGCGGTGGCGCTCATCGACGAGTTCCAGGACACCGACCCGCTGCAGTACGCGATCTTCCGCCAGTTGCACGGCCAGGGGCAGATGCCGCTGTTCCTCGTGGGCGACCCCAAGCAGGCGATCTACCGCTTCCGCCAGGCCGACCTGCACACCTATCTGCGCGCGCGCAGCGACAGCGACGCCGTGCACACGCTGCTGCACAACCAGCGCTCGGTCGAGCCGCTCCTGCGCGGCCTGAACGCGCTGCTGGGCGCCAACCCCGGCGCGTTCATGATGCCCGGCCTGTCGTACCACGCGGTGAGCGCCGGCCCGCGCCAGCGCGACCCGCTGCACGACCCCGCCGCCGGCGGCCAGGCCGGCGCGGCACTGCAGCTGTGGTGGCTGGACAACCACCCCGCCTCCGGGCTGGCGCGCACCAGCGCCCAGGCGCGCGAGGACGCCGCCGCGGCCACCGCCGCGGAAATTGCCCGGCTGCTGGGCGCGGGATCGGCGGGACCGGCGGAGCCGGGTAAGCGCGCCCGGCTCGGCACGCGGCCGCTGGGCGGAGGCGACATCGCCGTGCTCGTGCGCAGCCACGCCGACGGCAGTGTCATGCGGCGCGCGCTGGCACGGCTGGGCGTGGGCTCGGTCGAGCTCGCCCGCACGAGCGTGCTGGCCACCGCCGATGCCCAGGAGCTGGAGTGCGTGCTCGCCGGCGTGCTCGAGCCTGCGAACGCCCCGCGCGTGCGCGCCGCGCTGGCCACCACGCTCATGGGCGTGGACGCCGCCGGGCTGCAGGCGCTTGCGGCCGACGAGGCGGGCTGGCTCGAGCGTGCGCAGGCCTTCGCCCGCTACCGCGAGACCTGGCAGAGCCGTGGCGTCGGGCTCATGCTGCGGCGCTGGATGCAGGCCGAGGAAGTGGCGGCGCGGCTGCTGGCGCAGCCCGACGGCGAACGCCGCATGACCAACCTGCTGCACCTCGTGGAATGCCTGGAGGAGGCCGCGCGGGACCACCCCAGCCCGGACGCCCTGCTGCGCTGGCTGCAGCAGCAGCGCACGAGCCCGGCCGAGGCCGAGGAGCGGCAGCTGCGCCTGGAGTCCGACCAGGACCTGGTGCAGATCGTCACCATCCACAAGTCCAAGGGCCTCGAGTACCCGGTCGTCTTCTGTCCCTTCCTGTGGAAGCCGCCGCGACCCGAGCGCGGCCTGTCCGACGGGGTGGCCTCGCGCGCGGCCGACGGCACGCTGAACATCGACTGGCGCACCCCGCTCACCGACCCCGGCTTCGACCCCGATGCGCTCAAGCGCGCGCTGCGCGAGGAAGAAGCCGCCGAGACCATCCGCCTTGTCTACGTGGCGCTCACGCGCGCAATCCACCGCTGCGTGCTCGTGGCCGGGAACTGGCGCAAGGACGCCGACACCCAAAGCACCGGTTCGGGGCAGCGTAACCTGCTGAACTGGCTCGTGGCCGGTGCCGGGCACGAGCCAGCGGACTGGATCGACGCCAAGTACAAGGGCCTGCCCGAGGCCGGCGCGATCCAGGCGCGCTGGCAGGCGCTGGCCGCAGCCGGCGCCCCGGACATCTCCCTGCAGCCCCTGCCCGCGCTGCCCGGCGTGCGGCTGGCCCGCGCGCACCTGCCCGCCGATCACCTGGCCGCGTGCCCAACCCCCGGTCCGCTGCCCCCGCCCTGGCGCATCGGCAGCTACAGCGGCCTGGTGCACGGCGCCTCCCACGAGCAGGCCGCCGCCGACCGCGACCTGCGCGTGCCGCAGGCCGCCGCCGAGGCCAGGCAGGCCGATGCGCCGGCCACCGACATCCTGCACTTCGCCCGCGGGCCGCAGGCCGGCGAGTGCCTCCACACGGTCTTCGAGCACGCCGACTTCACCGACCCCGCCACGTGGCCCGCTGCAGTGACGCAGGCGCTGACGGCCTTCGGCCCGCACGAGGCGGTGGACGCGCAGCGCCTGCAGGGGCTGCTGCGCGATGTCGTGCAGACCCCCCTGCCCGTGGGCACCGAATCGGCGCTGCGCCTGTGCACGCTGCCGCGCGCGCGCCGGCTGGACGAGCTCGAGTTCCACCTGCCGGCCGCGCGGCTCGACACCGACGCGCTCGTGCACACGCTCGCGCGCCACCGCGTGCAGGCCCCGGCGCTGCGCCCGGCCGTGCTGCGCGGCTACCTCAAGGGCTTCATCGACCTCGTCTTCGAGCACGAGGGTCGCTGGTTCGTGCTGGACTGGAAGTCCAACCACCTGGGCTGGACGCGCGAGGCCTACGGGCCCGGTGCCGTGGCCGCCGAGGCGCAGGCACAGGGCTACGAGCTGCAGGCGCTGCTGTACCAGGTGGCGCTGGACCGGCTGCTGCGCCGGCGGCTGCGCGGCTACGACCCGGCCCGCCATCTCGGCGGCGGCCTGGTGGCCTTCGTGCGCGGATTGCGGCCGTCCTGGCAGCTGGAGGATGGCTCACCTGCCGGGCTGCACCACCTGAGGCCGGCGCCTGCGCTCGTGCAGGAGCTGGGCGCGCTCTTCGAGGAGGGGGCGCCATGAGCCACGCCGCCGACCTGGCAGAAGGCTTCGCCGCGCAGGCCGCCACCTGGGCGGCCCGGCTCGGGGCATCGGCGGCCGATGTGGCGGCGGCCCGGGCCGCGGCGCGGGCCCTGGTGCTCGAGACCACCGAGGGCCATGTCTGCATCACGCTGACCGAGCTGGCCGAACTGGGAGAGCTGGCTGCACGCGCACAGCCGACACCCGCCGCAGATCCCGCCCTGCCGCAAGGCGCCCAGGCGTGGGCCGGGGCGCTGCTGCGCAGCGGCGTCGTGGGCCAGGGCCCGGAGGACGCCCAGCCCCTGGTGCTGGACGACGAGGGTCGGCTGTACCTGCGCCGGCACCACGCGCTGGAGCGCCGCCTGGCGCGCCGCCTGGTGCAGGCCGCAACCCGGCCCGTGGCCCTGGACGAGGCGCAGCGCGCGAAGCTGCGCGCCGTGCTGGACGAGCTGTTTCCGGCCCCTGACCCTGGCGGAGCCGGGGAACCCGACCGCCAGAGGCTCGCCGCCGAGCTGGCGCTGCGCAGCCGGCTGGCCGTGATCAGCGGCGGGCCGGGCACCGGCAAGACCACCACCGTGGTGAAACTTCTCGCCGCGCTGCTGGCCTTGCAGCCCGATGCGCGCATCGCGCTGGCTGCGCCCACCGGCAAGGCCGCCGCACGGCTGAGCCAGACCATCCGCGAGCGCGCCGCCCACTGGCCCGAGGCCCTGCGCGCACGCCTGCCGGCGCAGGGCAGCACCGTGCACCGGCTGCTGGGAGCCGGGCCCCGCGGCTTCACCCACGGCCCCGGACAGTTGCTGCCGGTGGATGTGCTCGTGGTCGACGAGGCCTCGATGCTCGACCTGGCCCTGGCCACGCAGCTCGTGCAAGCCGTGCCGCCTGACGCCCGCCTCGTGCTGCTGGGCGACAAGGACCAGCTCGCCGCCGTCGAAGCCGGGGCGGTCTTCGCCGAGCTCAGCACCGACCCCACCGTCTCGGCCGCCTGCTGCGCCGAACTCACCCGGGGCTACCGGTTCAGCGCCGGCTCCGAGGTCGGCCAGCTGGCCCAGGCGCTGCGTGCCGGCGAGGGTGCCGCCGCTGCCGCCATGGCCCGGCCGCCGCAGGATGCGCTCGCGCTGGCCTGCGCCGGCTACGCCCCGTACCTGCAGGCCGTGGCGCGCGCGCCCACCGACGCCGCCGCCGCGTTCGAGGCCTTCGAGCGCTTCCGCGTGCTGTGCGCCCTGCGCGAGGGGCCCTGGGGCGTGCAGGGGCTCAATGCCGAGCTCGACCTCGCGCTGCGCCAGGGCCTTAGCCAGGCGCTCGGGCCGCGCGCCGGGGCGGCCGGCTTCGCGCCCGGCAGCCCCTGGTACGCGGGCCGTCCGGTGGTGATCCTGCGCAACGACGCGCTGCTGCAGCTGCACAACGGTGACGTCGGCCTGGCCCTGCCCGGCGAGGACGGCACGCTGCTCGTGCACGTGCCGCAACCCGGGGGCGGCCTGCGCGCGGTGGCGCCGGCACGGCTGCCCGCCCACGAGACAGCCTGGGCGCTCACCGTGCACAAGGCCCAGGGCTCGGAGTTCGACGAGGTGCTGCTGGCACTGCCCCCGCACGACAGCCGCGTGCTCACGCGCGAGCTGCTCTACACCGCCGTCACGCGCGCCCGCCAGCGCGTGCAGGTGTGCGGCGCCGCACCCGTGATCGCCGCCGCTGCGACGCGGCGCACCACCCGGCGCTCGGGGCTGCAGGCCCGGCTGGCGGAGCAGGCCCGGGGCGCTACCTGATCTGCACGGCCCACAGCACCACGGGCGGCGTGGTGGGCAGGCTCAGCTCGCTGCCATTGGCCACCACCGGGACGGCCTTGATCGCCGCCAGGGTGGAGGCCCCCGACGCCATCGTGCCGAACACGGCGTAGCCCCCGCCGGTGGTGTCCAGCGTGGAGTTGTCGACCAGGTTCACGTAGAACTGGCTCGTGGCCGAGTCGAGCACCGAGGTGCGTGCCATGGCGAGCGTCCCGGTGAGGTTGCTCAGCCCGGTGGTAGCCGGCGGCTCGAGCTTGATGGCCGCGTAGGGCGCGTTCTTCGTGGTGTAGGTGTTGGACGCAAAGGTGAAGCCCCCGCCCTGCACGACGAAGTTGGAGACCACGCGGTGGAAGACGGTGCCACCGTAGAAGCCGTCGCGCACGTACTTCAGGAAGTTGGCCGCCGTCACCGGGGCCTTCACCGACTCCAGCGTGAAGACCATCTCGCCCAGGCTCGTGAGCATGCACACCGCCGGCAGCGTGCTGGCGGCTGCCGCCGCCCAGCCCGCGGCCGAGCAGGCCGGCCCGGTCAGCGCCTCGCTCACGTTGCCCGCGGCGTCTCGCGCCCACATGTAGGTGGCGGTGGAAGTCGGCGAGAGGGTCACCGTCTGCTGGGCGGCAGCCTGGAAGCAGGCGTCGGTGGCCGCCGGCTTGGTGGCCGAGGTCTTGAAGCACCAGCCCGTCACGCCCACCGCATCGGTGGCGCTGGGCACGAGGGTGGCCACGCCGGCTGCCGTCTGCGTGACGACGAGCCCGTTCAGGGTCGGTGCGGTCGTGTCGTTCAGCGGGGTGTCGCCGGAGGAGGAACCGCCCCCGCCGCAGGCGGCCAGGCCGCACAGTACGAGGACGGGAGCGGCGCGGACGAGACGATGCAGGGGCCGGGCGGGTGTATTCATGTCAGGCATCGTACCCGCGCGCGGCCTCGTGCAACTGCTGGGCCACCCGGCGCGCGAGCGCGGCCGGAGCGGCCACGCGCACCTGCGCGCCGTGACGCAGCACGTCCATCACCACCTCGGTCTCGTCGGTGTAGGGGATGCGCAGCTCGTAGCGCCCGTCGTCGAGCCAGCGCGCCTGCTGCTGCGGGTGCCACTCCTCGCGGCTGACCCACTGCGCGGCCTGCGGCTTGAACTCCAGCGTCGCCCACTGCGGCCTGCCGCCCGCGTAGATGCCGTAGCCCGCGTCCATCTCCGCGGCAACCTGGCGCTGAGCGACATCGCGCGCGCGGGTGTCGAGCAGCTCCGCCGCCTCCACCGCATCCAGCGCAAAGCGTCGCAGGCCGTCGGCCTGGTGGCACCAGGCGTCCAGGTACCAGGTGTTGCGGTAGTGCACGAGCCGCTGCGGGGAGACCTCGCGCTCACCGGTGCGACCGCGCCCGCGGGAGTGGTAGCGCATGCGCACGCGCCGGCGGCGCTGCAGCGCCTCGCCCAGGAGCTCGAAGAAGCGGCTGGGCACAGGGCGCCTGGCCGGGCTGATGATCTTCACGCGCTTCATCAGCAGCCGGGCTTGCGACTCGTCGGTGCCCAGCATCTGGTGGATGCGCTCCAGCAGGGGCTGCAGGTGGCGGCTGATCACGCCCTGCGGATCGAGCTCGCTGAGCAGCTGGTGCGCGGTGAGCAACGAGTGCAGCTCGCGCTCGCTGAACCACAGCCCGGGCAGCTCGTGGCGCTCGCCCCGCTGCTCGGGCCCGAGCCGGTAGCCGTTCTCGTCGCGGTCGTACTCGATGGGGGCGCCGAGCCGGTCGCGCAGGTACTCCAGGTCGCGCTTGAGCGTGGCCGGGGAGACCTCCAGCTCCTCCAGGAGGGTCTTGAAACTGACGCACCCGCGGTTGCGGATGAGCATCTCGATCTTGTAGACACGCGCGGTCTTGGCCATGGCAGGTGCGGGGGTGGCTCGCCGGATGAGCGACCCGCACACTGTAGCGGAGGCTGCGGCCACCGCGTCCCCGTTCAGGGCTCGTCGGTACTCCTCGGTACTCCTCGGCGCTCCTCGGCGCTCCTCAGCGCTTCCAGTGCACCCGCAGCAGCGTCTGCCCCTGCTCGTAGTGGAAGCGCAGCTCCCCCTTCCACGCCTCGCGCACCGCCTCGCCGATGCCGCGCGCCAGGTGCGGGTCGGTGGTGGTGACGAGCAGGCCGCCGCCCTCGTCGGGCGGCTGCTCCTCGATGTCCATGATGCGCTCCAGCGGGTGCTCGGTCTTCACGTGCGTGGCGCGCGCGTGCACCAGGGCCAGCACCTCGGTGCGGTGGGTCTCGAAGAACTCGCCCTGCAGCCAGAGGTAGCCGGCAGGGAAGTGGTCGCGCACACGGCGGCAGGCCGGGCACATCTGCTCGTGGGCGCCGGGTGGGGTGGCCAGCCACTGCCAGCGCCCGCCGTGGAACACAGCCCGGCAGTCCGGGCACACCGAGGGCTCGGGCGGCTTGCGCCGCATGCGATAGGCGTCGTGCTCGCGCTCGGAAAGAATGCCGCGCCCGCGCAGCGGCGAGCCGATGGGGTGGGTGCGGGTGCCCTTGGCGTGGGAAGACATGCGCCGAAGCGTGTCACGCCCGCAGGAGGCCGGTTTGAGTGCGTGCAAGTGCCACCCCCCGCGGTTGCGAGGTCAGCTAGGGCCCTCGCGCCACCCCGGGCAGCCCGCCTTCCAGCAGCGCAAGCACCACCGGCGCCAGGGAGTCGTGGCTGTGGGCGCCACCCGGGCGCAGCCAGGTGAAGGTCCAGTTGATCATGCCGAAGACGAGCATGGCCAGCGGCCGGTGCAGCCCCGCATCGAGCTCCGGCCGGGCCACCGCGATGGCCTGCGCGAGTGCGGCCACGATGCGCCGCTGCGCCTGCGTCACCGCGCGCCGCGCCTCGGGCTGCAGGAACTTCACGTCCTCGGTGAGCACGCGGTGCGCGTGGCGCGCGCCGCCATAGGCGTGCATGAAGCGCGCCACCAGCGCGCGCAGGTGCTCGGGTGGCGGCAGCGCCTGCGCCTGCACCTCCTGCACCAGCGCCTCCAGCCAGGCCACGTGGCCGCCGGCGATCTGCGCGAGCAGGTCCTGCTTGTCGCCGAAGTAGTGGTACAGCGTGGCCTTGGACACGCCCGAGGCCGCGGCCACCTCGTTCATCGTCGCCGCGGTGTAGCCGCGCTCGGCGAAGACGCGAGCCGCCGCCTCCAGGATCTGCGCGCGGTGGTCGTCGTAGTGGACGCTGCGGGGGCGGGCCATGGCCGGGCGCGCGAGCCTGCGTCTTCAGCGCTCGTCGAAGGACACCGCCACCCGCTCGGTGAGCGGGTGCGCCTGGCAGGCCAGCACGAAGCCGGCCTGCAGGTCCGCCGGCTCCAGCGCGAAGTTGCGGTCCATCCGCACCTGGCCTTCGAGCACCTTGCAGCGGCAGGTGGCGCACACGCCCGACTTGCACGAGTACGGCATGTCCAGGCCTGCGCGTGCGGCGGCGTCCAGGATGCTCGGGTCTCCCTTGGCGAAGCCGAACTCGCGCGTGAGGCCGTCGCGCACGAGCGCAATGCGGGCCTCGTCGGCGTCACCTTCCTGCGCAGCGTGGAGGTCGGCCCCGCCCTGCTGCCCCGGCGGCACGCCGAAACGCTCGATGTGGATGCGTGCGGGCGCCAGGCCGGCCTCCAGCAGCGCGGCCTCGGCCTCGTCGTTCAGGGCGTGGGGGCCGCAGACAAAGGCGTGGTCGATGCTGCGCGGGTTCACCAGCGTGCGCAGGAACAGGCCGATGCGCGCGCGGTCCAGCCGCCCGGCGGCCAGCGGCGAGCCCTCGGGCGCGTCCACCACCTCGCGCGAGAACACGGGGTACAGCGATAGCCGCGCCAGGTGCCGGTTCTTCAGGTCTTCCAGCTCCTCCTTGAACATCGTGGAGGCCTGGCGGCGGTTGCCGTAGATCAGCGTCACGCGCGTGCCCGGCGAGCGCTCCAGCAGCGTGCGCACGATGGACAGCACCGGCGTGATGCCGCTGCCCGCGGCGATGGCCAGCACATGCCGGGGCGGCTCCACACCGCCCTGCGGTGCCACCGCGTGCCCGAAGCGCCCCTGCGGCGGCATCACCTCCAGCGTGTCGCCGGGTTTCAGGCTCGCGTGCAGCCAGCTGGAGAAGGCCCCGCCCGGCACACGGCGCACGCCCACGCGCGGCGCCTGTCCGGCGGCCGCGCAGATGGAGTAGCTGCGCCGCAGGTCCTCCCCGCCCACCTCGTGGCGCAGCGTGAGGTACTGCCCCGGCTCGAAGCGGAAGGTGTCGGCCAGGGTCTCGGGCACGTCGAAGGAGACCACCACCGCCTCGTCGGTGTCGGGCTGCACGTCCTTCACGCGCAGCCGGTGGAAATGCAATCCGCTCATGGGGGTCCTCGCAGGGGGCTTTCGCGTCGCGTCGCCGGGCGTCGCGTCAGATGGGCTTGAAATGCTCGAAGGGCTCCAGACAGTCCAGGCAGCGGTGCAAGGCCTTGCACGCCGTGGAGCCGAAAGCCGACAGCCGCTCGGTGCGGGCGCTACCGCAGCGCGGGCAGTCCACGCCGCGCGGGCGCAGGCGAATGGTCGCCACCGCCTGCACCGCCACCGGGCCGGGCGGGGCGATGCCGTACTCGCGCAGTTTGCGCCTGCCCTCGTCGCTGATCCAGTCGGTGGTCCAGGCCGGGGCGCGCTGCAGGGTCACGCGCACCGGCCCGAGGCCCGCACCCTCGAGCGCCTCGCGCACGCTGGCGGAGATCACCTCGGTGGCCGGGCAGCCCGAGTAAGTGGGCGTGAGCACCACCTCCAGGCCCCCAGGCTGCGCCGCGTCGGCACGCACCTCGCGCACGATGCCCAGGTCGCGCACCGACAGCGCCGGCACCTCGGGGTCGGGCACGCCGTCGAGCAGCCGCCAGGCGGCGTCGGTGCGGGTGCTCACCTGGGCGCCACACATGGCATCACCACGTGCCGCCCGGGTAGGCGCGCTGCAGGTGCTGCATCTCGGCCAGGATGAAGCCCATGTGCTCGCTGTGCACGCCGCGGCTGCCGCTGGAGAAGAAGGCCGAGTCAGCCGGCATGGCCAGGCAGGCCTCCTCCAGCACGGCACCCACCTCGGCGCGCCAGGCCTCGCGCAGCTCGCTGCGGCGCGGCGCCACGCCCTGGGCGGCGGCCCAGTCGTCGCAGGCGTCGTCGATGAACATCTCGGCCGTGTAAGGCCAGGCACGGGCCAGCGCCGCGCGCATGCGCGCGGCCGACTCCTCGGTGCCGTCGCCCAGGCGCACCGTCCACTGCGCGGCGTGCTCCACGTGGTACCTCGCCTCCTTCACCGCCTTGGCGGCAATGCCGGCGAGCTCGGTGTCCGTGGAGCCTTGCAGCCGCTGCCAGTGCAGCTTCAGCCACACCGACAGCAGCAGGTTGCGCACCACGGCGTCGGCGAAGTCGCCGCCTGGGGCGTGTGCGCTGCTGCGGCGCATGGGCTGCTCCACGAGCGTGAGGTTGAGGTAGTCGCGCT
>JBMOGN010000005.1:0-39395 GCA_049318345.1 Rubrivivax sp. | reverse complement strand
CTCGTGCGCGATGCCGAACTTGTTGCCCTTCAGCCCGGTGGAGATGTAGGGGTGGGTGCGGGCGTCGACATCGGGGTTCACGCGCAGGCTCACCGGAGCGGTGGCGCCCATCGCGGTGGCCACGGCCGACAGCCTTTCGAGCTCGGTGAGGCTCTCCACGTTGAAGCACTTCACGCCGGCCTGCAGCGCGCGCTGCATCTCCGCGGGCTTCTTGCCGACCCCGGAGAACACCACGCGCGAGGCGCTGCCCCCGGCAGCGAGCACGCGCTCGAGCTCGCCCGCGGAGACGATGTCGAAGCCCAGCCCCGCCTGCGCGAAGGCCTGCAGCACCGCCAGGTTCGAGTTCGCCTTCATGGCGTAGCACACGAGGTGCGGCCGCCCGGCCAGCGCGCGCTCGTAGGCCGCTGCCGCCTCCAGCATCGCCCGGCGCGAGTAGACGTACAGCGGCGTGCCGAACTGCCGGGCCAGCTCCTGCAGGTCGTGCCCGTCCAGGCGCAGCCGGCCGGCCATGCGTTCGAGGAAGGGGGCGCCGGGCAGCATGTCAGCGCGCCGGGGCAGATGCCGTCGGGGGAGCCGCCGGGGAGGCCGCCGGCAGCGTCAGCGGCCCCTTCTGCCCGCATCCCGAGAGCGCCGCGGCGGCCAGCCCCAGGCCCAGGGCCGCGATGACCATGCGGGGCCTCGCACCGGCCCGCGCGACTACACTGCGACGCATCTGTTCCTGCATCCCGGGATTCTATCGACCATGTCCGGTCTGACCGACTCCGAGTACTACCGCGCCACCTCGACCGTGCTCGCCTCGATCGAGGCGACGGTCGACCGCTGGCTGCAGGACGATGTCATCGACATCGATGCGCAGCGCACCGGCGGCCTGCTCGAGCTCGTGTTCCCGAACCGCTCGCGGATCGTGATCAACACCCAGCCGCCGTTGCACGAACTGTGGCTCGCCTCGCAGGCCGGCGGCTACCACTTCCGGCACGCCGACGGGCGCTGGCTCGATACGCGCGATGGCAGCGAGTTCTACGCCGCGCTGTCGCGCGAGGCCACTGCGCAGGGCGCGCGCCCGCTGACGTTCCAGCCCTGAGGCGCGCCGGCTCAGCGCCGGTTCAGCGCCTGAAGAGGTCCAGGATGCTGTTGCGCTCCTCGGTGGAGGGCGGCTTGGGCACGACATCGTCCAGCCCCACCGCAGCCACACCTCGGCCGCCGCCGTACTCGTCGAAGACCCACTCCCCGCCCGCGCGTACGAGCCCCTCGGGCGGGGTGTACTCGTGCGCCTTCACATCCTTGAGCGCGTGCTGCATGAACTCGATCCACACCGGCAGCGAGAGGCCGCCGCCGGTCTCGTTGCTGCCGAGCTTGCGCGGCGTGTCGTAGCCGATCCATACCACCGCCACCAGCGTCGGGTGGTAGCCCGCGAACCAGGCGTCCATCGAGTCGTTGGTGGTGCCGGTCTTGCCGTGCAGGTCGCTGCGCTTGAGCGTGGCCTGTGCACGCGCGGCGGTGCCCGAGCGGGTGACTTCCTGCAGCAGCGAGGACATGACGAAGGCGTTGCGCGCCTCGATCATGCGCATCGACTCCGCCAGCTCGGCCGTGCGCGTCTCCTGCAGCACGCGGCCCTTGTCGTCGGTGATGCGTGCCACCAGGGTCGGGTCCACGAGGTAGCCGCCGTTGGCGAAGACGCCATAGGCGCTGGCCATCTGCAGCGGCGTGGTCGAGCCCGCGCCGAGCGCCATGGTCAGGTAGGCCGGGTGCTTGTCGGCCTCGAAGCCGAAACGCGTGGCCCAGCCCTGCGCGAACTGCGGGCCGATGGCCTGCAGCACCCGGATGGAGACCATGTTCTTCGAGCGTGCCAGGCCGGTACGCAGGCTCATGGGGCCGTCGAACTTGCCGTCGTAGTTCTTCGGCTCCCAGGGCTGGCTACCCGTGGCCCCGGCGTCGAAGAACAGCGGCGCGTCGTTCACCGTGGTGGCTGGGGTGAAGCCCCGTTCGAGCGCCGCCGAGTAGATGAAGGGCTTGAAGCTCGAGCCCGGCTGCCGCCAGGCCTGGGTGACGTGATTGAACTTGCTCTTGCCATAGTCGAAGCCGCCCACCAGGGCGCGGATCGCTCCCGTGCGCGGGTCCAGCGCGACGAAGGCGCCCTCCACCTCGGGCACCTGGGTGAGCGTCCACTCGCCCTTGGGCGGCGGCCCCTTGATGGCGCGCACCACTGCGCCGCGGCGGATCTGCAGCTTCGGCCCGGCCTTCTCCGACAGCCCCGAGGCGACCGGGCGCAGGCCCTCGCCGGTGACGGTGATGGCCTCGCCGGACTGCAGCACGGCCACCACCTTGCGCGGCGAGGCCTCGGTGACGACGGCTGCCCGCAACTCGTCGTTGTCGGGATGGTCGGCGAGCGTCTCGGCGATGCGCACATCGGCCTGCGCGGCATCGGCCGGCAGGTCCACGAAGGCCTCGGGGCCGCGGTAGACCTGACGCCGCTCGTACTCCATCAGCCCCCGGCGCAGTGCGCGGTAGGCCACCATCTGCGCCTGCGCGTCGATGGTCAGGTAGACGTTCAGGCCGCGGGAGTAGGTGTCGTCCCCGTATTGCGCATAGACGAGCTGCCGGGCCGTCTCGGCTACGTACTCGGCGTGGGTGGTGGTTTCCGAGGGCGTGCGGTAGCGCAGCTTCTCGGCCAGGGCCGCGTCGCGCTGCTCGCGCGTGATGAAGCCGTTGTCGAGCATGCGCTCGATGATGTGGCGCTGGCGCACCGTGGCGCGCCGCGGGTTGCTCAGCGGGTTGTAGGCCGAGGGCGCCTTCGGCAGCCCTGCCAGCATCGCGGCCTCGGCCACGGTGACCTCGCGAAGCGGCTTGCCGAAGTAGACCTCGCTGGCCGCGGCGAAACCGTGCGCACGGTGCCCCAGGAAGATCTGGTTCATGTAGATCTCCAGGATCTGGTCCTTCGTGAGCATCGACTCGATCTTGAAGGCCAGCAGGATCTCGTACACCTTGCGCGTGAAGGTCTTCTCGGTGGAGAGGTAGAAGTTGCGCGCCAGTTGCATCGTGATGGTCGAGGCCCCCTGGCTCTTGGCCTCGGCGAACTGCGCCAGCGCCGCGCGCGCCATGCCCCGGAAGTCCACGCCGCTGTGGCGGTAGAAGTTCGCATCCTCGATGGCGAGCACGGCGTCCTTCATCACCTTGGGGATCTCGGCGATGGGCACGTAGGTGCGCCGCTCCTCGCCGAACTCCCCGAGCAGTTCGCCATTGGCGGCGAGCACGCGCAGCGGCAGCTTCGGGCGGTAGTCGGTGAGGCTGCCCACATCGGGCAGGTTCGGGTAGGCCAGCGCCAGCGCCAGCCCCACAAGCAGCGCGCCGCCCAGCACCGCCGCACCCACGAGGCCCAGCAAGGCCAGGCCCCAGCGGGCCAGGCGGGAGCCGGCTGCGCGGCCGGCGGGGGGGGCGCCGGCGGAACCGCCGGCAGAGCCACCGGAGGCAGAAGGAGGACTCGTCATGAAGGGGCCGGCAGTGCGTGCGGATTATAGGAATCGCCGGGTGGCGCTGCGGCCCGGCAACCCCTCGGGGTGACCCGAGAGGGGGAGTTTCCACGGGGCTTTACGGGGTTTGGCGCCACGCCGTGCTGGTAGGATACGGCCACCCCGGATTGGTTCCGGCAGGGAGTCAGCGGCGTTGGGTCTGTTGGACCGATTCCTCAACCGCAGGAACTCACCAGCCTTCGGGCTGGATGTCAGTTCCTCGAGCGTCAAGCTCGTGGAACTGAGTCGTCGCCCCTCCGGAGAATTCACCGTCGAGCGTCTGGCCATGGAGCCCCTGGAAAAGGGGTGGGTAGTCGACGGGCAGATCGAGAAGTTCGACGAGGTCGCCGACACCGTGCGCAAGGTCGTCACGGCCAGCGGCACGCGCACGCGCCAGGTGGTGCTGGCCATGCCGCCGTCGGCCGTCATCACCAAGCGCATCGTCCTGCCTGCGGGCCTGCGCGAGGAGGAGATGGAGGTCCAGGTCGAAACCGAGGCCAACCAGTACATCCCCTTCTCGCTGGACGAGGTCAGCCTCGATTTCTGCGTGATCGGCCCGAGTGCCGGTTCGCCTGGCGATGTCGATGTGCTGATCGCCGCCTCGCGCAAGGACCGCGTCCAGGACCGTCAGGGTCTGGCCGAGGCCGCCGGCCTCACGCCGGTGGTCATCGATGTGGAGTCCCATGCCTCGCGCCTGGCCACGGGCCGGCTGATCGCCGCGCTGCCGCGCCAGGGCAAGGAGGCGCTCGTGGCGCTCTTCGAGATCGGGGCCGACTCCGCGAGCCTGAAGGTCCTCAAGGACGACAGCCTCCTGTATGACCGCGACCAGGCCTTCGGGGGGTCGCAGCTGACGCAGCTCATCTCCCGCCAGTACGGCCTGTCCTTCGAGGAGGCCGAACACAAGAAGCGCTCGGGTGAACTGCCCGATGACTACCGCAGCACCATCCTGGAGCCCTTCGTGGACAGCCTGGCGCACGAGATCGGGCGCGCCCTGCAGTACTTCTTCACGAGCACCCCGCACCACCGGGTGCACTACGTGATGATGTCCGGCGGCACGGCCTCGCTGCCGGGGCTCACCGACCGCGTCACCGAGATCACGGGCTTCGCCTCGATGGTGGTCAACCCCTTCGAGGACATGGCCATGGGGGCGGGCGTGCGGGAGAACCGCGTGCGCCGCGATGCGCCGGCTTATCTCACCGCCTGCGGCCTGGCGATGCGAAGGTTCGTGCAGTGATCCTCATCAACCTGCTCCCCCACCGCGAGGCGAGGCGGCGCCAGCGCAAGCAGGCCTTCTTCGTCGCCCTGGGCATCAGCGCCGGCATCGGGCTGATGCTGTCGGCGCTGTGGTACGCGGCCGCCAGCCGGATGGTGTCGACCCAGCAGGCGCGCAACGCCTTCCTGTCCTCCGAGATCAAGATCCTGGAGTCGCAGATCAAGGACATCGCCACCCTGAACGCCGACATCGAGGCCCTGAAGGCGCGGCAGAAGGCCGTGGAGGACCTGCAGATCGACCGCAACACCCCGGTGCGGCTGCTGGCCGAACTCGTGCGGCAGGCACCCGATGGCGTGTACCTCAACTCCATCCGCCAGTCGGGCGACCGCGTGGCGATGACCGGCCTGGCGCAGACCAACGAGCGCGTCTCGGAGTTCCTGCGCAACATCTCCTACGGCTCGCCCTGGCTGCACCAGCCCGAGCTCGGCGAGATCAGGCTCAGCACCGGTGGCGGGGCCTCGCGCGACGGCGGCCGCCTGTACGAGTTCTCCATCCGAGCCACTCTGAAGCGCTCGCCGGTGGCCGATGCCGCGCCGCCCGGGCGTGGCGGCTGAGCCAAGGTTCACCATGGCGCGGCGACTCTCCGACCTCAACCTGAACCAGCTGCCCGAGCTGGTGGCGTCGCAGTTCCGCGGCCTGAACCCGGCCGAGCCGGGCCAGTGGCCGCTGTTGCCACGGCTGGCGGTGTGGGCCGGCGTGGTCGTGGGCATGCTCTTCATCGCCTGGGCGATGGTGGTGTCCTCCGAGCTCGATACCCTGCAGGCCGAGCGCGACCGCGAGCCCGGGCTCAAGCAGGATTACCGCGCCAAGCTCGGGCAGGCGATCAACCTGGCCGAGCTGCGCCGACAGAAGCTGCAGGTGCAGGAGTACGTGAGCCAGCTCGAGAAGCAGCTTCCCGGCAAGGCCGAGATGGACGCCCTGTTGTCGGACATCAACCAGGCGGGTACCGGGCGCGGGCTGCAGTTCGAGCTCTTCAAGCCCGGCCAGGTCGAGGTCAAGGACTATTACGCCGAGCTGCCGATCTCCATCCGCCTGACCGGGCGTTATCACGACATCGGTGCCTTTGCCTCGGATATCGCCAACCTGCCGCGCATCGTCACGCTGCACAACATGGCCGTGGTGCCGGCGCCGGTGCGCGACGCCTCCGGGCTGCTGATCATGGAGGCCACCGCCCGCACCTACCGGTACCTGGACGGCGGCGAGGTGGCGGAGATGAAGCGTCAGGCCCAGGAACGCGCCAAGGGGGCCCGCAAGTGAGCCCGCAGGGCCGCCTACTTCAGCCGGGTCTGCCGGGTCAGCTGGGCCGGGCCGCGCCCGATCGTGCGGCCCATGTGCTGCTGGCCTGCTCGGTGCTCGCGCTGGCGGCGGGCTGCTCGGCCGACTATGACGAGCTGCAGGCCTGGGTGGACAGCGAGCGCCGCGCCGTCAAGCCGCGCGTGCAGGCGCTGCAGGCCCCGCGCAAGTTCGACCCGGAGCCCTACACCGGCGCCCAGGGTGCCGACCCCTTCAGCAACCAGAAGCTGAGCTCGGCCCTGCGCCAGGAGTCGGTGCAGCCGAACTCCGCGCTGGCTGGCGAGATGACGCGCCGCAAGGAGCCGCTGGAGGCCTTCCCGCTGGACGGCATGACGATGGTGGGCAGCCTGTCGCGCCAGGGCCGCTTCTTCGCGTTGCTGAAGGTGGACAACCTGCTGTACATGGTCAAGCCGGGCGACTATCTGGGTCAGAATTACGGCCGTGTCACGAAAATCGAGGAGACGCGGGTCGACATCCGCGAGCTGGTGCAGGATGCAGCCGGCGAGTGGGTCACCCGGCAGGCGCAGCTGCAACTGCAGGAAAGAAGCCGATGACCTGCCTGCCCGCATCTCCTGACTCCGCCGCGCCCCGCGGCCTCGCAACGCGGTTGCCGGGTCGGGCGCTGTCCATGCTGCTGGGCGTGCTCGCAGTTTTCGGCAGCCTGCCTGCGCTGGCGCAGATCCGCCTGCAGGCGGTGAGCGCGGCCGTCGAGGCGGGCGTGGAGGTCGTGCGCATCGAGCTCAGCGAGCCGTTGGCCGCGGCGCCCACCTCCTTTGCCACGCAGTCGCCGGCACGCCTGTCCATCGACCTGCCCGGGGTGGTGAATGCGCTGGGCCGCGCCTCTCAGGACCTCGGCGAGGGCCAGGCTCGGTCCGTGCGCGTGGTGGAGGCTGGCGACCGCACCCGACTCGTGCTGAACCTGCGCCAGCCCGGGGCCTTCCAGGTGCAGCCGCAGGGCCGCGTGCTGCGGGTCACCTTCACCGCGGCAGCCGCGCCCGCACCTGCCGCGGCTGGGGCCGGGATGCAGGCCCCGGCTGCACCCGCACCGGCACAGGCCGCCGCCCCGCCCCGAGGCGCGGGTGCGCCCGAGGCCGCCACGGTGGCGGGCGCGCGCGTGCGCGACATCGATTTCCGTCGCGCCCCCGATGGCGCGGGCCGGGTGGTGGTGAGCCTGTCTGACGGCAGCGGCGCGGCCGAGGTGCGCCAGCAGGGCAAGGGCCTGGTGATCGAACTCAACCGGGCCACGCTGCCCGAGGCGCTGCGCCGCAGGCTGGATGTGACAGACTTCGGCACCCCGGTGCAGACCATCACGAGCACGCAGAACGGCGACCGCGTCACGGTGGTGGTCGAGCCCCGCGGGGCCTGGGAGCACACCGCCTACCAGGCCGACAACCGCTTCGTGCTCGAGGTGCGGGCGGTGCGCGTGGACCCCAACAAGCTCAACCCCGGGCCCGGGTACAGCGGAGAGAAGCTCACGCTGAACTTCCAGAGCATCGATGTGCGCTCGGTGCTGCAGGTCATCGCCGACTTCACCAATTTCAATGTCGTCACCAGCGACAGCGTCAGCGGCAGCATCATGCTGCGGCTGAAGGACATCCCCTGGGACCAGGCCCTGGACATCATCCTGCAGAGCAAGGGCCTGGGCGTGCGCAAGACCGGCAACGTCCTGTGGGTGGCACCCACCGAGGAACTCAACCAGCGCGAGCAGGTCGACCTGGAGACCCGCAAGAAGCTCGCCGAACTCGAGCCGCTGCGCACCCAGCCGTTCCAGCTGAACTACACCAAGGCCGAGGAGGTGGCGCGCAGCCTGTCCGGGCAGGGTGGCGGCGGCTCGCTGGGCGGCGGCGGCGCCGGTGGCCAGGCCCTGCGGATCCTGTCCTCCCGCGGCAGCGTGATCGCCGATGCGCGCACCAACCAGCTCTTCATCACCGACATCCCGAGCAAGCTCGAGGAGATCCAGCTGCTCGTCTCGCGCATCGACATTCCGGTGCGCCAGGTGCTCATCGAGGCGCGCATCGTCGAGGCCGACGATTCCTTCGGCCGGGCCCTGGGCGTCAAGCTCGGCGGCTCGGACCTGCGCGGCATCCGCGGCGGGGTTCCGGGCTACCCGCTGGGCGGCGACAACCGCGTCGTGGCTGGCGGCAACCTCAGCGCGGTGGGCACGCAGACGGGGCAGATCGCGGCCTCGGCGCTGCCCTTCAACGACTCGCAGTTCGTCAACCTGCCGGCCAACACTTCCGCCTTCGGCGCGGGTTCGAGCCCTGCCACCTTCGCGCTGTCGCTCTTCAGTGCCACGGCCAACCGTTTCCTGAACCTGGAGCTGTCGGCGCTGGAGGCCGCGGGCAAGGGCAAGATCGTCTCCAGCCCGCGCGTGGTCACGGCCGACCAGGAGAAGGCCGTCGTGGCCCAGGGCGAGGAGCTGCCCTACCAGGCCGCCACCTCCAGCGGCGCCACCAACGTGCAGTTCCGAAAGGCCGCGCTGCGGCTGGAGGTGCAGCCCCAGATCACGCCCGAGGGCAACGTGATTCTGGACGTGGACGTGAGCAAGGACAGCGTGGGCCGCGCCACCACGGCCGGCTTTGCCATCGACACCAAGCAGGTCAAGACCAAGGTGCTGGTGGAAAACGGTGGCACGGTGGTGATCGGCGGCATCTACACGCAGATCGAGAAGGACGAGGTCAACAAGGTGCCGCTGCTGGGCGACCTGCCTTTCGTGGGCAACCTGTTCCAGAACAAGGCCCGGGTGTCGAACAAGACCGAGCTCCTCGTGTTCATCACGCCCAAGATCGTCACCGACCGTCCGGAGGCACGTTGAGCTGCCCGACTCTTCTCCGTTGCCCCTCGTGACTGCACGATGACCATGAAGAACGTGCTGAGCAGACTTTTCTCCGTGCTGGCACTGCTGACGCTGGCCGCCTGCGGCGGCGGTGGCGGCGACTCCGGCACCCCGCCCTTCGGCGGCGGGGGCGGCTCCTCCGGCAACCCCACGCTGACCCTGGCGGTGTCGTCCTCCAGCGTCTCGCCCAGCGCCTCCGTGACCCTGACGGCCACGGTACGCGACGGTAAGGGCGCGCCGTTGTCGGGCATCGTGGTGACGCTGAGCACGGGCCGCAGCGACCTGGTGACACTCGGGGCCACCTCGGTACTGACCGATGCCCTGGGCGAAGGCAAGATCACGATCGCTGCGCAGACCAACGGCATCACGGGGGCCGACGAGGTCTCGGGCGTCGCCACGCTGGGCACCACCACCGTGCAATCGCGCGTGGGCCTCTCGGTGACGGGTGCCGCGCCGTCGATCCAGGCCAGCGTCTTCTCCACGACGCTGCGCGCCTCGGCGGGGCCGGTGTCCTTCAGTGCGGTCGTGCGCGACGCCCGGGGCCAGCCCCTGGCGGGCCAGATCGTCTCCTTCGCCTCCCAGACCGGCGCGGTGCGCGTGGGTCAGGCCTCGGCCCTGACCGACGCCTCCGGCACCGCCTCCACCACGGTGGTGCCCGCCGATGCGTCCGTGGGCAGCGCCGACACGTTGCTGGCCAGCGTGACCGTGAGCGGCCGCACGCTGCAGAGCCCGGTCAATGTGCAGGTGGTCAGCGAGACGCCTTCCATCGCCCTGCTCGTGACGCCGAGCCAGAACGTCGGCAGCAGCTCTCCGGCCACCGTGCAGGCCATCGTGCGTGACGCCGCCGGCTCAGCCGTGCCCAACGCGGTCGTCTCCTTCAGCTCGCGCTTCGGCCTGGGCAGCTTCAGCGCCCAGACTGCGGCCACCGCCGCAGGCACTGGCTCGGCCAATGTCGTGCTCAAGCCGGTGGCGGCCAACACCACTGGCGCGGACATCGTCGTGGCCACCGTCACGGTGGCCGGCATCACGCGCACGGCCGAGCAGGTGGTGCAGTTCGTTGGCTCGGCGGTGCCCACGACGCCGCTGCTGCTGGTCAACCTGAGTGCATCCACCGTGACCCCGCAGGTGCCGGCCACGGTGAGCCTGCAGCTCTTCGACGGCTCGCAGCAGCCGGTGGCCGGCGCCGTGGTCAGCCTGGCCACCACGCGACCGAGCCTGGGCGTGCTGGGTGCGGCTTCCGTGCTCACCGATTCGCAGGGGCGAGCCACCACCACGCTGAGCTCGGCCGCGGCGGGGTTCTCGGGTGCCGACGAACTCGTGGCCAGCGCCACGGTTGGCGGCACGCGCGTGCAGGGCACGGTGGGCTTCACCGTCAGCGCGGCTGCGCCCACGATCCAGATCGCACTCGCGCCCGATTCGGCGCTGAAGGTATCGGCCGGCCCGGCGCAGTTGTCGGCCACCGTGCGCGATGCGACCGGCCAGGCGCGCGCCGGGCAGCTCGTGCGCTTCGAGTCGGTCTTCGGGCTGGCCACGCTCAGCGCCCCGTCGGCGGTCACCAATGCCAGCGGGGTGGCGGCCGTCACGGTCACGCCCACAAGCCCGCTGACCAATGCTGCCGATACGCTGCGCGTGAGCACGACCCTGGCGGGCACGGCCCTGGAGGCCACCAAGAGCGTAGACCTCGTGCGCGAGTCACCCTCCATCGACCTCGTCTTCACCGGCACCTCCTCGGCCAGCACGGGCTCTCCGGCGGGGCTGAAGGCGACCGTGCGGGACATCCAGGGTGCCCTCGTCCCCAACGCCGTGGTGCGCTTCAGCACCCAGGGCGGGCTGGGTACCTTCAGCGCGAACACCGCCGCCACGGGAGCGGACGGCAGCGCCTCGGCTTTCGTCTCTCCGGCCACGGCCAGCACGGTGGGTGCCGACACGGTGGTGGCCAGCACCACCGTCAACGGGGTGACGGTGAACGCCAGCCAGGTGGTGCAGTTCGTCTCGGGCGCCGGCACCGGCTCGTCCACCCTGCGCATCGCGCTGAGCAGCACCTCGATCAGCTCGGCCGCCCCGGCCACCGTGACGGCCACGCTCATCGACGCACGCGGCTCGCCGGTGCCGGGACAGGTCATCACCTTCGCGACGGTGCGCGGTCTGGCGCGCACGAACGTGGGCACCTCGCTGACCGACAGCGCGGGCACCGCCACGGTTGTGCTGTCGCCCACGAGCCCCACGGGCGCGGGGGCCGACGAGATCGTCGGCTCGGTGACCTTCGCCGGCGCCTCGCTGTCCGACACCAAGGGTTTCCAGATCAACGCCACCAACGTGGCGCTGTCGTTCGCCGCGCTGCCCGCGGGCTTCCGCCTGGCCGAGTACGGCCAGACCACCCTGACGCTGAACCTCACCGGTGCGTCGGTGGGCGCGCCGGTCAACGTGAGCATCTCAAGCTCCTGCGTGTCGCAGGGCAAGGCGACGCTTTCGCCGTCCACGCTCACCGCCACCGGGGCGACGGCGGCGCTGCAGTACCGCGACAACGGCTGCGGGGCCCTGCAGACCACCGACGAATTGCAGGCAGTGGTGGTGGGGTCGGCCAATGCCGCCAGCCTGTCGCTGCCGTTGTCGCGGCCGGGCGTGTCGAGCATCGGTTTCGTGCAGGCCTTGCCGGAGGCGATCTACCTCAAGGCCTCGGGCTTCGTGGAGTCGTCCAACGTCACCTTCGAGGTGCGCGACGCCGCCGGCAACCCGCTGCGCGACGAGCCCGTGCGGCTGACCCTGCTCACGGGTGCGGGCGGCGTACTCATGGAGGGCAAGGGCGTGGGCGAGGCCTTCGACGCCCGCTCCGATGCGCAGGGCCGCGTGGCGGTGCGTGTCAACTCGGGCACCCTGCCCACCCCGGTGCGGGTGCTGGCCAGCATCTCGCTGACGGGCGGCACGGTGGTGTCCACCGTGTCCAGCAACCTCAGCGTGGGCATCGGCCTGCCGTCGCAGTTGAACTTCTCGATGTCCATGGGCTCGCGCAACATCGAGGGCTACAACATTGACGGTACCGCCAACACCTACAACATCATTGCCGCGGACCGCAGCGGCAACCCGGTTCCGACAGGCACGTCGATCAACTTCGTCACCGAAGGCGGCACGGTGGAGGCCATCAAGCAGACCCAGCTGGTCAACGGGCTGGCGCGTGCCACAGCGAACTTCATTTCGGCCGAGCCTCGGCCGGTGGACGGGCGGGTGACGGTGGTGGCCTATGCGCTGGGCGAGGAGTCGTTCATCGACCTGAACGGCAACAACGTCTACGACAGCGGCGAGCCCTTCCAGGACCTGGGCAACATCTTCAAGGACCGCAACTTCGACGGCGTCTTCGATCCCGCCATCGAGGAGTTCGTGCCGGTGGGCATCAACAACGGCTCCGCCTGCGTGAGCAGCGGCAACCCGTTGCTGGACCTCGACCCGAACATCCCGTCCATCCCCGGCACCTGCAGCGGCACCTGGAGCGGGGCGGGTCAGGTCTATGTGCGCCGGGCGGTGGAAACGGTGCTGTCGACCTCCACTGCGCGGCCGTTGTGGGCCAGCGTGGGCCAGGCCGGTTCGGCGGGGCTGGAGAGTGGCTGCTCCAGGGTGCGGCTGCAGACCGGCGCGCAGTTGCCCACTGCTGCCGCTCCTCCCTCGCGCATCTTTGCCCAGGTCGGCGGCGACACCTGGTACAGCACGGCGGCCGAGGGCTCGCTGCGGTTCATCACCGCCGACGCCAATCCCGGCCGGCTGAAGACCGGGCTCCCGGCCGACTTCGACCGCACCGACGCCTCGAACTACATCGTGCTGCCGCGCCTGAACCCGATGGCGGCCGGAACGACCATCACCGCCACCTCGCCGACCACGGGATTCAATCCCACCGTATCGGGCGGTACGCCGGTGGCCGACACCTCCGAGGCCACCTACTCCGTGGTGGGCTACTCCTTCACCGACGCCACGGTCACCCGGGGCACGCTGTTCGTCACCTTCAAGTCGCCCAGCGGCCTGGGCACGACCGTCGAGATCGTGGTCGACCGCTCCCGCAACGCCACCACGACTTGCGCGGCCCCTTGATCGTCGCGCTGGTCGGGATGCCGGGCTGTGGCAAGTCCACGGTCGGGCGGCAGCTCGCCCGGCATCTGGGCACGGACTTCGTCGACACCGACACCGAGCTCGAACGGCGCCTGGGCATGCCCGTGCGCAGTTTCTTCGAGGCCCACGGCGAGGAGGCCTTCCGACGAGAGGAGGAAGCCGTGGTGGAGGAGGTCACCCGCCTGCCGGCCGGGGTGGTGGCCACCGGCGGAGGCGCGGTGCTGAGGCCCGCCAACCGCGAGGCGCTGCGCGCCCGCACGCGCACCTTCTACCTGCGGGCCACCCCGGAGGAGCTGTTCAGGCGGTTGCGCCACGACACGCGGCGGCCGCTGTTGCAGGTGGCCGACCCGCAGGCGCGGCTGCGCCAGTTGTACCGGGAGCGCGATCCGCTGTACCGGCGCGTGGCCCACTTCGTCATCGATGCGCCGCGCCCCTCGGTCGCGGCGATGTTGTCCATGATCCTGGCGCAGCTGGAACTTTCCGGGCTGGTGGACCCGCACCTCGTGCCGTCACCGCTGGATGCGGCCTCGGAGCAGCCCGTGCCGCCGGCCGGCCCCGGAACCTCACCCGCCTCGGGCGGCTGAGCGAGGCGCGTCGGGGCGCGCCGCTACACTCGCGCGCCATGTCAGCCATTCCCGAGCCCGCACTCAGCCGCCATGTGGTGGCGGTGGACACGCCCGGCGGGCGCTACGACATCGTCATCGGCCCCGGGCTGCTCGCCGATCCGGCAGCATGGGACGGCCTGCCAACGGGGGGCGCCGCGGTGATCGTGACCAACGACGTGGTCGGACCGCTGCTGGCCCACAGGCTGGCGCAGGCGCTGCGCCCTCGGCACGCGAATCTGTCGGTGCTGCAGTTGCCCGATGGCGAGGCCCATAAGGACTGGCAGACCCTGAACCTCATCTTCGACCACCTGCTGCAGCACGGGTGCGACCGGCGCACCGTGCTGTATGCGCTGGGCGGCGGCGTGGTCGGCGACATGACCGGCTTTGCAGCAGGCTGCTTCATGCGCGGCGTGCCCTTCGTGCAGGTGCCCACGACGCTGCTGGCACAGGTGGATTCTTCGGTGGGGGGCAAGACCGCCATCAACCATCCGCTGGGCAAGAACATGATCGGGCTGTTCAACCAGCCGCTGCGCGTGGTCTGCGACCTGGACACCCTGGCCACGTTACCGGGGCGCGAGTACGCGGCTGGCCTGGCCGAGGTGGTGAAGTACGGACCCATCGCCGACACCGCCTTCCTCGACTGGATCGAGCGGCACGAGCAGGCGCTGCTGGCGCGTGAGCCGCAGGCGGTGGCCCGAGCGGTGCGTCGGTGCTGCGAGATCAAGGCCGAGGTGGTGGCCCAGGACGAGCGCGAGGCCGGCCTGCGGGAGATCCTGAACTTCGGCCACACCTTCGGGCACGCCATCGAGACGGCGCAGGGCTACGGGGCCTGGCTGCACGGGGAGGCGGTGGCCTGCGGGATGGTGCTGGCCAGCGAGCTGTCTGCGGCGCTGGGGCTGGTGCCAGCCGATGTGCCGCGGCGCCTGCGCGCGCTTCTGGAGCGCCTGGCACTGCCCACCCGGCCACCCCGGATGGAGCCTGCCGTCTGGCTCGACCTGATGCGCCGGGACAAGAAGGCCCATGCCGGGCAGATCCGGTTCGTGGTGCTCGACGAGCTGGGCCGGGCGGGGGTGCGGCCCGCGCCCGACGAGCTCGTCTGCGAGGTGCTGCGCGGCGCATCCGAGGCCTGAGACCATGGCACGGCAGGCGCGCCTGTCCCGGCCGGGTTTGCCGCTGTACATCGTCCAGCACGGGCACGACGGTCAGGCCATCGTCCGCGATGACGAGGATCGCGCGGCCTGGAGGACGATCCTCGAGCAGGTGATCCCCGCCAGCCGCGTGGCGCTGCACGCCTGGGCCCTCCAGGACACGGCCTTCCACCTCGTGCTCACGCCAGTACAGGAGGGCGAGGCCAGCCGCCTGATGCAGCTCGTCGGGAGGCGCCATGCGGCCGCCTTCAACCGCCGCCACGCCCGCTCGGGCACCCTGTGGGACGGGCGCTTTCGCTCCTGCGTGGTGGAACCCGGCGCGGCGCTGCTGGCGTGCATGCGGCGGGTCGATGCGCTCGGGCTCGGGGTGGACGCTCAGGCTGCGGCAGAGACGGCAGAGTGGTCGAGCCTGGCGCACCACATCGGGCAACGCGCCGACCCCTTGCTGACCGACCCCCCCGCGTACTGGGCCCTGGGCAACACGCCCTTCGAGCGGGAGGCCGCCTGGCGACGCCTCATCGACGAGGGGCTGCCCGCCGCCGAGGCCGACCGGATCGCGGGGGCGGTGCGCTGCGGCTGGCCGCTGGGCTCGAGCGCCTTCGTCGCGTCTCTCGCCGCCGCCGCCGGCCGTCCGGTGGGGCCTCAGCGCCGAGGCCGGCCTCCCGGCCGGAAACTTGCTAGCGGTTCCTGAGACTACACGGAGTCGGCGGAGTAATCTGTCCCTGATTTTTCAGGGGGCTCGACTCAGTCCATTTATTGATGATCTGACCCCAATTAATTTTCTTGAGGGGCATGCTGCGCTGCAGTATGCTCTGCCGCCCTTTTTCGGGCCCCGGATCCGGAGACCGCGATGACCACGCTCCCCCCTTCTTCCCTCGAACTGGCCGATGCGGGCGAGCGGGGCTTGTATGCCCCGGACCGCGAGCACGACGCCTGCGGCGTGGGCTTCGTGGCCCACATCAAGGGGCTCAAGGCCCACGCGATCGTTCAGCAGGGCCTGAAGATCCTGGAGAACCTGGACCACCGCGGCGCCGTGGGTGCGGACAAGCTCATGGGCGATGGGGCGGGCATCCTGATCCAGATCCCCGACGAGTTCTACCGAAGCGAAGTGGGCGCGAGGGGCATCGAGTTGCCGCCGCCTGGCGAGTACGGGGTGGGCATGGTCTTCCTGCCGAAGGAACACGCGTCTCGCCTGGCCTGCGAGCAGGAGCTCGAGCGGGCGATCCGCGCCGAGGGCCAGGTGCTGCTGGGCTGGCGCGACGTGCCCGTGGACCGCGAGATGCCGATGAGCCCGACCGTGCGCGACAAGGAGCCCGTCATTCGGCAGGTCTTCATCGGCCGCGGCCCGGACGTCATCGTGCCCGACGCGCTGGAGCGCAAGCTCTACGTGATCCGCAAGACCGCTTCCGCGGCGATCCAAGCCCTGAAGCTTACGCACAGCCGCGAGTACTACGTGCCCAGCATGAGCTGCCGCACGGTCATCTACAAGGGCCTGCTGCTGGCCGACCAGGTCGGCCAGTACTACCGCGACCTCGCCGACCCGCGCACGGTCTCGGCGCTGGCCCTGGTGCACCAGCGCTTCTCGACCAACACCTTCCCGGAATGGCCCCTGGCCCACCCCTACCGGATGGTGGCCCACAACGGGGAGATCAACACCGTCAAGGGCAACTTCAACTGGATGCGCGCCCGTGAGGGCGTGATGAAGTCGCCCGTGCTGGGCGACGACCTGAGGAAGCTCTACCCCATCAGCTTCGAGCACCAGAGCGACACCGCCACCTTCGACAACGCGCTGGAGCTGCTGACGATGGCGGGCTACCCGCTGGCGCACGCGGCGATGATGATGATCCCCGAGGCGTGGGAGCAGCACGAGGGCATGGACGAGCGCCGTCGCGCCTTCTACGAGTACCACGCCGCCATGATCGAGCCCTGGGACGGGCCGGCGGCGATGGTCTTCACCGACGGCAAGCAGATCGGCGCCACCCTGGACCGCAACGGCCTGCGCCCGGCGCGCTACATCGTCACCGACGACGACCTCGTGGTGATGGGCTCGGAGTCCGGGGTGCTGCCCATTCCCGAGAGCCGCATCGTGCGCAAGTGGCGCCTGCAGCCCGGCCGCATGTTCCTGATCGATTTCGAGCAGGGCCGCATCGTCGACGACGAGGAGCTGAAGAACCAGTTCGCCAGCGCGCGCCCGTACCGGCAGTGGATCGAGAACGTGCGCGTGAAGCTCGATTCGGTGCAACTGCCCGAGGGCTCGGGCGCCGCGCCGGCGGCCTGCACCGAGACGCTGCTCGACCGTCAGCAGGCCTTCGGCTTCACGCAGGAAGACCTGAAGTTCCTCATGAGCCCGATGGCTGCCCAGGGCGAGGAGGGCATCGGGTCGATGGGCAACGACTCCCCTCTGGCGGTGCTGTCGGACCGCAACAAGCCCCTGTATCACTACTTCAAGCAGCTCTTCGCCCAGGTGACGAACCCGCCGATCGACCCGATCCGCGAGGCCATCGTCATGTCGCTGAACAGCTTCATCGGCCCGAAGCCGAACCTGCTGGACATCAACGCAGTGAACCCGCCGATGCGCCTGGAGGTGACGCAGCCCGTGCTCGACTTTGAGGACATGGCCAGGCTGCGCGCCATCGAGCGCCACACGGCCGGCAAGTTCCGCAGTTACGAGCTCGACATCACCTACCCCGCCGCGTGGGGCCGCGAGGGTGTGGAGGCCAAGCTCGCCTCGCTGTGCGCGGAGTGCGTGGACGCGATTCGTACGGGCCACAACATCCTCGTCATCACCGACCGCGCGATGGACCGCGCGCACATCGCCATCCCCGCGCTGCTGGCGCTGTCGGCGGTGCACCACCATCTCGTGCGCGAGGGGCTGCGCACCACCGCCGGCCTGGTGGTGGAGACGGGCTCGGCGCGCGAGGTGCACCACTTTGCCGTGCTGGCCGGCTACGGCGCCGAGGCCGTGCACCCGTACCTGGCGATGGAGACCCTGGCCGAGCTTCACAAGGGGCTGCCGGGCGAACTCGGCGCCGACAAGGCCATCTACAACTACGTCAAGGCCATCGGCAAGGGCCTGTCGAAGATCATGTCCAAGATGGGCGTGAGCACGTACATGTCGTACTGTGGCGCCCAGCTCTTCGAGGCCATCGGCCTGGAGAAGGGCTTCGTCGACAAGTACTTCCGCGGCACTGCCAGCCAGGTGGGCGGCATCGGCGTGTTCGAGGTGGCCGAGGAGGCGCTGCGCATGCACCAGGCCGCCTTCGGCGACGACCCCGTGCTCGCGCGCATGCTGGACGCCGGCGGGGAGTACGCCTGGCGGGTGCGCGGCGAGGAGCACATGTGGACGCCCGACGCGATCGCCAAGCTGCAACACAGCACGCGCGCGGGCAAGTTCGACACCTACAAGGAATACGCCCAGATCATCAACGACCAGAGCCGGCGCCACATGACGCTGCGCGGCCTGTTCGAGTTCAAGGTCGACCCCTCCCGCGCCATCCCGCTGGAGGAGGTGGAGCCCGCCAGCGAGATCGTCAGGCGCTTTGCCACTGGCGCGATGTCGCTGGGCTCGATCTCCACCGAGGCGCACACCACCCTGGCGCTGGCGATGAACCGCATCGGTGGCAAGAGCAACACGGGCGAGGGCGGCGAGGACCCGGCGCGCTACCGCAACGAACTCAAGGGCATCCCGATTGCCGCCGGCACGAAGGTGAGCGAGGTCATCGGCACGAAGGTGATCGAGGCCGACTACGAGATGCGCGAGGGCGACAGCCTGAGAAGCCGCATCAAGCAGGTGGCCTCGGGGCGCTTCGGTGTCACGACCGAGTACCTGGTGAGCGCTGACCAGATCCAGATCAAGATGGCCCAGGGCGCCAAGCCCGGTGAGGGCGGGCAGCTGCCCGGGGGCAAGGTCAGCGAGTACATCGGATTCCTGCGCTATTCGGTGCCGGGCGTGGGCCTGATCAGCCCGCCGCCGCACCACGACATCTACTCCATCGAGGACCTGGCCCAGCTCATCCACGACCTGAAGAACGCCAACCCTCGCGCGGGCATCAGCGTCAAGCTCGTGAGCGAAGTGGGGGTGGGCACGATCGCCGCGGGTGTGGCCAAGTGCAAGGCCGACCATGTGGTGATCGCCGGGCACGATGGCGGCACGGGTGCTTCACCCTGGTCGTCGATCAAGCACGCCGGCACGCCCTGGGAGCTGGGCCTGGCCGAGACGCAGCAGACGCTCGTGCTCAACCGGCTGCGCAGCCGCATCCGCGTGCAGGCCGACGGGCAGATGAAGACCGGGCGCGATGTCGTGATCGGCGCGCTGCTGGGCGCCGACGAGTTTGGCTTCGCCACGGCGCCGCTCGTGGTGGAGGGCTGCATCATGATGCGCAAGTGCCACCTCAACACCTGCCCGGTGGGGGTGGCCACCCAGGACCCGGTGCTGCGCCGCAAATTCGCGGGCAAGCCCGAGCACGTGGTGAACTACTTCTTCTTCGTGGCCGAGGAGGCGCGCCAGATCATGGCGCAGCTGGGCATCCGCCGCTTCGACGACCTCATCGGCCGTGCCGACCTGCTCGACACGCGCAAGGGCGTGGAGCACTGGAAGGCTCGCGGCCTGGATTTCAGCCGCATCTTCCACCAGCCGGCCGTCGGTGCGGAGGTGCCCCGCTTCCAGGTCGAGGAGCAGGACCACGGGCTGCACAAGGCGCTGGACCTCAAGCTCATCGAGCGCTGCCGCCCGGCCATCGAGCGCGGCGAGAAGGTGCACTTCATCGAGGAGGCGCGCAACGTCAACCGCTCGGTGGGCGCAATGCTCTCCGGCGAGCTGGTGCGCCACCGTCCCCAGGGCCTGCCCGACCACACGATCTTCATGCAGATGGAGGGCACCGGCGGGCAGAGCTTCGGGGCCTTCCTGGCGCCGGGCATCACGCTGTACCTGATCGGCGACGCCAACGACTACACCGGCAAGGGCCTGTCGGGCGGCCGCGTGGTGGTGCGCCCGAGCATCGAGTTTCGCGGCGACGCCACGCGCAACACCATCATCGGCAATACGGCGCTGTACGGCGCGACCAGCGGCGAAGCCTTCTTCCGCGGCGTGGCCGGGGAACGGTTCGCGGTGCGCCTGTCCGGCGCCACGGCGGTGGTGGAAGGCACGGGCGACCACGGCTGCGAGTACATGACGGGCGGCACCGTTGCGGTGCTCGGGCGCACGGGGCGCAACTTCGCCGCCGGCATGAGCGGGGGCGTGGCCTACGTCTGGGACGAGGACGGCAGCTTCGCCTCGCGCTGCAACACGAGCATGGTGGCGCTGCACCCGGTGCAGGCCGCGTCGGCCCAGGCCGAGGCTTCAACGCCCGCGGCATGGCACCGGGGGCAGTCCGACGAGGAGCAGCTCAAGCGGCTCGTCGAGGACCACCACAAGTGGACGGGCTCGCTGCGCGCGCGCGAGATCCTGGACAACTGGAGCACGGCGCGGGGCCGCTTCGTCAAGGTCTTCCCCCTGGAGTACCAGCGTGCCCTGTCGCAGGCCGCCGCGCGGGCGGCAGCCCAGGCGGCGCAGGCGACCGAGCGCAGCGCCGTGCCCGCCAAGTAACGCCGCCCCGCCCGCCCCACCCGCCCCACCCGCACCAACTGGCGCCGAACAGGACGACACACCATGGGAAAAGTCACCGGATTCCTCGAGTACGAACGCCAGGAGGAGGGCTACGAGCCCGTGCCGCAGCGCCTGAAGACCTGGAAGGAATTCGTCATCTGCCTGAGCGAGGAGCAGTCCAAGGTGCAGGGTGCGCGCTGCATGGACTGCGGCACGCCCTTCTGTAACAGCGGCTGCCCGGTCAACAACGTCATCCCGGACTTCAACGACCTGGTCTTCCGCGGCAACTGGCGTGACGCCGTCGAGGTGCTGCACTCCACCAACAACTTCCCCGAGTTCACCGGCCGCGTGTGCCCCGCGCCTTGCGAGGCGGCCTGCACCCTGAATGTGAACGACGATCCGGTGGGCATCAAGTCCATCGAGCACGCCATCATCGACCGCGCCTGGGCCGAGGGCTGGGTGGTGCCGCAGCCGCCCCGGGTTCGCACCGGCCGCAAGGTGGCGGTGGTGGGCAGCGGCCCGGCAGGCCTGGCCGCCGCGCAGCAACTGGCCCGTGCCGGCCACGACGTGACCGTTTTCGAGAAGAACAGTCGCATCGGCGGGCTGCTGCGCTATGGCATCCCGGACTTCAAGATGGAGAAGTCGCACATCGACCGGCGCGTGGCGCAGATGCAGGCCGAGGGCGTGACCTTCCGCACCGGGGTGCTGATCGGCGCGATGCCCCGCGAGGGCGCGGCCGGCAAGGTGACCAACGACGCCGCCGTCACGATTGCCGCTTCGCAGCTGATGGCGGAGTTCGACGCGGTGCTTCTGGCTGGTGGCAGCGAGATCTCGCGCGATCTGCCGGTGCCCGGCCGGGAGTTCGACGGCGTGCACTTCGCCATGGAGTTCCTGCCGCAGCAGAACAAGGTGGTGGCCGGGGATGCGCTGCCGGGCCAGATCCGTGCCGGCGGCAAGCACGTGATCGTCATCGGCGGGGGCGACACCGGCAGCGACTGCGTGGGCACGAGCAACCGCCACGGTGCGGCCAGCGTGACGCAGTTCGAGCTCATGCCGATGCCCCCGGAGCAGGAGGACAAGCCGCTGACCTGGCCCTACTGGCCCTACAAGCTGCGCACCAGCTCCAGCCACGAGGAGGGCTGCCAGCGCGAGTTCGCCATTGCCACCAAGGCCTTCAAGGGCGAGGGCGGCAAGGTCACGGGGCTGCAGACCGTCCACGTGGAATGGAAGGGCGGCAAGATGGTGGAGGTGCCCGGCACCGAGCGCGAGTACCGCGCGGACCTCGTGCTGCTGGCCATGGGTTTCGTCGCCCCCGTGGGCAGCGTGCTCGAGGCCTTCGGCGTGGACCGGGACGCGCGCGGCAACGCCCGGGCCGGCACCGACGCCGCCATTGGCTACCGCACGAACGTGGACAAGGTCTTTGCCGCGGGCGACATGCGCCGCGGCCAGAGCCTGGTGGTCTGGGCGATCCGCGAGGGGCGCCAGGCTGCCCGGGCCGTGGACGAGCATCTGATGGGGCGCAGCGACCTGCCGCGCTGAGCCGTCGGGGACATGGGAGAATCCCTAGCTTGACTGTCTCCCCGGCCCGGTGCGGCCTTGACCCTTGAACGCTGCGGACCTGATCGAGATCGACCGCGTCACCTTCGGCTACGACGCGAGCCGGATGATCCTGAATGACGTGTCGCTGCGCTTTCCGCGCGGCAAGGTCACGGCGCTGCTCGGCGGCTCGGGCTGCGGCAAGACCACGCTGCTGCGCCTGATCGGCGGCAGCAATGCCCCCAATTCGGGCGAGGTGCGCTTCGACGGCGAGAAGGTGGTGGCCAGCAACCGGGCGCAGATGTTCCGGTTGCGCCGCCGTCTGGGCATGCTCTTCCAGTTCGGTGCGCTCTTCACCGACCTGTCGGTCTTCGACAACGTGGCCTTTCCGCTGCGCGAGCACACCGACCTGCCCGAGGCCCTCATCCGCGACATCGTGCTCATGAAGCTCAATGCGGTGGGGCTGCGCGGCGCGGCCGGGTTGCGCATCTCGGAGGTCTCCGGCGGCATGGCCCGGCGCATCGCGCTGGCGCGCGCCATCGCGCTGGACCCCGAGCTCATCATGTACGACGAACCCTTCGCCGGCCTCGACCTGATTTCCATGGGCGTGGCCGCCAAGCTCATCCGCACGCTCAACGACGTGACCGGCGCCACCTCGCTGGTGGTGTCGCACGACGTGCCCGAGTGCATGGCCATCAGTGACCACATCGTGCTCATGGCCACGGGCGGGCGCATCGTCGCGCAGGGCACGCCCGCGCAGCTCATGGGCTCGGATGACCCGGAGGTGCGGCAGTTCGTACGCGGTGAGCCCGACGGGCCGGTGAAGTTCCACTACCCGGCGGCGTCCCTCGAACAGGACTTCGGCCTGGGCGGGGGGGTGTCGTGAGGGGGGTGGCCGACCTCGGCGCGCGCACGCTGCGTGTGCTGCGGGGCTTCGGCCATGCGGCCTTCTTCACGGCCGAGTTGCTGGCGGCGATTCCGGCGGCGCTGCGGCGCTTCGGGCTCGTGGTGCGCCAGATCCACGCGGTGGGCAACCTCTCGCTGCTCATCATCATGGCCTCGGGTACCTCGGTGGGTTTCGTGCTGGCCCTGCAGATGTACTACGCGCTGGTGACCTACGGGGCCACCGAGTCGCTGGGCCTCATCGTCAACCTGGCGCTCGTGCGCGAACTCGGGCCGGTGGTCACGGCGTTGCTGTTCGCTGGGCGGGCCGGCACCTCGCTCACCGCCGAGATCGGCCTGATGAAGGCCGGCGAGCAACTGGCGGCCATGGAGATGATGGCGGTGGACACCAAGAGCCGGATCCTCGCGCCGCGCTTCCTGGCGGGGATGGTGTCAATGCCCCTGCTGGCCATCCTCTTCTCGGCCGTGGGCATCCTGGGCGCCTATGTGGTGGCGGTGCTGCTTATCGGCGTGGACTCCGGGAACTTCTGGAGCATCATGCAGACCAAGGTGGATGTCTGGCGCGACGTGGGCAACGGGGTCGTCAAGAGCTTCGTCTTCGGCGTCATCTGCACCGCGGTGGCCCTGTACCAGGGCCACGAGACCGAGGCCACGCCCGAGGGCGTGGCCTACGCCACGACGCGGACGGTGGTCATCTCCTCGCTGTCGGTGCTGGCGATGGACTTCGTGCTGACGGCGTTGATGTTCTCCACGCCCTGAGAGGAACGCATGAGCAAACGCGGGATCGAGACACTGGTGGGACTGTTCGTGCTGATGGGCATGGGCGGCCTGCTGTTCCTGGCCCTGAAGGCCGCCAACCTGGCGAGCTTCGGCGGCGGGCAGGGCTACCGGGTGCAGGCGCGCTTCGACAACATCGGCGGCCTCAAGCCGCGCTCGCCGGTGCGCAGCGCCGGGGTCGTCGTGGGCCGCGTCACCTCCATCAGCCTGGACCCGAAGTCCTTCCAGGGCGTGGTGACGATGGAGATCGACAGCAGCGTCGTCTTCCCGAAGGACTCCTCGGCCAAGATCCTCACTGCCGGCCTGCTCGGCGACCAGTACATCGGCATCGAGGCCGGCGTGGACGACAAGAACCTGGCTGTGGGCGACACGATCCGGCAGACGCAGTCGGCGGTGGTGCTGGAGAACCTGATCGGCCAGCTCGTCACGAGCAAGGCCGGCGAGGCCGGCACCGATACGGGGGGACGCAAGTGATGCACCCGCACCCCCGTCTGCCCGCACCTCTGGCGCGGCCGCGGTGGGCGACTGCTGCGCTGCTGCTGGCGCTGGCGGCTCCCGCCGCGGTGATTGCCGAGGGGCCTGGTCACGGAGCGGGGGGGGGCTCGGGCGACTGGGCCGGGGCCGAAGTGGCATCTGCGGCGGCCGCGACGGCACCGATGCCACCGGCGCGCTCGCGCGTACGCCAGGATCCGCTCGAGCCGCTGAACCGCGGCATCTTCTCCTTCAACGATGCGGTGGACCGCGCCCTGCTGCAGCCGGTGGCGCGGGTCTACCGCGAGGCGGTGCCCTCGCTCGTGCGCACGGGCGTGCGCAACGTGCTGGGCAATGTCGAGGACGCCTGGTCGGCGGTCAACCACCTGCTCCAGGGCAAGGGTCGGGACGCCTATGACATGACGGTGCGTGTCGTCACCAACTCCACCTTCGGCTTCGGTGGCCTGCTGGATGTCGCCGGGGAGATGGGCCTGGAGCGGCGCAGCGAGGACTTCGGCCAGACCCTGGGCCGCTGGGGCGTGCCGCCGGGCCCCTACCTGGTGCTTCCCTTCCTCGGGGCGAGTTCGCTGCGCGACACGGCCGGGCTGCGCGTGGACCGCGCGGCGGCGCTGCCGCCGAGGATTGCCCACGATCCCACCCGACTGGCGGTCACGACGCTGGAGGTCGTCCAGACCCGCAGCGAGTTGTTGCAGGCCGGCGACCTGCTCGGTCAGGTGGCGCTGGACCCCTATACCTTCGTGCGCGAGGCCTACCTCGCCCGCCGGCGCAGCCTCGTGTACGACGGCAACCCGCCCGAGGAACCCGAGGACGAGCCCGCCACTGCGGCGCCGGCCGCGCCGCGGTGAACCGTTCAGCCTGCTCGTGCGTTATGGCAGGGTAGTCGAAACCATCTTCGAATTGCGGGCGCAGCCGGGCATGCACGAGTCCGCCGCGCCGCGAAAGGAACCCTTCGTGATCCCGAATCGTCGAACCCTCCTGCTGGCGGCCGGCATGCTGAGCCTCGGTGCCCTGAGCGCGAGCCCTGCACTTGCCCAGGCTCTGCCCGGGCCCGATGCGCTCGTGCGCCAGATCTCCGAGGAGGTCATCGAGACCGTCAAGGCCGACAAGGACATCCAGGCCGGCAACATCCCGAAGATCATGGCGCTGGTCGATGCCAAGGTCATGCCGCACGTGAACTTCCCGCGCATGACGGCCATCGCGGTGGGCCGGCCCTGGCGCGGCGCCACGCCCGAGCAGCAAAAGCGCCTGCTCGAGGAATTCAAGACCCTGCTCGTGCGCACCTACTCCGGCGCGCTCACCCAGGTGAAGGACCAGACCGTGCAGCTCAAGCCGATGCGTGCCGGTGCCGACGATCCCGAGGTGGTCGTGCGCACGGAGGTGCGTGGCAAGGGCGACCCGATCCAGCTCGACTACCGCCTGGAGAAGACCGACCGCGGCTGGAAGATCTACGACGTGAACGTGCTGGGCGTGTGGCTGGCTGACACGAGCTTCAAGTCGCAGTTCGCGCCCATCATCAGCAGCTCGGGCCTGGACGGGCTCATCGCCAACCTGGCCGAGCTCAACCGCAAGGCCGCCGCCGGCGGCAAGCGCTGATGGCCGCAGCCAGCCTGCCGGCCACGCTCACGCTGGCGCAGGCGAGCCAGACGCTGCGGGCGCTGCAGGCGGGGCTCGACGGCACGGCCGGTGGCGGCGTGTTCGAGGTGGACGCGCAGGCCATGGCCGAGTTCGACACCTCGGCGCTGGCCGTCCTGCTGGAGGTGCGCCGCATGGCCCAGGCGCGCGGGCTCGCGCTGAGCGTGGTGCAGGCCCCTCCCAAGCTGCGCCAGCTCGCGCAGCTGTACGGCGTGCAGGAGCTGCTGGCCCTTCAGCCGTCGGCGTAGCGGCGCGCGCGCAGGGTGCGCTTGATGTCCTGCAGCAGCGGGCGCAGTTGCGTGCTGCCCAGCCGCAGCGCCACGCCCGTGGTGAGGATGTCGATGATCATGAGGTGCAGCAGCCGGCTGACCATCGGGCTGTAGCGGTCGAAGTCCTCGGGATGATCGGCGGCCAGCAGCACGTGCCCGGGCTGCCGCGCGCGTGAGGCCAGCGGCGAGGCGCTGGCGGTGATCACGAGGACGGTGGCGCCCTGCCGGTGGGCGATCTCGGCCACGTCGATCAGGTCGCGGCTGCGGCCGGAGTTGCTGATGACCACCGCACAGTCCCCGGGGCGCAGCATGGTGGCGCTCATCACCTGCACGTGGCCGTCGCTCACGGCGTGGGCTGACACGCCCAGGCGGAAGAACTTGTGCTGCGCGTCCTGGGCCACGATGCCCGAGTTGCCCACGCCGTAGAACTCGATGCGCCGCCCGCTGCGCCCGGCCTCGGCGAGCACCTCGATGGCGCGCTCGATGTCATGCCCGGCGGCGGCGTTGCGGTACTTCAGCAGGGCGCTCACCGCGTTGTCGATGACCTTCACAACGAGGTCGCCGGCCTTGTCGTCGTCGTCCACGGCCCGGTGCACGAAGGGCACGCCCTCGCTCACGCTGCCGGCGAGCTTGAGCTTGAAGTCCGCCAGGCCGTCGTAGCCCACGCTGCGGCAGAAACGCACCACGGTGGGCTTGCTCACGGCGGCACGCAGGGCCAGCTCGCCCACGGGCTGCGAGGAGAAGTTGCGCGGGTCGGACAGCACGAGCCGCCCCACGCGCTGCTCCGCCGGCGGCAGGGCAGGCAGCGCAGCCCGGATGCGCTCGAGCATCAGCGAGGCGTGGCCGCCTGCGGCCGGATCGCTGGCCGTGCTCACTGCTCCTCGTCCCAGACGAAGCCGTCGCGCGCGATCATGGCGCTGGACGCCGGCGGCCCCCAGCTGCCGGCCGCGTAGCCGCGCGGGCCGTTGGGGTCGGTGGCCCAGGCCTCGAGCACCGGCATCACGAAGCGCCAGGCCTGTTCCTGCTCGTCGCTGCGCACGAACAGGTTCAGGCGTCCGGCCAGCGCGTCCATGAGCAGCCGCTCGTAGGCGCCCACACGCTCGGAGGCGAAGGCCTTGTCGAAGTCCAGGTCGAGCTTGACCGGCGCGAGCTGGTCGCTGCTGCGCCCGCCGCGGGCGGCCAGCAGGTGCAGCTCCAGCCCGTCCTCGGGCTGCATCTTGATGACGAGCTTGTTCGGGCGGCTCGCCCCCGGGAAGATCGGGTGCGGCACGGGCCGAAAGTTCACCACGATCTGCGCGTCGCGCGCAGCCAGCCGCTTGCCCGTGCGCAGGTAGAAGGGCACGCCCGCCCAGCGCCAGTTCTGGACCTCGGTGCGCAGCGCCACGAAGGTGTCGCAGGTGCTGTCAAGGGGCACCTTCACCTCGTCGAGGTAGCCGGCCACGGCGTGGCCCAGCACGGTGCCGGCGCGGTACTGGCCCCGCACGACGTCTCGCGCCACGGTCTCCGGCGTGAAGGGGCGCAGCGACTTCAGCACCTTGAGCTTCTCGTCGCGGATGGCATCGGCGTCGCTCGTGGATGGCGGCTCCATGGCGATCATCGTCAGCAGCTGCAGCGCATGGTTCTGGATCATGTCGCGCAGGGCGCCGGTCTTGTCGAAGTAGTCGCCCCGGGTGCCCACGCCGATGCTCTCGGCCAGCGTGATCTGGATGTTGGCGATGCTCTCGCGCCGCCACAGCGGCTCGAACAGCGCGTTGCCGAAGCGCAGCGCCATCAGGTTCTGCACGGCCGGCTTGCCCAGGTAATGGTCGATGCGCAGGGCCTGCTGCTCGGTGAAGGCGCCGCGCACGGCGCGGTTGATGGCCTGGGCGCTGGCCAGGTCGTGACCCAGGGGCTTCTCCAGCACCACGCGCACCTGCGCACCGTTGAGCCCGCACTGCCCCAGCTGTTCGCAGATCACCGGGAACAGGTGCGGGCTGGTGGCCAGGTACAGCACGACCGTGGCGGCGCTGCGCGCATCCACGGAGGCCTTCAGCGCCTGGTAGTCCGCGGGACGCGAGAGGTCCATCCGCCGGTAGTGCAGCAATTGCGCGAAGCGCTCGAACTCCTCGGGCGTGGGCTGCTTGGCCTCTTCCACCGAGGCGAAGCGCTCGCGGATGAAGGCGCGGTACTGGTCGTCGCTGCGCTCGTCGCGTGCCACCGCGATGATTCGGCCGCCCGGCGGCAGCTTGCCGTGCCGGAAGGCCTGGAACAGGGCGGGCATCAGCTTGCGCCAGGTGAGGTCCCCGGTGCCGCCGAACAGGACGAGGTCGAAGGACATGATCCGCGCAGCAGGATGAAACAAAGTTACATCCAGGATGATGCATGAGTTTCCTGGCGGGGTCAACGCGGGCCCCGGCGGACCCTCGACAAGGTGAATCTACGGTGGCGCCGGGCCATCCGGAAGTGAGATGCTTCGCCCGTGTGAAGCTTTGATGACGATGGAGACTCCCATGACCTTCAGCCGGCTTGCCGCCGCTGCCCTGCTGGCCTTGTCCGCAGGCGTTCATGCCCAGGAGGGCGCCCAGATCAACGTGATCTGCTCGGTGCAGGCCGAGTGGTGCAACATGATCCAGACCGTGTTCGCCCGCACCACCGGCGTGAAGGTCAACATGTCGCTGAAGGGTTCGGGCGAGGCCCTGGCCCAGCTGATCGCCGAACGCGCCAATCCCAAGACCGATGTCTGGTTCGGCGGCACCGGCGACCCGCACCTGCAGGCTGCCGAGCAGGGCCTGACGCTGGAGTACAAGAGTGCGTCGCTGCCGCAGCTGCACGCCTGGGCGCAGCAGCAGGCCCAGCAAAGCGGCTGGAAGACGGTGGGCATCTATTCCGGGCCGCTGGGCTTCGGCTACAACCCGGAGCTGCTCGCGAAGAAGAAGCTGGCCGTGCCCAAGAGCTGGGCTGACCTGCTCAAGCCCGAGTACAAGGGCGAGATCCAGGTGGCGAACCCCGCCTCCAGCGGCACGGCCTACACGATGGTGGCCACCCTCGTGCAGCTCATGGGTGAGGACAAGGCCTTCGACTACATGAAGGGCCTGCACAAGAACATCAGCCAGTACACGCGCTCGGGCACGGCGCCGATCAAGGCCGTGGCGCGCGGCGAGACGAGCGTGTCGATCAGCTTCGTGCACGACGGCCCAGGCGAGAAGATGCAGGGCTTCCCGGTGGAGACGATCACGCCGGCCGACGGCACCGGGGCCGAGATCGGCTCCATGAGCATCATCAAGGGCGCGCGCAACCTCGAGGCGGCCAAGCGCTTCTACGAGTGGGCGCTCACCGCCTCGGCGCAGGAGATGGGGGCGGCTGCCAAGCAGTTCCAGCTGCCTTCGAACAAGTCCGCCAAGGTGGACCCGCGCGTGCCGGACTTCAAGAAGATCAGGTTCATCAACTACGACTACGCGAAGTACGGCTCCTCGGCCGAGCGCAGGCGCCTGATCGCCAAGTGGGAGAAGGACGTCAACTCCCTGCCGCGATGAAGCGCCTGGCCGTGAGTCGCCGCCTGCTCGCGCTGGCTGCTGCGAGCCTGCTTGGCAGTGCGGGCTGGGCTCAGGACAAGGGCAGCCTGAACCTGCTGTGCAGCGTCGAGCTCGAGTGGTGCGCCCTGATGGCCTCCTCCTTCGAGAAGGAGACGGGCATCAAGGTGAACATGGTGCGAAAGAGCACGGGGGAGGTGCTCGCGCAGCTCCAGGCCGAGCGCGCCAACCCCAAGACCGATGTCTGGTTCGGCGGCACCGGCGACCCCCACCTGCAGGCGGCCGAACAGGACCTCACCCAGCCCTACGCCGCGCCGGCGCAGGCGCGCCTGCAAGACTGGGCGCAGCGCCTGTCGCAGGCCTCCGGCCAGCGCGCCGCGGGCGTGTACCTCGGCCCCCTCGGCCTGGCCTACGACCCCGAGTTGCTGGCGCGCCGCAAGATCGCCCCGCCGCGCTGCTGGAAGGACCTGCTCAAGCCCGAGTTCAAGGGCGAGATCCAGAACTCCAACCCCAACAGTTCGGGCACCGCCTATACCGCCATTGCCACCTTCGTGCAGATCTTCGGCGAGGAACCGGCCTTCGAGTACATGAAGGCCCTGCATCGCCACACCACCGAGTACACGCGTTCGGGGGCCGGGCCGGTGAAGAACGCCGCGCGTGGGGAGACCGGCGTGGCCATCGGCTTCCTCGCCCTGGCTGCCGGCGAGATCCGCCAGGGGCTGCCGCTGAAGACGCTGGTGCCCTGCGAGGGCACGGGCTACGAGATCGGGGCGATGAGCATCGTCAAGGGCGCGCGCAACTCCGAACAGGCCCGCCGCTTCCATGACTGGTCGCTCACCCCGGCCGCGCAGCAACTGGCCGCGGCTTCGGGCTCCTTCACGATCCCGTCGAACCGCGACACCCCGCTGCACCCGCTGATGCCCCCGGTGGCGGAGATGAAGTTCGTCGCCTACGACCTGAAGAAGTACGGCTCGAAGGAAGAGCGCACGCGCCTGATCTCGCGCTGGGAGCGCGAGGTGGCGCAGGCGCCGAAATGACCCGCGACGGCCGATCGACGCTGCTGGCCTGGGCTGGCCTCGGGCTGGTCGGCTGTGTGCTTCTGCCCTGGTACTTCCCGCAGGACATCGGCCTGGGCGCGGCCCTGCAGGGCGTCTTTGCCGGGGAGACCACCGCCAGCGCGCTCGTGCAGGCCGCTCGGCACGGCCGCTGGTGGCTGTGGGGGGCGATCGGCGCGCTGCTGGTGGCCGCGGCCGCCGCCTTCCTGCCGCCGGGCCGGCTGCAGGGGCGCGTGCTCGTCGCCGCGGGCTCGTCTGGGTTGCTCTCGGTGCTCGGCGCCGGCTTTGCCATCGGCCTGCAGGGCTGGTCCTTCGAGTTCCTGCAGGCGTGGCTCGGGCCGGCGCCACGCGGGCAGATCGGCATCGGCCTGGGCGGCGCGATGGTGTTGCTGGCGCTGATCGTGCTGCTGGCCGCCGGCATCGCGCGGCTGGGTCGGTTCAGGGGCGATTTCTTCATCGCCGCATCGGTGATGCTGTGCAGCGCGCTGCTGCTGCTCTTCGTCGCCCTGCCCGTGGTCCGCAGCCTGCTCGGGGCGGTGCAGGACGAGGCGGGCGCGTGGTCCGGGTCGGCGCTGGTGGAGCGTCTGGCCCACGAAAGGGTCTGGGGCCTGTCCTGCCTGTCCGGGGGCGTGCGCTGCGGGGTGGCCTGGAACACGCTGTTCCTGGCCTTGCTCACGGCCGCGGGCACGACCGTGCTGGGCACGCTCATCGCGCTCATGGCCGAGCGTGGCGACCGCGCTCTGCAGCGTCCGCTGAATATCCTGGCCCTGCTGCCCATCATCACGCCGCCCTTCGTGGTCGGGCTCGGCCTGATCCTGCTCTTTGGCCGCGCCGGCCTGGTCAACCAGTTCCTGGAGTGGGCCTTCGGCATCCCGCCCACGCGCTGGTTCTACGGCCTGTTCGGCGTGTGGCTCGCCCAGCTCTTCGCCTTCACGCCCATCGCCTTCATGATCATGCGCGGCGTGGTGCAGGGCATCGCTCCGTCGCTGGAGGAGGCCGCGCAGACCCTGAGGGCCTCGCGCCTGAAGACCTTCACCACCGTGACGCTGCCGCTGCTCAAGCCCGGGCTGGCCAATGCCTTCCTCGTGGGATTCATCGAGAGCATCGCGGACTTCGGCAACCCCATCGTCGTGGGCGGGCAGTACGCGGTGCTGTCCACGGACATCTTCTTCGCCATCGTCGGCGCCCAGTACGACCAGGGCCGGGCGGCCTCGCTGGCGCTCGTGCTCACGGCCTTCGCCCTGGCCGTCTTCTTCATCCAGCAGCGGGTGCTCGGGCGCGGCAGCTACACCACCGTCTCGGGCAAGGGCGACGCGGCCCTGCCCATGCCGCTGCCCCGCAGCGTGCGCCTGGCGTGCCGCTGGACGGCCGGCCCGTGGCTGCTGTTCACGCTCGTGGTCTACCTGTTCGCCTTCATCGGCGGCTTCGTCCAGACCTGGGGGCGCGACTACACGCCCACGCTCGCGCACTTCCGCACCGCCTTCGACCTGCAGTGGGGCACGCACGGGCTGGTCTGGGCAGGCACGGCCTGGAACTCGCTGTTCACCACCGTGAAGCTCGCTGCGCTGGCTGCACCCATCTGCGCGGGGCTCGGCCTGCTCATCAGCTGGCTGCTGGCGCGCACGCAGTTCGTCGGGCAACGGGCCTTCGAGTTCTCGGCCCTGCTGGCCTTCGCGATACCGGGCACCGTGCTGGGGGTGAGCTACATCCTGGCCTTCAACGTGCCGCCTTTCGAGCTCACGGGCACCGGCATCATCATCGTGCTGTGCTTCGTCTTTCGCAACCTCCCGGTGGGTGTGCGTGCGGGCACCGCCAGCTTCAAGCAGCTCGACCGTTCGCTCGACGAGGCCAGCACCATGCTGCGCGCACCCACGGCCACCACGCTGCGCCGGGTGGTGCTGCCGCTGCTGAAGCCGGCGGTGGTGGCCGCGCTCGTCTACAGCTTCGTGCGCAGCATGACGACCGTCTCGGCCGTGATCTTCCTCGTCACCGCCGAGTACGAGCTCGCCACCACCTACATCATCGGGCGCGTGGGCAACGGCGACTACGGCGTGGCACTGGCCTACTGCACGGTGCTGATCGTGCTGATGTCGCTGGCCACCTTGCTCATCCAGTTCCTCGTCGGGGAACGCAGGCTCGGTCGCCGCGTGGCGGCCGCCTCCTGAGCCCCGCATCAGCCGGAAGGGTCCCACCTTGAGTGCAGGCATCGAAATCCGCCAAGTCACCAAGCGCTACGGCGACGCGCGCTCGCCGCTGGTCGTCAAGGGCATCGACCTCGTCGTGCCCCGCGGCAGCCTCACCACCATCCTGGGGCCCTCGGGCTGCGGCAAGACCACGACCCTGCGCATGATCGCCGGGCTGGACGCGCCCACCTCCGGCGCGATCCTCATCGATGGGCGGGACGTCACCTCGCTGGGCCCGGCCGAGCGCAACGTCAGCATGGTGTTCCAGAGCTACGCGCTGTTTCCCCACATGTCGGTGCTGGAGAACGTGGGATACGGCCTGAGCGTCTCGGGCGTGAGCCGCGAGGAAGTGCAGCGCCGCGCCCGCGCCGCGATGGAAGGCGTCGGGCTGACTGGCTACGAGGCCCGCATGCCCGCGGAACTCTCCGGCGGCCAGCAGCAGCGCGTGGCGGTGGCGCGCTCGCTGGTGCTGGAGCCCAGCGTGATGCTCTTCGACGAGCCGCTGTCCAACCTCGATGCCCGCCTGCGACGCAGCATGCGCGAGGAAATCCGTGCCCTGCAGCAGCGCCTGGGCCTGACGGTGGCCTATGTCACCCACGACCAGAGCGAGGCGCTGGCGGTGAGCGACCAGATCGTCGTCATGGAAGGCGGCCTCGTGGCCCAGGCCGGCACCCCGCGCGAGCTCTACGAGCGCCCGCGCACCGAGTTCGTGGCCGGCTTCATGGGCGAAGCCATGCTGTTCGATGGCGTCTCGCTTCCGGACGGGACGGTCAGCCTGGGGCCGCTCGTGCTGCGGCCCGCGCATCCGACGCCCGCCGGTGCCGTCCGCCTGGCGGTGCGGCCCCAGGCCTGGAGCGTGCGTGCCGCAGCCGAGGCCGCCGCCGGCGCGTGCCTCCCCGCGCGGCTGTCCAAGCGTGCCTACCTCGGCAGCTGCCTGGAGCTCACCGTCCAGACATCCCTGGGGGAGATCTTTGTTGTCAGCCCGCAGGTGGAGGCGCCCTGGCAGCCCGCAGACGAGGTGGCGCTGTGGCTGCCCGGGCCGGGGGTGTCCGTGCTCCCGGGCTAGCCGCGGCCCCGCATCTCGACCCACAGCAGGCTCAGCCCGCTGGCCACGACCACGAGCGCGCCGGTGACCACCAGCGCGTCGGGCACCTGGCCGAAGACGAACCAGCCCAGCAGCGTCATGTAGACGATCTGCTGGTACAGGAAGGGCCCGAGCGTGGCGGCCGAGGCGTAGCGGTGGGCCTGGGCGACGAGGAAGTGCCCGAGGCCCCCGCACAACCCGCACAGGCCGATGAGGGCCCAGGTCGATGCGCTGGCCGGCCACTGCCAGTGCAGCAGGCCGAAGGGGGTGAGCAGGATCGTGGCGCCCACGGCCGACATCAACTGCAGCGACGCCGGCGACTCCGTGGCGGCCAGACGCCGCGTGAGCATGTTGAAGCAGGCATACAACAGCGCGTTGCCCACCGACAGCAGGATCGCCGGGTGGAAGCCGTGTGTGCCCGGCCGCACCACCAGCAGCACGCCGAAGAAGCCCGCACCGATGGCCAGCCAGCGCCAGACGTCGAGCCGCTCTCCCAGCCACCAGGCGCTCAGCAGGGCAATCAGCAGGGGCACCGAGAACTGGATGGCCCCGGTCTCGGCCAGTTGCAGGTACTGCAGGGCCCAGAAGTTCAGCGCCGTCATCGTGCCCAGCATCAGCGCCCGCAGGCCCTGCAGCCGGGGGTCGCGCACCCGCACGAGCTCTCGACCGTAGACGGGCCACAGCAGCGCGGAGGTGATCACCACGTGCGTGGCAAAGCGCAGCCACACCACCTGGGCCACCGGCAGCTCGCGCACGAGCCACTTCGCGCTGCAGTCCAGCACCGCGAACAGCAGGGTCGTGAGGGTGATGAGGCCGATGCCGATGCGGCGGTTGCCGGCGTTGTCGAGATGCAGCATGCAGGCCTGTGACCGAGCCTATGATTCTAGGCTTCGGCACCTGCGGCCCGCTGCCCACCCACCATGAACCAGCTCGAACAGCTCAAGCAGTACACCACCGTCGTCGCCGACACGGGCAACTTCCGCCAACTTGCGCAGTTCGCCCCTCGCGATGCGACCACCAACCCCTCGCTGATCCTGAAGGCCGTGCAGCAACCGGAGTACGCCCCGTTGCTGGCCGAGACGGTGCAGGCCCATCGAGGGCGGCCGCTGCAGGAGATCGTCGACGAGGTGCTGGTGCGCTTCGGGCTGGAGATCCTGCGCGTGGTGCCGGGCCGTGTCTCCACCGAGGTCGATGCGCGGCTGTCCTTCGACCGCGAGGCCACCCTCGCACGTGCGCGGCGCATCATGGCGCTGTACGAGGCGGCGGGCGTGGGCCGCGAGCGGGTGCTGATCAAGATCGCCTCCACCTGGGAGGGCATCCAGGCCGCGCGCGAGCTCGAGCAGGACGGCATCCGCTGCAACCTCACGCTGCTGTTCAGCTTCTGCCAGGCGGTGGCCTGCGGGCAGGCGCGCGTGCAGCTCATCTCCCCCTTCGTCGGGCGCATCTATGACTGGGCGAAGAAGGCCGCCGGGGCCCAGTGGGACGAGGCCGCCAACGCCGGACCGAACGACCCGGGCGTGCGCTCGGTGCATCGTATCTACACCTACTACAAGCGCTTCGGCATCGCCACCGAGGTCATGGGCGCGAGCTTTCGCAACGTCGGGCAGATCACGGCGCTGGCCGGCTGCGACCTGCTGACCATCAGCCCCGAGTTGCTCGCCGCGCTCCAGGCCAGCGACGAGCCGCTGGCGCGTGCCCTCGACCCGCAGCAGGCCCGGGCGGCGGCGCTGCAGGAGGTGCACCTGGACGAGAAGGCCTTCCGCTGGGCGCTCAACGACGACGCCATGGCCACCGAAAAGCTCGCCGAGGGCATCCGCGCCTTCGCCGCCGACGCGGTCAAGCTCGACCGCATGATCGAAGGCCTGCTGGCATGAGCGGCGGCGGCCCCGCCGCCGCCGCGGCGCCCGGCTTCGTGCGCGGGGACGAGACCCCTGCGTGGGCGGCGCTGGCCGGCCACTTCGAGGCGCACGGACGCAGCCTGGACCTGCGCGAGGCCTTTGCGCGCGACCCGGGGCGCTTCGAGGCGCTGTCCTTCGAGGCGCCCGAGATCTTCGCCGACTTGTCGAAGAACCTGCTGGACGCGGCCAGCCTGCGCCTGCTGCGGGAGCTGGCGCAGGCCTGCGCACTGCCGGCGCGGCGCGACGCGATGCTCGCCGGCGAGGCGGTGAACGCCACCGAAGGCCGCGCGGTTCTCCACACGGCCTTGCGTGCACCGCGGGGCGCCGGGCCCTTCAGCGCCGAGGTGCACGGCGTGCTCGACGCGATGCTGGCCTTTGCCGAGGAGGTTCGCGACACCGCGGCCAGCGGCATCACCGATGTCGTGAACATCGGCATCGGCGGCTCGGACCTGGGCCCGCAGATGGCGGTGACGGCCCTGGACGCCTTCGCCCACCGCGGCATCCGGATGCACTTCGTCAGCAATGTCGACGCGCACGACATCGTGGCCGTGCTGCGTGGGCTGGATGCGCGGCGCACGCTGTTCATCGTTGCCAGCAAGACCTTCACGACCCAGGAAACGATGGCCAACGCGCGCACCGCGCGCGACTGGTTCGACGCCAGCGGCGGTGTGGACCGCGCCCGCCACTTCGTCGGGGTGACCACGAACCTGAAGGCTGCTGCCGAGTTCGGCATCATCCGCACCTTCGGCTTCTGGGACTGGGTGGGCGGGCGGTACTCGCTGTGGAGCGCCATCGGCCTGCCGATTGCGATCGCCATCGGCGAGGCGGGCTTCCGCAGCCTGCTGGCGGGCGCGCATGCGATGGACCGGCACTTCGCCTCCGCGCCCGTGGCGACCAACCTGCCGATGCTGCTGGGCCTGCTGGATGTCTGGTACCGCAACTTCCACGGCTTTGCCAGTCGCAGCGTCGCGCCCTATCACCAGGGCCTGCGGCGGCTGCCCGCATATCTGCAGCAGCTGGAGATGGAATCCAACGGCAAGTGCGTAGACGGCCTCGGCCGCAGCCTGCCCTTCGGGACGAGCCCGGTGGTCTGGGGCGAGCCGGGCACGAACGGCCAGCATGCCTACTTCCAGATGCTGCACCAGGGCACGGACGTGGTGCCGGTGGAGTTCATCGCGGTCAGGCAGCCCGCGCACGACCTGGCCGACCAGCATGCCAAGCTGCTGGCCAACTGCCTGGCGCAGAGCCAGGCCCTGATGCAGGGCAAGACCACCGAAGCTGCCCTTCGCGAGCGGCCTCCCACCGCCGGCGCGCAGCTGCCGCCCGAGGTGCTGGCGCGGCATCGCACCTTCCCGGGCAACCGCCCGAGCACCACGCTCGTGCTGCAGGCGCTCACCCCGCGCTCGCTCGGCGCCCTGGTGGCGCTGTACGAGCACCGGGTGTGGACCAGCGGCGCCGTCTGGGGGATCAACAGCTTCGACCAGTGGGGGGTGGAGCTGGGCAAGGCCCTGTGCAACGAACTGCTGCCGAGGTGGGCCACGGGCGAGGTGCAGGGCCTGGATGCCTCCACCGCCGGCCTCCTGCAGCGGCTGCGCCCATGAAGGCCGTCGTCTTCGACTTCGGGGCGGTGCTCTTCCACTGGCAGCCGCTGGAGTTGCTGCAGCAGGTCGTGCCCGAGCTGGCCCCGGATCTGCCGGCCGCGCAGCGTCTGGCCGGTGACATCTTCCAGAGCTTCGTCCCCGGCAGCGACTGGTCCCGGTTCGACCTCGGCCAGCTCGACGAGGAGGAGCTGGCCGGACGCATCGCCCTGCGCATCGGCGCGCAGCCGCAGCAGCTGCGCCGCGTCATCGACGCGATCCCGCTGCACCTGCAGGCCGAGGCGCCCACGGTGGCTCTGCTCGGGCGCCTGCAGGCCGCCGGGCACCGCAGCTACTTCCTGTCGAACATGCCGCAGTCCTATGCGCTGCACCTGGAGCGGGTGAACCCCTTCCTGGCCGATTTCGACGGCGGCATCTTCTCCGCCCGCGTGGGCCTCATGAAGCCCCACGCCGAGATCTATGCCCTGGCCGAGACGCGCTTCGGCCTGGACCCTGCACACACCGTGTTCATCGATGACCACGCCGGCAACATCGAGGCCGCCCGCGCGCGCGGCTGGCAGGCCGTGCACTACACCGGCGCCCCGTCCTGCGAGGCGGCGCTGCAGGCAACCGGCTGGCTCTGACCCGGCCGCCCGGCGTTCAGGCTCCCGGCGCGGCCAGCCAGGCCTCGGCCAGGCGCACTCAGGCGGTGGCACCCAGCGGGATCAGTTCGTCGTTGAAGTCGTAGCTCGGGTTGTGCAGCGGGCACGGGCCCAGGCCGTGCCCGCTGTCACGGTGGGCGCCGTCGCCGTTGCCGATCATGAAGTAGCAGCCCGGGCGCGCCTGCAGGAAGTAGCTGAAGTCCTCGGCACCCATGGTGGGCTCGAAGGCCAGCACGTTCTCGCGCCCCACCACCTCGCCGAGCACCCGCTGCACGAAGGCCGTCTCGGCGGCGTGGTTGATGGTGGGCGGGTAGTTGCGCGTGAAGCTGAACTCGCAGCCGGCCCCGAAGGCGGCGCAGGTGTGCTCGGCCACGGCGCGCATACGCGCCTCGATCATGTCCAGCACCTCCAGCGAGAAGGTCCGCACCGTGCCCTCGATGCGGGCCGAGTCGGGCACGACGTTGGTGGCCTCCCCGGCGTGGATCATCGTCACCGAGATCACACCCGGGTCGATCGGGCGGCGGTTGCGGCTGATGATGGTCTGGAAGGCCGTGACGAGCTGGCACGCCACCGGCACCGGGTCCACCCCCAGGTGGGGCAGCGCCGCGTGCGAACCCTTGCCGCGAATGGTGATCGCGAACTCGTTGCTCGAGGCCATCATCGGCCCCGGGCTCACCCTGAACTGTCCGACCTTCATGCCCGGCCAGTTGTGGGCGCCGAAGATGGCCTCCATCGGGAAGCGGTCGAGCATGCCGTCGCGCAGCATCTCGCGTGCGCCGCCGCCGCCCTCTTCGGCCGGCTGGAAGATGAGGTAGACGGTGCCGTCGAAGTTCCGGTGGCGACTCAGGTGCCGGGCCGCGGCAAGCAGCATGGCGGTGTGGCCGTCGTGGCCGCAGGCGTGCATGCGGCCGGGGTGGCGGCTGGCGTGCGCGAAGGTGTTGTTCTCGGTCATCGGCAGGGCGTCGATGTCGGCGCGCAGGCCCACGGCCCGGCTCGAGGAGCCGTTGCGGACGATGCCGATCACGCCCGTGCGGCCCAGGCCGCGGTGCACGGGAATGCCCCATTCGCCACGGGCCCGGGCGATGACATCGGCCGTGCGCTCCTCCTGGAAGCACAGCTCGGGGTGGGCGTGGATATCGCGCCGGATGGCCCCGATGGCGGCGGCGTCGGCGAGGATGGATTCGATGATTTGCATGGGTGCTCCCTGGACGTCTTGTCGTGTCGTGGCGGATTCATAGGCGGCCGGCCTGGCGGTCCCGGGGCGCGGCCGTGAATCACCCGGCACGGTGTGGCAAAGTGCCCGCATGCAGACCTCCCCGGAAGCCCGCACCATCCACGCCGCCTGCCCGCACGACTGCCCCGACACCTGCGCGATGCGTGTCACGGTGCAGGGCGGCCGGGTGGTCCGCATCCAGGGCGACCCCGACCACCCGCCCACCCACGGCGCCCTGTGCACCAAGGTCAGCCGCTACGCCGAG
>JBMOGN010000004.1:0-39703 GCA_049318345.1 Rubrivivax sp. | reverse complement strand
CCTCGGCATCGAGCTCGCCCTTCTTCAGCGCCGCGCTCATCACGCCCACGCCCAGGGGCTTGCCGAGCACCAGCACGTCCCCGGGCCGCGCATCGGCATTGCGCCGCACGCGCGAGGGGTGCACGAGGCCGAGCGCCACCAGGCCGTAGATCGCCTCCACCGAGTCGATGGTGTGGCCCCCGGCGATCGGGATGCCCGCGGCGCGGCACACCGAGGCGCCGCCTTCGAGCACGCGCCCGATGGTGGCCGTGGACAGCACGTTGATCGGCATGCCCACGAGCGCGAGTGCGAGGATCGGCCGGCCGCCCATCGCGTAGACATCGCTGATCGCGTTGGTGGCCGCGATGCGCCCGAAGTCGTACGGGTCGTCGACGATGGGCATGAAGAAGTCGGTGGTGGCGATCAGCGCCTGCTCGTCGTTGAGCCGGTAGACGGCCGCGTCGTCGGCCGTCTCGATGCCCACCATCAGCTCCGGCGGAATCGGCATCGCCGCCGTGCCCTTGAGGATCTCGGAGAGCACGCCCGGGGCGATCTTGCAGCCGCAGCCCCCGCCGTGCGAGAGCGAGGTCAGGCGCGGCTCGGCCGCAGGAGCGAGGGGTTCGGGGGCGTTCATCGTCGGGGTCCTTTCAGGATCGGGCCGGCAGGCTCGCGGCCCGCACCAGCGGGTCGATCACCGCGCGCAGCGCGGCGGCCTCGGCGGCGGGTTCGAATCGGGGCGCGCGCGCCAGGGCCTGCTGTCGCAGGTGCTCAAGCATATCGGGGTCGCGGCGCAACTGTTCAAGGCACCGGGCGAGGCCCGCGGCGTCGCCGGGCTCGAAGTAGCCGCCGTATTCCGCACCGAGCAGCCCCACGTTGCCATCGATGCGCGAGGCGAGCACGGGCGTGCCACTGCGCAGCGCCTCGATCACCACGTGCGCGCCGCCTTCCATGCGGCTCGGATGCACGAGCACGTGCGCGGCCTGGATGCGCCGCCTGGCCTGCCCGTGCGTGAGCCCCCCGAGCCAGCGGTAGGTGTCCGGGTGCTGCGCGGCCAGCGCCTGCGCCTGCTCGCCCAGTGCCGTATCGAGCGCGCGGCCGATGTGGTCGATGCGGATGCCGGATCGCGCCGGCTCCTGCCCGGGCGGTGCGGCGGCCAGCAGCCGCGCGGCGGCGAACAGCGTGGCCGGGTCCTTCTCCTCACGCAGGTGCCCCACCGTCACGGCGCGCAGCAGGCGCGCAGGCTTCCTCTCCAGCGGCCGGCGCGCCGGGCAGGACTGCAGCACCACGTGGCAGCGCCCGTGCAGGGCCTCGGGCAGCTGGCGCGCGCCGAGCTCGTTGAGCACGATGAGCGCGTCGGCGAGCTGCAGCGAGCGCTGCGCCGCGGCGTCGTGGGCGATGTCGCGGTACAGGTCGGTGCCGGTGAGCACGACCACCAGCGGCGTGTGCGGCTGCGCGGCCCGCCAGGCGGAGATGGAGGCGGCCGAGCGCCGCGCGTGCAGGGCCACGAGGATGTCCCCGGGCGCGTCGCCGGGCTCCCACCGTGCCGTCAGCCGCACGCGGTAAGCTGGCGCGAGCAGTCCCGCCCAGCGCCGGGCGGTCTGCCAGTTGCCGTTGTTCGCGTCGGCGAGCGCGGGCGTGACCAGGACCAGCAAGGGGCGTGAAGGGCGATGCACCCCGCCAGCCTAACCCGAGATGACGATCCCGCCCGGCTGGCACGCCGCGGCGATGCGCGGGCGCTGGCGGCCCTGCTGCAGGCCGCGCGGGCCGACACCCTGGCCACCTTCGATGCCTTTGCACGCGCCCGGCCCGGCCTGCGGGTGCCGTATCACGAGACACTGAACCCGCCGCTGTGGGAGCTCGGCCACGTGGGCTGGTTCCAGACGCGCTGGCTCGAGCGACACGCTCAGTGGCGCCTGGGCGTGCAGGCCGACCCGTCGCAGCCGCCCGCGCCGGCCCGCCCCGCGCAGGACGATGCCTGCTTCGACTCCACGCGGGTGGCGCACGCCTCGCGCTGGGCCCTGCCGCTGCCGCCGCTGCCCGCGCTGCGCGAGGAGCTGCATCGGGGCCTGGCCTCGACGCTGGCGATGCTGGGCGAGCTCTCGGCCCAGCCGCCAGCCGACGAGTTGCTGTACTTCTTCCGCCTCGTGCTGCTGCACGAGGACATGCACCACGAGGCGGCGCTGTACATGGGCCGCGCGCTCGGGGTGGCGCTTCACGATGCGCGCTGGCAGCCGCGCCGCCTGGGCGAGCCCGGCGCTGCGCTGGCGCTGCCGGGCGGGCGCTGGCGCACGGGGCGCGAGCCCGGCGAGGGCTTTGCCTTCGACAACGAACTCGGCGCCCATGAGGTGGAGCTGCCGGCCGGCGAGATCGACGCCCAGGTGCTGCGCTGGGCGGATTTCCTGCCCTTCGTGGAGGCCGGCGGCTACCGCGAGCCGCGCCACTGGACCCCGCAGGGCTGGGCCTGGCTGCAGGGGCCGGCGCAGGGCTGGCGCGCGCTCACGGCAGAGGGTGTGGCAAGCCCGACCGGTGCTGCCGGCGCCGAGCCGCCCACACCGGGCGACGAGCGCGGGCCCGTGCCGCGCTACCTGCGCTCGCGCCAGGGGCGGTGGCAATGCTGGCGCGACGGCCGCTGGCAGCCGCTGGACCTGCGCGAGCCCGCGAGCCACCTGTCCTTCCACGAGGCGCAGGCCTGGTGCGCCTGGGCCGGGCGGCGGCTGCCCACCGAGCACGAGTGGGAGCGCGCGGCCTGCACGCGCGGGGGCGACTTCTCCTGGGGCGAGGTCTGGGAGTGGACGGCCAGCGCCTTCGGCCCCTACCCCGGCTTCAGCCCCCATCCCTACCGCGAGTACTCCGCGCCCTGGTTCGATGGCCGCCCCGTGCTGCGCGGTGCCTCCCGCCTGACGCAGCCCCGGCTGCGCGACGCGCGCTACCGAAACTTCTTCGACCCCGGGCGCCACGACGTGCCGGCGGGTTTTCGCACCTGCGCAGCCGGCTGAAGGCCGCGCTGCCGGCAGGCCCAGGGCTTCAGCCCGAGGCGAGGAACACCCCGAACCATTGCGCGTCGTCGCACCAGTGCTGCACCTGGGCGAAACCCGCGTCGCGCAGCAGCTGCTCGAAGCGGGGCACCGTCCACTTGTAGGAGTTCTCGGTGTGGATGCGCTCGCCCGCGGCAAAGCGCCGCTGCCCCCCGGGCCAGGCCACGGTCAGGCTGCGCCGGGCCTCCAGGTGCATCTCGATGCGCGCCTGCGGCTCGTCCCAGCGCGCCAGGTGCTGCCACTCGCGCAGCCTGAAGTCCGCGTCGAGCAGGCGGTTCAGGTGGTTGAGCAGGTTCAGGTTGAAGGCCGCCGTGATGCCCAGCGCGTCGTCGTAGGCCGCCTCCAGCACCGGAACGGGCTTGACGAGGTCCACGCCGATGAGCAGCGCCCCGCCGGCGGCCACCTCGCGCGCCTGCGCGAGCAGGTGCCGGGCGTGGCCGGGGTCGAAGTTGCCGATGCTCGAGCCCGGGTAGAACACCACCGCCGGGCCGTGCACCGTGCCCGCCGGCAGCGCCAGGCGGCCGGAAAAGTCCAGCCCCACCCCGGTCATGCGCATGGCCGGAAACTCGCGCTGCAGGCACTGCAGCGACTGGCGCAGGAAGTCCACCGAGATGTCCACCGCCACGTACTGGCTCGGCGCGAGCGAGCCGAACAGCCGCGAGGCCTTGGCGCAGTTGCCCGCGCCCAGGTCCACCAGCGCCGCATGCTCGCCCGCGGCCTGGCGCGCAGCCTGGACGATCGCCGCCTCGTGGCGCGCGAAGATCGCCGCCTCTGTGCGCGTGGGGTAGTACTCCTCGGTCTCGGTGATGGCGTCGAACAGCCGCGAGCCCAGCGCGTCGTAGAAGAACTTGGGCGAGACCTGCGCCTGCGCGGCGCACAGCCCGGCGCCGGCCTCGACGGCCAGCGCGCGGTCGTCGATCTGGTGCAACTGCAGGAAGTCGGGGGTTCTCACATCGTGCGCGGGTCGCGGCCCAAAGCCCAGCCGACGACTCTAGCAGCCCACAGGCGCTAGAGTGGGCGCGTGCCGCTGCCGGCACCCCTGCCAGACCCCGCCCCGAATTCCGCCCAACCTTCCACCGGAGCCACCATGATCAGCCTGTCCCCCTCGCGCACCCTCAAGGCCCTGATGACCTGCGCCCTCGTCACCTTCGGCGCGATATCGCACGCACAGCAGGTCTTTCGCGTGACCACCATTCCGGAGGAGGCCGCCACCGAGCAGGTGCGCAAGTTCACCCCGCTGGCGACCTACCTGGAGAAGAAGCTCGGCATGAAGGTGGAATTCACGCCTGTGAGCGACTACCCCGCGGCGGTGGAGGCCCTCGTCAACAAGAAGGTGGATCTCGTCTGGTTCGGCGGCTTCACGCACGTGCAGGCGCAGCTGCGCTCGGGAGGCAAGATCGTGCCCATCGCGCAGCGCGAGGAAGACACCAAGTTCCAGTCGGTGTTCATCGCCAAGACCGACTCGGGCATCAAGTCGCTGGCCGACCTGAAGGGCCGACAGGTGAGCTTCGGCTCGCAGTCCAGCACCTCCGGGCACCTGATGCCGCGGCACTTCCTGCTGCAGGTCGGGCTCACCCCGGAGAAGGACTTCCGGCGCGTGGCCTACAGCGGCGCGCACGACGCCACCATCGCCTCGGTGGTCAGCGGCAAGGTGGATGCGGCGGCGCTGGACATCACCGTGTGGCGCAAGTTCGTGACCGAGAACAAGGTCGACACCAAGGCCGTGGACGTCTTCCACACCACGCCCACCTACTTCAACTACAACTGGTCGATGCACGTGGACACGCCTGCGGCGCTGCGCGAGCGGGTGCAGAAGGCCCTCCTGGAGCTCGACGCGGGCACGCCCGAGGGCAAGGAGATCCTGCAGCTCAACCGCGCCACGCGCTACATCCCGACCTCGCCCGAGAACTACAAGGGCCTGGAGTCGGCCGGCCGCAGCGCCGGGCTGATCTGAGCGCGGCCGTGAGGCGCACCCGGGCAGGAGCGCAGCCATGAGGCTGCGCCTGGAACACGTCACGGCGCGGCATCCGCTGGCCCGCGCGCAGGCCGCAGCGGCGTTGCACGAGCTCTCGCTGGAGGTGGCTGCCGGCGAGTGCGTGGCCGTGATCGGGCCCTCCGGGGCCGGCAAGACCACGCTGCTGCAGGTCATGGCCTGTGCCATGCCGGCGGCGCAGGGCCGCCTCCTGCTGGACGAGGTGCAGCCCTGGAGCCTGCCGCGTGCGCAGCTGCAGCGCCTGCGCGGGCGGCTTTTCCTGGCGCCGCAGGTGCCGCCCCTGCCGCCCCGCCAGCGCGTGGTCACGGCGGTGCTCGCGGGCCGGCTGCCCGCGATGAGCCTGTGGGCCAGCCTGCGCAGCCTGTTCTACCCGGCCGACATTCCGGCGGCCGACGACGCGCTGGCGCGCTTCGACCTGCAGGACAAGCTCTTCGACCGCGTCGACCGCCTGTCCGGCGGCGAGCGCCAGCGCGTGGGCCTGGCGCGTGCGCTGGTGTCCCCGGCCCGCCTGTGGCTGGTGGACGAGCCGCTGTCGGCGCTGGACCCCACGCGCGCGCGCCAGGCGGTGGCCACCCTCGTGGACCAGGCGCGCGCGCGCGGCGCCACGCTGGTGGCCACGCTGCACCAGGTGGACCGGGCGCTGGAGCACTTCCCGCGCATCGTGGGCCTGCGCGAGGGGCGGCTGGCCTTCGACCTGCCTGCCGCTCAGGTCACGCGCGAGCGGCTGGCGCAGCTGTACGCGCAGCACGAGCACGAGCTGCAGGCGCAGGCCGCCTCGACCCCGCCTGAGGCCGCCGGGCCCGCGTCGGCCCCCGTCGTGATGCACTGTCGCTGAGCCTGCACCATGCGCGCCGCCCTGGACCCCGCCTCGCCCGATCGCGCCACTGCGGCCGCCCGGCGTGACCCGGCCTGGGCGGGGCGCGTGTTCTGGCTCGGCGCGGGCCTGGTGCTGCTGTGGCCGCTGCTGGTGGCCACCGAGTTCCGGCCCTGGATCCTGCTGGAGCCCCGCAACCTGAAGGTCACGGCCGACTTCCTCGCGAGCTTCGTGCCGCCCGCGCACGCCCCGGACTTCCTGATCATGGTCGCGCGCGAGACCTGGCGCACGGTGGCCATCGCCACCGCCGGGATGACGCTGGCGCTGGTGGTCGCGGTGCCGCTGACGCTGGTATGCACGGGGGTGCTGTCGGTCTCCGCGCTGGGCACCCGCATGGCCGCCGCGCCCCGCGTGGTGCGCGGCGCGGCGAGATTCGTGCTCGTGCTGCTGCGCAGCGTGCCCGAGCTGGTGTGGGCGCTGGTGTTCGTGCGCGTGGTCGGCCTGGGCCCCACCGCCGGGGTGCTGGCCATCGCGCTGACCTACGGCGGCATGCTCGGCAAGGTGTATGCCGAGATCCTGGAAAGCGGCGAGACCCACGCCACGCAGACGCTGCTGCGCAACGGCAGCTCGCGCCTGCAGGCCTTTTTCTACGGGCTGCTGCCGCAGAACGCGGCCGAGCTCACGAGCTACACCGTCTACCGCTGGGAGTGCGCCATCCGCAGCTCGGTGGTTCTGGGCTTCGTGGGCGCCGGCGGGCTGGGCCAGCAGATGGACAACTCCATGAAGATGTTCAACGGCGGGGAAGTGCTGACGATGCTCGCCGTCTTCGTGGCCCTGGTGGCGCTGGCCGACCGCGTCAGCGCCGGGCTGCGCCGGGCGCTGGGCTGAGGGGCGGGCATGGGACAGCCGTCGAACCGTCCGCCCGCGGCCAACGCGCCGTACCGCCTGCCCGCGGCGCTGTTCGACGCACGCTGCCGCGCGTGCTGGTTCTGCGCCGCGGTGGCGGGCTTGGTGGTGGCGAGCTTCTGGTCGCTGGACCTGAAATGGGCGCAGTTCCTGTCCCTGGAGGCCGCGCGCAGCATGGGCCGCTTCGTGGCCGAGTTCTACCCGCCGGACCTGTCCGCGCCCTTCCTGCACAAGGTGCTGGTCGGGACCTGGGAGACGCTGGCGATGTCGCTGCTGGGCACGGTGCTGGCCGCGGTTGCCGGGCTGCTGCTGGCGCTGCCGGCCAGCCGGCTGCACGCGGCCGACCCCGCGCGCGGCCGCGCGCCCACCCGGCTCGTGCTCAACGCGCTGCGCTCGGTGCCGGAGCTGGTGTGGGCGGCGCTGCTGCTCATCGCCGCGGGGCTCGGGCCCTTTGCCGGCACCCTGGCCCTGGCGCTGCACACCGCCGGGGTGCTGGGCCGGCTCTTTGCCGAGGCGATCGAGAACGCCCCGGCCGGCCCGGGCGACGCCCTGCGCGCGCAGGGCGTGGGCCCGGCGCGGGTGTTCCTCTACGCGACGCTGCCCCAGGTGCTGCCCCAGCTGCTCAGCTACAGCCTGTACCGCTGGGAGAACAACATCCGCGCCGCGGCCGTGCTCGGCGTGGTGGGCGCAGGCGGGCTGGGGCAGCTGCTGTCCTTCCACATGGGCCTGTTCCACATGGGCAAGACGGCCACGATCCTGGCGGCCATGCTTGCCCTGGTGGCGATGGTGGATGTGCTGAGCTTCGCTGCGCGGCGCGTGCTGACGCGATGAGCGTGCCGGGCGAGGTGACCAGTTTGCAGCCGCGCACGCGTGCCAGCCGCGCCCTGGGCCGCGAGGTGGTTTCCGCGCTCGGCATGCGCCCGGCGCTGCTGCTGGCCGGGGCGCTGGCCCTGGCCGGGGCGGCCTGGGCGGCCTGGGGCTGGTGCGGTGACGGCAGCTGCGGCGGCGCCGCCTTCGCCGACCCGGCCTGGTGGCGCCGCCAGCACGCCTTGCTCGCGTCCTGGCAGGCCGGGCACCCCGCGGCCTTCCTGGGCGGCTTCGTCGCGGTCTTCGCGCTGCTGTCGGCACTGTCGCTGCCGGGCTGCGCGCCGCTGTGCCTGGTGGCCGGGGCGGTCTTCGGCGTTTGGGGCGGCGCGGTCGTGGTCGGCGGCGCGTCCACCCTGGGCGCGCTGGCTGCGTTTCTCGTGGCGCGGCATGTCGCACGCGAGGCGGCGCAGCGCCGCCACGGCCGCCGCCTGCACGCGCTGCAGGCGCTGCTGGCGCGTGGCGGCGGCCTGGCCCTGTTCGGGCTGAGGCTGGTGCCGGTGGTGCCCTTTGCGGTGCTCAACCCGCTGCTGGGGCTCACGCGGCTGCCGGTGGCCGCCTTCGTGCTGTCCTCGCTGGCGGGGCTCACCGTGGGCAGCCTGCCCTACGCCTGGGCGGGCCACTGGGTGGCCCGGCACCTGGCCGGCGGATGAAGCCAGGCCCCGCCCGCTCGCCTGCGGCCACGCCCGTGGGCTGGCTTTTCGCCTACGACTGGGATGCCCGCGCCCGCGAGCAGCTGCGCGCGCAGGGCCGCTGGCGCTTCGACCACGCCGGCTTCGACCTGTTTTCCTTTCCCGACAACGTCGCGCTGGCCTTCTACGATCACCGGCGCTTCGCCCGCGTGCAGGCGCAGCGCGCGCGGCGTCTGGGCTGGCGGGCAGTGCTGTCGCACCAGGAGCACTTCGGGGCCGTGGCCGCGGCGCTGGTGGCCCGTGAGCTGGGGCTGCCGGGGCCCGAGCCCCGGGCGCTGCTGGCGGCGCAGCACAAGTTGCACGCGCGGCGCGTCCTGCAGCAGGTGGCCCCCGAGGCGAACCTGGCCTTCGAGGAACTGGACGCCGACTACGGCGACGACATCCCCCACGGGCTGCGCTACCCGGCCTTCACCAAGCCGGTGAAGGCCGCCTTTTCCGTGCTCGCCCGGACCGTGGACGACCGCGCCGCGCTGCAGGCCCACACCCGCTTCGGGCGGCGCGAGCTATGGGTGATCCGCCACCTCGTGGACCCCTTCGAGCGGCTGTGCCGCGAGCTGCTGCCCGAGGCCGGCAGCGCCCACCGCATGCTGCTGGAGGAGCCCGTGCCCGCGCACGTGCCGCAGTACAACCTGGACGGCTGGGTGGCCGACGGGCAGGTGCACGCGCTGGGCGTGGTCGATGCCGTGATGTATCCGGGCACGCGGGCCTTCATGCGCTGGGAGCTGCCGAGCCGGCTGCCGGCGCAGGTGCAGGCCCGTGCGCTGGATGTCGCGCGCCGCTTCCTGGCGGCGATCGGCTACGGCCGCGGGCTGTTCAACCTGGAGTTCTTCCATGACCCGGCTACCGATCGCCTGAGCGTGATCGAGTGCAACCCGCGCCTGGCCTCGCAGTTCTCCGACCTGTACCGCCGCGTGCACGGCGTCGATCCGCACGCCATCGGCCTGGCGCTGGCCCTGGGCGAGGACCCGGCTGCCCTGCCCCGGCACGCGCCCACGGCCGGCGTGGCCGCAAGCCTCGTCTACCGGGCCTTCGACCCGCACCGCGTGCCCCCGCCGCCCGACGCCGCGCAGCGCGCGGCCTTCGCGCGCGAGTTCCCGGATGCGCTGCTGTTGAGCCTGCCCAAGGCGGGCCGGGCCCGGGCGCGCGACTTCAAGTGGACCGGCAACCACCACTACGGCTTCGTCCACCTGGGCGCGGCCGACCGCACGCAACTGCTGCAGCGCGCCGGGCAGGCCAGCGCGCTGCTGGGGTGGCCGGCGCCGTGCGAGACCTGCCCCGACGCGCTGCCCTGGAGACCCGAGCCATGACACCCCAATTCGCCCTGACCGTCGAGCTCAGCGCTGCCCGGAGAGCCGTGCGGAGCGCCGTGCTGGGTGCCGTGTTGTGCGCCAGCCTGCTGGCCGGCTGCGCACCGATGCAGGCCCAGAACCCCGACGGCGCGCTGCGTCCGGTCAATGCGGTGAGCGACGGCCAGGGCAGGCGCCTCATGCTCAAGGGGGCGGACGTGGTGGCCTATTTCACCCAGGGGCGCTTCGTGCCGGGCGAGGCGGCGCACCGCAGCGTGCACGAGGGCGTGACCTTCCACTTCGCCAGCGCGGCCCACCGGGCGCTGTTCGAGGCCGATCCGGGCCGCTACCTGCCCCAGTACGGGGGCTACTGCGCCAATGGCATCGTCTACGGCATCCCCTGGGGCGGCGATGCCGACACCTGGCGTGTGGTGGACGGCAGGCTGTACATCTTCGGCGGGGCGGCCAGCCGCGACGCCTTCGAGCTGGATGCGCCCGGCAACCGCGCTCTGGCCGACCGCTACTGGGCCGCCGAGGTGCGAGGCTCCCACAGCTTCGTGCAGCGGGCCTGGCGGCTGGTGTGGCGCGTGCCGCACTACCGCAGCGGCGCGGAACTGGCCGAGGCCGTGGCGCGCGCCCGGGCTCCGGCACCGGCGCCTACGCGCTGAAGGACGCGAGCGCCTGGCGGGCGCGGAATGCGCCCGGGGCGTCTCGCCGGCTTAAGGCGCCTTGGGCCGGCCCCACACGATCGCGCTGGGGTGCTGCTCGAGCAGCGTGGCCAGCTCGCGCAGCGCGGTGGCCGCGCGCGAGACCTCCTGCAGCGCCGCCTCGGTTTGGGCGCGCAGCGGCGACTGCGGGGCGGTGGCCTCGCGCAGCGTGGCGGCCGCGCGCGCGATCTCGTCGGCGCTGCGCCGCAGGTCGGCCACCAGCGGCTGCGCGGCACGTGCCAGCTCGCGCGCCTGCACGGCTGCGTCGCCCACCTGCGACGCGGCGGCGTCCACCCGTGCGGCGGCCTGCCCCACGCCCTGCAGCGAGGTGCCCGCAGCCTGCAGCACGGGCTCCACCTGCCCGAGCGTGCGCCGCGTCTGCGCCAGCGTCTCCTGCAGGGAGCGCGCCAGCGGGCCGGCGTCGCGCTCCAGCGCGCGGGCCAGCTGCTGCAGAGACTGCGCCGCCTCGGCCGTGCGCACGAGCACCTGCCGCGCCTGCGGGTCGGCCAGGAGTTGCCGGGTCGAGGCGGCCACGGCCGCCAGGTCGCGGCCGATCTGCCCGAGGTCCAGCCCTTCGAGCTGAGCCTGCAGGGTCTGCAGCCGGGTCGGGGCCGTGGGGATGACCGGCAGCTCCCCGCCCGGCGCCGCGGGTGCGGCCGCGCCCGGCGCGCCGAGGTCCAGATCCACGTAGAGCAGCCCGGTGAGCAGGCTCTGCGTGGCCAGCCGCGCCACCAGCCCGCGGGCCACCAGCGCCCGGACCGCGCCGCCGGAGGAGGCAGCGGGCGGGGCGTCGCTGAGCAGCTGCGCGAGCAGCTGCCCGTCCAGCTCGGCCGTGACGGGCAGCTCCACGCTGCCGCCGCCCGCTCCCCGGACCAGGCCGATGGCCGTGACCTGCCCCACCGGCACGCCCCGCAGCACCACCGGCGCGCCGACCTGCAGCCCGTACACCGAACTCTGGAAGCGCATCACGGCGCGCTCGCGGTGGCCCATCCAGTGGCCGGTGGCGGCCACGACCGCCAGCGCCAGGGCCAGCAGCCCGCCCAGCGTGAACAGCCCCACCCGCAGCGCGCCGGCCCTCATGCGCCGGCTCCCCGGGTGCCGGCCGCCCCGCCAGGCCGCGAGCCGCCCAGGGCCAGAAAGCGCTTCACGGCTGGCGGGCCGTGGTCCAGCAGGTCCTGCGGAGTTCCCAGGGCGGTCATGGTCATGTCCTGCTCGTCGAGGTACAGCGCGCGGTCGGCGACCGCCAGGACGCTGGAGATGTCGTGGGTGACCATCACCACCGTCTTGCCCAGATGGTGCCTGAGTTCGAGCACCAGTTCGTCCAGCCGGATCACGTTCAGCGGATCCAGCCCCGAGCCTGGCTCGTCCAGGAAGACCAGCGGGGGGTCCAGCGCCAGGGCACGTGCCAGGGCGGCGCGCTTGCGCATCCCGCCGGAGAGCTCGGCCGGCAGGAGGTCGAAGCCGCCCTCCAGCCCCACCAGGGCGAGCCCGCGCCGCGCCCGCTCCTCGCGTTCGGCGCGCTCGAGCCGGGTGAACAGCCGCATGGGCAGCATCAGGTTCTCGCCCACCGACATCGAGCTCCACAGCGCCCCGGCCTGGAACATCACGCCGAAGCGCCGCCGCAGGGCCGCGCGCGTGTCCTCGTCGCCCTCGTGCAGGTCCTGGCCTTCCAGCAGCACCCGACCGGCCAGCGGGCGCTGCAACCCCACCAGGTGGCGCAGCAACGTGCTCTTGCCGCAGCCGCTCGGGCCCATGATCACCAGCACCTCCCCGTGGCGGACCTCGAAGTCGATGTCGTGCAGGATGGTGCGCGAGCCGGCCTGCGCGCTCAGCCCCTGGACCTGCATGATCGGCGGGCGCGGCGGCATCTCAGTAGCCCAGTGCCGTGAAGATCACCGTCGTGGCGCAGGCCGCGGCCACGATCCACACCAGCGCCTTGACCACCGCGACGGTGGTGGCCTCGCCCACCGCCTGGGCGCTGCGTCCGGCGTGCAGGCCCTCGCGGCAGCCGGCCAGCCCCACCAGCGCCACGTACAGCATGCACTTGAACAGGCCGATCCACAGGTGCGTGAAGGTCACCGCGCGCAGGCACTGATGCAGGTACTCGCCGCTGGACACCCCGTACACCAGCACCGCGGCCGGCCACCCCGCGGCGACCCCGGCCACGGCCCCGAACACATACAGCGCCGGGGCCACCAGCAGCAGCGCCAGCAGGCGCGGCAGCACGAGGTGCGCGATGGGGTCCACGCCAAGCACGCGCAGCGCATCGATCTCCTCGCCGGCTTCCATGGTGGCCAGCTGCGCGGCGAAGGCCGAGCCCACGCGCCCTGCCAGGATGATCGCCGTCATCATGCCGGCGAGCTCGCGCACCATGCCCACCGTGACGACGTCGGCCAGGAAGTTCTGGGCGCCGATCCGCTCGAGCTGCGCCCCGCCCATGTAGGCGAGCATGAGCCCGATCAGCGCGCAGCTCAGCAGCACGATGGGCAGCGAGCGCGGCCCGGTCTGGTCCATCTGCCGCAGCAGCTCCCCCGCTGCGCCGCGCGGCTGCCCCGGCCGCCGACGCAGCCCGCGGCCCACGGCGATGACCACCTCGCCCAGGAAGGCGATGGTGAGCGCAGCCTCGGCCAGGAGCCGAGGCTGCGCAGGAAGACGCCACCGCTTCATTCCGGCATCATGCCGCGAAGCGCGGGCGCTGGCGTCAGCCACCCCGTCAGGTCGTTCTCCCGCATGCACACCCGCCCGAACCCGTCACCTCGCTGCCACGCGCCTGGCCCCCGGAGACCGGCTTGAAGAGCCTCGTGGTGGCGCTGCTGGTGCTGTGCGCGGCCGCGGCCTGGTGGACGCTTGCGCCGCCGCCGCGGCCCGGCCCGGGATCCGGCTCCCCGGCCCTGGAGGACGTGATGGGCCGCGCCGCGCTCGGCGCAGCCGAGCAGGCGGCCGAGCACGTGAAGCGCGAGCTCGGGGCGCTCGCCTCGCGCCCCGAGGCGGGGGAACAGGTGGCCAGGAGGCTCATCCAGGCGCTGGTCACCGACACCCCGTCGGTCGACTACGTGAGGGCCGTGGCCCGGGTGTTCGACGACAACGGCCACGGCCAGCGGGGCGACATGCGCGCGGTCGTGCACGCCATGCTCGCCCATCCCGAGGCCGCTGAAGCGGCCCGACGCGCCGGCAGCCTGAAGGAGCCGCTCATGCGCGCTGCCGCGGCGCTGCTGGCTCAACCGGCCCGCCCCGCCGATGCGGCGTCGGGGGGTTCGGCGGCGTCTGCGGCGTCTGCCCCCGTTACGCCTGCTCGATAGCACGCCGCCACTGCACCGCCTCGGCCAGGTGGGCCACGCCGATGGTCTCGGCGCCTTCCAGGTCGGCGATGGTGCGGGCCACCTTCTGCACGCGGTGCACGGCGCGGCCCGACCAGCCCAGGCGCCGGGCAGCCCCGGCCAGGAAGGTGCGTGCGGCCTCCCCGAGGATGCTGGCCGCGGCCAGCGCCGCGGCGTCGAGCTTGCCGTTGGGCACGCCCTGGCGCGCCAGCATGCGCGCACGCGCCGCCGCCACCCGAGCCGCCACCGTGGCGGAGTCCTCGGCCGGGGCGCCCTCGAGCAGGGCCTCGGGGCGCTGCGCCTGCACGTCCACGACCAGGTCGATGCGGTCCAGCAGGGGCCCCGAGACCCGGCCCTGGTAGCGGGCCACTGCGTCGGGCGTGCAGCGGCAGGCCTGCCCCGTGGCCGCGTGTGCGCCCAGCCAGCCGCAGGGGCAGGGGTTCATGGCCGCCACGAGCAGGAAGTCGGCCGGGTACTGCGCCTGGCGCCCGGCCCGGGACAGCGTCACGCGTCCCGTCTCCAGGGGTTCGCGCAGCGCTTCCAGCGCCGGGCGCGGGAACTCCGGCAACTCGTCCAGGAAGAGCACCCCGCCGTGGGCCAGCGAGATCTCGCCCGGGCGCGGCGGCGAGCCGCCCCCCACCAGCGCCGCGGCGCTGGCGCTGTGGTGCGGCGCGCGCACCGGCCGGCAGCCGAAGGGCGCGGAGATGGCCAACCCGGCCGACCCGGCCAGCCCCTGCAGGGCGGCGCTCTCCAGGGCCTGCTCGGCGGCCATCGGAGGAAGGATGGAGGGCAGGCGCTGCGCGAGCATCGACTTGCCGGTGCCGGGCGGGCCGATCATCAGCATCGGGTGCGCGCCGGCTGCGGCCACCTCCAGCGCGCGGCGCGCGCCGGCCTGGCCGCGCACCTCGCGCAGGTCCGGTGCACCGGCGGGCCCGCTGGCGTGGGCCAGGCCTGCGCCCGGCGTGTCGTCGCGGCCCGGCGGCAGGGCCCGGGGCAGCTCGGCCAGGCCACCCGCCCCGGGCGCCAGGGCCCGGGCCACCTGCAGCAGGTCCTGCGCGCCGCGCACCTCCACATCCGGCACGCGCGCGGCGATCCGTGCGCTGGCCGTGGGCAGCACGAGCGCGCGGCCACAGCCGTCGCGCCGCGCCGCCAGCGCCAGCGCCAGCGCGCCGCGCACCGGGCGCAGCGCGCCGGCCAGCGAGAGCTCGCCGGCGAACTCGCAGCCCTGCAGTCGCGCCGCATCCACCTGGCCCGAAGCGGCCAGGATGCCCAGGGCCATCGGCAGGTCGTAGCGGCCGGACTCCTTGGGCAGATCGGCCGGCGCGAGGTTCACCGTCACGCGCCGGTTGTGGGGAAAGGCAAAGCCGCTCTCCGCGAGCGCGGCGCGCACGCGCTCGCGGGACTCCCGCACCTCGGTGTCGGCCAGCCCCACGAGCGTGAAGCCCGGCAGCCCGTTGGCCAGGTGCACCTCCACCCGCACCTCGCGCGTCGTCATGCCCTCCAGCGCCCGGCTCCTGACTACCGCCAGCGTCATCGCGCACCTCCCCGTTCCTGTCGTCGATGCGACCGATGGTGCGAGGGGACAGCCATTCCGACAAGCACCAAAATGGTGCGCCCAAATTGGGGCATTCCTGCGGGGGAAGGGTTCGTCGGTGCCTGAAAGGCCGTGGCGCGACGGCCTTGGCGCTCGAGCCGTCCCGAGGGCGGTGCAGGCTTGGCACGGAAGCTGCATTGATGCTCCCGTCAAACCCTTCCCACACGCCTCCAGGACCTCAAACCATGAGCAAGTTCATCCTCCAAGCCGTTGCAGCCGCCGTTGTGGTCACCGCCGGTGCCCTGCCCACTGCCGCCGTGGCAGCCGACACGTCGCTGGCCTTCAACGTCGGCGCGGTCACCGATTACCGCTACCGCGGCATCTCCCAGACCCGCCTGAAGCCCGCGCTGCAAGGTGGCGTGGACTACACCGCTGGCTCGTTCTACGTCGGTGCCTGGGGCTCCACGATCCAGTGGATCAAGGACGGCGGCGGCAAGGCCGACGTGGAAATCGACATCTACGGCGGCTACAAGTTCGAGCTCGCCAAGGGCACCGTGCTGGACCTGGGTGTGCTCACCTACCAGTACCCGAGCAACGGCCTGAAGCCCTCGGCCAACACCACCGAGGTCTATGGCGCGCTGACCTTCGGCCCCATCGTCGCCAAGTACTCCCACAGCACGAGCAACCTCTTCGGCTTCGCCGGCAGCAAGGGCAGTGGCTACCTCGACCTGAGCGGCACCTGGGAAGTCGCCGGCATCTCCGTGACGCCGCACATCGGGCGCCAGACGGTGGCCAAGAACGGCGCGTACTCCTACACCGACTACTCCGTGACGCTGAGCAAGGAGATCTCGGGCATCACCTGGAGCGCTGCGCTCGTGGACACCGACACCAAGGCCTACACCGGCCCCGGCGGCAAGGATCTGGGCAAGGCCTCGATCGTGCTGGGCGCCAAGTACGCCTTCTGACGCATAACCGCAACCTCTGGAACGACGGAGACTTTCATGAAGATGGTGACCGCGATCGTCAAGCCTTTCAAGCTCGACGAAGTGCGTGAGGCCCTGAGCGGCATGGGCGTTCAGGGCATCACGGTGACCGAAGTCAAGGGCTTCGGCCGGCAGAAGGGCCACACCGAGCTGTACCGCGGCGCGGAGTACGTGGTGGACTTCCTGCCCAAGGTGAAGATCGAAGCGGCGGTGGACGACGCGCTCGTCGACCGCGTGATCGAGGCCATCGAGGGTGCCGCGCGCACCGGCAAGATCGGCGACGGAAAGATCTTCGTCTCGGCGCTGGAGCAGGTGGTGCGCATCCGCACCGGCGAGACCGGCAAGGACGCGCTGTAGCCGTCCGTCCCACATCGACCAGAAGAGACCCATCATGAAGAAATTCATTGCCATCCTCACCCTGGGCATCGCCTGCCTGGGCTTCTCGGTGCAGGCCTTCGCGCAGGCGCCGGCAGCCTCGGCGCCGACGGCGTCCGCCGCGGCCGAAGCCGCTCCTGCGGCATCCGCGCCGGCAGACGCGGCCTCGGCCGCCGCCCCGGCTGCTGCCGCCTCCACGCCCGTACCCAACAAGGGTGACACGGCCTTCATGACCATCGCCACGGCGCTGGTCATCCTCATGACGATCCCGGGCCTGGCGCTGTTCTACGGCGGCCTGGTGCGCAGCAAGAACATGCTGTCGCTGCTCATGCAGGTGTTCATGATCTTCGCGCTGATCTCGGTGCTGTGGGTCATCTACGGCTACACCATCGCGTTCACGGGGGGCAAGCCGTTCTTCGGCGGGCTGGACAAGCTGTTCCTCAAGGGCATCACGCCGGAATCGGTGGCCGCCACGTTCAGCAAGGGCGTGTACATCCCCGAGCTGACCTTCGTGGCCTTCCAAGGCACCTTCGCGGCGATCACCACCGCGCTGATCGTCGGCGCCTTCGCCGAGCGCATCAAGTTCTCCGCCGTGCTGCTGTTCTCGGTGCTGTGGTTCACCTTCAGCTACCTGCCCATCGCGCACATGGTCTGGTACTGGGACGGCCCGGACGCCATCACCGACGCCAAGAGCTTCGAGACCGTCTCGGCTGCGGCGGGCTTCATGTGGGCCAAGGGCGCGCTGGACTTCGCCGGCGGCACCGTGGTGCACATCAACGCCGCGGTGGCGGGCCTGGTGGGCGCGTACATGCTCGGCAAGCGCGTGGGCTACGGCCGCGAGTCGATGGCCCCGCACAGCCTGACGCTGACCATGGTGGGCGCCTCGCTGCTGTGGGTGGGCTGGTTCGGCTTCAACGCCGGCTCCAACCTCGAAGCCAACGGCGTGGCCGCGCTGGCCTTCATCAACACGATCGTGGCCACGGCCGCGGCGACGCTGTCCTGGGCTGCGGCCGAGGCGCTGATGAAGGGCAAGGCCTCGATGCTGGGTGCGGCATCCGGCGCGGTGGCGGGCCTCGTGGCCGTTACCCCGGCCTGCGGCTTCGTCGGCGTGGGCGGGGCGCTGGTCATCGGTGCGCTGGCCGGTGTGGTGTGCCTGTGGGGCGTGTCGGGCCTGAAGAAGCTGCTCGGCGCGGACGACTCGCTGGACGTCTTCGGCGTGCACGGCGTGGGCGGCATCCTGGGCGCGCTGCTCACGGGCGTCTTTGCCAGCCCCAAGCTGGGCGGCACGGGCACCTGCGACTACGTCACCAACAAGTGCGGCGAGTGGACGAGCATCGGCGCGCAGGTGTGGGTCCAGCTGCAGGGCGTCATGCTGACGATCGTCATCTCCGGCGTCGTCGCCCTGGTGGCCTTCAAGATCGTCGACCTCGTCATCGGCCTGCGTGTGAGCGAGGAAGAGGAGCGCGAGGGCCTGGACATCTCCTCGCACGGCGAGACGGCCTACAACAAGTAAGCCGCTTCCGCGCCGGCCCCCCTCCACGGGGCGCCGGCGCCGGTCGGGAGGGCCGCCGCGAGGCGGCCCTCGTCATTTCAGCGCCCGCGCAACAGCCTGTCCGCACCGCAGGGGCACTCTCTAGAATGCAGCCATGGTTCCCCATCTCGTCACGGCCCTGACCGGCCCCATCAACGAGCTCGAGCAGCGCATCCTGGAGTCGATGCCCGCCATCGAACGCTGGTTCCGGCTGGAGTGGATGGAGCACACGCCCCCGTTCTACAGCTCGGTGGACATCCGCAACGCGGGCTTCAAGCTCGCGCCAGTGGACACCAACCTGTTCCCCGGCGGCTTCAACAACCTCACGCCCGAGATGCTGCCGCTGGCGGTGCAGGCGGCCATGGCGGCCATCGAGAAGATCTGCCCCGAGGCGCGCAACCTGCTGCTCATCCCCGAGCGCGACAACCGCAACCCCTTCTACCTCTTCAGCGTGCGCACGCTGGTGCAGGTGTTCCACCAGGCCGGGCTGAACGTGCGCCTGGGCAGCCTGGACGAGAGCCTGCGCAGCCCGCTGAAGCTGGCGCTGCCCGATGGCGACGAGCTCGTCCTGGAGCCCGTGCTGCGCCAGCGTGGACGCCTCGGGCTGAAGGACTTCGACCCCTGCACCATCCTCATGAACTGCGGGCTGCACGGGGGCATCCCCGACCGCATGCAGAGCCTGCACGAGCAGTACCTGCTGCCCCCGCTGCACGCGGGCTGGACGGTGCGGCGCAAGAGCCGCCACTTCCACAGTTACGAGGAGGTGTCCAAGCGCTTCGCCAAGCTGCTGGGCATGGACCCGTGGCTGATCTACCCGATCTTCGCCAATGCCGGGGCCCTGGACCTGGCCGTCGACGACGGCATCGAGCCGCTGCGTGCCCACATCGAGGCGGTGCTGGCCAAGGTGCGGCGCAAGTACAAGGAGTACGGGATCGGCGAGAAGCCCTTCGTGCTCGTGAAGGCCGGCGATGGCAGCCACGCCATCGGCTGGATCTCGCTGCGCGACCCGCGCGATCTCGACGAGGCGCTGCGCCGGCTGCGCGCCGAGGCCGCCGCAGCCGGGCGTGCCGCACCGCGCGCCGCGGAGATCATCGTCCAGGAAGGCGTGCCCACCTACGAGCGCATCAACGACGCGGTGGCCGAGCCCGTGGTCTACATGATCGACCGCTACGTCGTGGGCGGCTTCTACCGCGTGCACGCCGAGGTGGGCATCTACGAGAGTCTGAACGCCCCGGGCTCGAGCTACGTGCCGCTGGCCTTCGCCCCGAGCAGCCAGTTGCCGCGCCCGGGTGTCAAGCCCGGGGCCAGCGCCCCCAACCGCTTCTACATGTACGGCGTCATCGGGCGCCTGGCCATGCTGGCGGCCAGCTACGAGCTCGAGGCCACCGACCTCGAGGCGGAGCACGACGAGTGAGACCCCAACAGGCGCGCGAGCTCGCACCGCTCACGCTCGCCGCGCTCGGGGTCGTCTACGGGGACATCGGCACCAGCCCGCTGTACGCGCTCAAGGAGGTCTTCGCCGAAGGCCGCGTGCCGCTGAACCCGGACAACGTGCTGGGCATCCTGTCGCTGGTGTTCTGGACGCTGACGGTCGTCGTCTCGCTGAAGTACGTCACGCTCATCCTGCGGGCGGACAACCACGGCGAGGGCGGCCTCATCGCCATGCTCGCGCTGGCCTCGCAGGCGGTTAAGGACCGCCCGGCGCTGCGCAGCCGGCTGCTGCTGCTGGGCATCTTCGGCACCGCCATCTTCTTCGGCGACGGCGTGATCACGCCGGCGGTGTCGGTGCTGTCGGCCGTGGAGGGCCTGGAGGTGGCGGCGCCGGGGCTGCACGCCTTCATCGTGCCGGTCTCGCTGGTGGTGCTCACTGCACTCTTTGCCGCGCAGCGTTTCGGCACGGCCGTGGTCGGCCGCTTCTTCGGGCCGGTGATGCTGCTGTGGTTTGCGGTGCTGACGGGCCTGGGCGCGGTGCACATCGTGGCCCACCCGCAGGTGCTGGCTGCCCTGTCGCCGCACCACGCCCTGGCTTTCCTGCTCGGCCAGCCTGCCACGGCCTTCCTCGCCCTGGGTGCGGTGGTGCTGTGCGTCACCGGCGCCGAGGCCCTCTATGCGGACCTCGGCCACTTCGGCAAGCGCCCGATCCGCCTGGCCTGGTTCTACGCCGTGATGCCCGCGCTGGTGATCAACTACTTCGGCCAGGGCGCGTTGCTGCTGGCCCAGCCCGAGGCCGTGCGCAACCCCTTCTACGAGATGGCGCCGGGCTGGGCGCTGTACCCGCTGATCGTGCTGGCCACGCTGGCTGCCGTCATCGCCTCGCAGGCGCTGATCACCGCGGCCTTTTCCGTGACCAAGCAGGTCATCCAGCTGGGCTACCTGCCGCGGCTGCGCATCACCCACACCTCCATCCGCGAGGCCGGCCAGATCTACGTGCCCTTCGTCAACTGGGGCCTGTACGCCTGCATCGTGGTGGCGGTGGTGCTGTTTCGCTCCAGCGGTGCGCTGGCCTCGGCCTACGGCATCGCCGTGACCATCGACATGACCATCACCACCGTCATGACCTTCTTCGTCATCCGCTGGGGCTGGCGGCTGCCGCTGTCGCTTTGCCTGGCGGCCACCGGCTTCTTCTTCGTCGTGGACCTCGTCTTCTTCGCCGCCAATGCGGTGAAGGTGCTCGAGGGCGGCTGGTTCCCCCTGCTCATCGGCGCGGCCATGTTCACCCTCATGACCACCTGGCAGCGGGGCCGCATGCTGCTGGCCGAGCGGCTGCGCAACGACGCCATCGACCTGCCCGCCTTCCTGGAGGCCATCTTCGTCAGCCCGCCGGTGCGCGTGCCCGGCACGGCCGTGTTCCTGAATGCCGAGCGCGGCTCCACCCCGTTTGCGCTGCTGCACAACCTCAAGCACAACAAGGTGCTGCACGAGCAGAACCTCTTCGTCACCGTGCTGCACCACGAGGTGCCGTGGATCGGCTTCGACCGCCGCGTGGAGGTCGAGCCCCTGGGCCACGCCTGCTGGCAGGTGACGCTGCACTTCGGCTTCAAGAACGACCCCGACGTGCCCGAGGCGCTGAAGCTGCTGGGCGGCCGCGGCATCGAGCTGTCCGACATGGAGACGAGCTACTTTCTCAGTCGCGACTCCGTGATCCCCACCTTCGCCCAGGGCATGGCCCTGTGGCGCGAGAAGCTCTTCGCCAGCATGCACCGCAACGCGGCGGCGGCTGCCGACTTCCTCTACCTGCCGGCCAACCGCATCGTCGAGCTCGGCTCCAAGGTCGAGATCTGAGCCCGCTGCCAGGCGCGCTGTCGCGGCTTGTGCAACAGTCACGCCCCGCCTGGGAGAACCGTTGATGCAGATCCTGTTCGTGTCCGATCCGCTGGAGGGCTTTCGCACCTACAAGGATTCCACCTTCACCATGATGCGCGAGGCGCAGCGCCGCGGCCACGCCGTGCTCGCCTGCGAGCCTCGCGACCTGCGCTGGGAACGTGGCGCACCCGTCACCGCACGCGCGCGCGAGATCGTCCTCACCGGACAGGATGACGCCTGGTTCGAGGTCGCGGCCGAGCACGGTGCCTGGGCGCTGCGGCAGGCCGGCGCGGTGGTCATGCGCAAGGACCCGCCCTTCGACAGCGAGTACTTCTACGCCACGCACCTGCTCGGGCAGGCCGAGCGCGAGGGCGCGCGCGTCTTCAACCGCCCCGCCGCACTGCGCGACCACCCCGAGAAACTCGCGATACTGGAGTTCCCGCAGTTCATCGCGCCCACGCTCGTGACGCGCCGCGCGGCCGACATCCGCGCCTTTCACGCCGAGCACCGCGACGTGATCCTCAAGCCGCTGGACGGCATGGGCGGGATGGGGATCTTCCGCGTCGGCGCCGATGGCCTGAACCTCGGGGCCATCACGGAGACCCTCAACCGCGAAGGAGCCACCACCGTCATGGTGCAGAAGTTCCTGCCTGAGATCGCGCAGGGCGACAAGCGCGTGCTGGTCATCGGCGGCCGCCCCGTGCCCTTCGCGCTGGCGCGCATCCCGCAGGGCGGGGAGGTGCGCGGCAACCTGGCCGCAGGCGGCCGCGGGGTCGCGATGCCGCTGACGCCGCGCGAGCGCGAGATTGCCGAGGCGCTCGGCCCGGTGCTGGCCGCCCGCGGGCTGCTCCTGGTGGGTCTGGACGTGATCGGCCCCTGCCTGACGGAGATCAACGTGACCAGTCCCACCTGCTTTCGCGAAATCATGGACCAGACCGGCTTCGACGTGGCGGCGATGTTCCTGGACGCCCTCGAGGAGGCGCTGCCATGAGCTGGGAGCCTTCTGCAGCGCTGCTGGCGCGGCTGTCGGCCGCCGCGCGCCACGACTTCGAGTACGCGCGCGGGCTGTCCAACCACCTGCCCATGGCCCTGGCGAGCCTGGCGCGACTGGGTGCCGACGACACTCGGCTCGAGGCCTTCGAGGTGGCCGCCGCTGCCCGGCTGCAGCCCGCCCCGCCGCCTCGGCCCTGGCCCGCGGGAGACCCCTGGCGCGGCCGGCTGGGACAGCGCGCGGCCGCGCCGGCCTACCGCGGGCTCTTCGCCGAGTGGATCGCCCACGAGGGCGCCTCCGACGTGCTCGCGCAGGTGCTGCCCGGGCTCTGGCCCGGGGTGGGTGCGGCCGCCTTCCACGGCCTCATCCGCACCGCCAGCGGCGTGCGTTGCGGCCACGCCGGCGAGGTGGCCGAGGGCCTGGCCTACTGGGCCTGCCGCTACCTGCCGCTGGGCGAGCTGCCCGAGCCGGCGCGCACCCCGGGCCGCGGCATCACCGATCCGGTCGTGCTGCTGCGCCGCCTGCGCGCGGCCCACAGCACGCGGCGCCTGATCTTCGAGCGCATGCGCGATGCGGCGCGCGACGGCACGGTCAACGCCGTCGTGGCGCGGCTCGTCGTCTCCGAGGACACGCCGCGCGCGCTTGCACGGGCTGCCGCGCAGGCCTGCGCCGGCAGCGGCGACTTCACCGCGCTGCACCTGGTCACCGCCACGCACGCCATGCGCGTGCTCGCCCGTTTCGTGGACGAGCCGCTGGCCGGCTGGCGCTGGTTCTGGCAGGCCTATGCCCACGCCGTGGTGGCCGCGGGCCTGCAGCGCCAGCCCGCCGCGCCCCTGCACAGCTGGTCGCATCTCGAACAGGCGGCCCTTGCCAGCGACGACGAACACCTCATCAAGCTCGTGGACAGCTGCCGCGAGGAGGAGCGGGCCTGGGCCGGCCCGGGTGAGACGATCTGGCGCGCTGCCGCCTCGCAGGTCCTGGCCGCCCGATGGCGCTGATCTCCCTCACCCGCGCCCACCTCGCCTACGGCCACGTGCCGCTGCTGGACGACGCGGGCCTGTCGCTGGAGCCGGGCGAGCGCATCGCCCTGATCGGGCGCAACGGCACGGGCAAGTCCTCGCTGCTGAAGGTGCTGGCCGGCCAGGAGCGGCTGGACGACGGGCTGCTGCAGTTGCAGGGCGGCCTGCGGCGCGTGGTCGTCGCACAGGAGCCCGTCTTCGCCGCCGGGGCAAGCGTGTTCGACGCCGTGGCCGAGGGCCTGGGGCCGGTGCGCCGGCTGCGGCAGCGCTACGAGGAGCTGGCCGCCGGAACCGATGCGGGCGCAGGTACGGGGGCAGGTGCAGGTGCGGATCCTGAGCCGGAACTCGCCGGGCTGGACCTCGATGCCCTGCAATCGCGCATCGAGGCGCTGGACGGCTGGACCTGGGAGCAGCGCGTGCACGAGGCGCTGCAGCGCCTGAGGCTGCCGGCGCGGTCCCGCGTGGAGGATCTGTCCGGTGGCACGCGCAAGCGCGTGGCGCTGGCCCAGGCGCTGGTGGCCCGGCCCGATGTGCTGCTGCTGGACGAGCCCACCAACCACCTGGACATCGACGCCATCGAATGGCTGCAGGAGCTGCTCACGGCCGGTGGCGCCGCGTCTTCCGGCGCGGGCGCGTCGGTGGCCGCCGGGCTCGTCTTCGTCTCCCACGACCGGGCCTTCATCGATGCGGTGGCCACGCGCATCTTGGAGCTCGACCGCGGCGTGCTGCGCAGCTACCCGGGGAACTTCGCGGCCTTCGAGGCCACGCGGGCCCGCGAACTCGAGGCCGAGGCGCTGGCCCAGGCGCGCGCCGACAAGCTGCTTGCCCAGGAGGAGGTGTGGGTGCGCAAGGGCGTGGAGGCGCGCCGCACGCGCAGCGTGGGCCGCGTGGCGCGGCTGCAGGCGCTGCGCGCGCAGCGCGCCGCCCGGCGCGAGCAGCTCGGGCAGGTGCGGCTGGAGCTCGACGCGGGGCTGCCCCCCGGGCGCATCGTGGCCGAGCTGCAGGATGTGGGCATGCGCTACGGCGAGCGCGTGCTCGTGCAGGGCCTGTCGGCCACCATCCTGCGCGGCGACAAGGTCGGGCTCATCGGCCCGAACGGCAGCGGCAAGACCACGCTGCTGAAGTTGATCCTCGGCGACCTGGAGCCGACTTCGGGCCGCGTGCGCCGCGGCACGAAGCTGCAGGTGGCCTACTTCGACCAGATGCGCGCCGGGCTCGACCTGGAGGCCACGCTGGCCGACACCATCAGCCCGGGCAGCGAATGGGTGGAGATTGGTGCGGCACGCAAGCACGTGATGAGCTACCTCGGCGACTTCCTCTTCGCGCCCGAGCGCGCGAACTCGCCCGTGCGCACGCTGTCTGGCGGCGAGCGCAACCGGCTGCTGCTGGCGCGGCTTTTCGCGTTGCCGGCCAACGTGCTCGTGCTGGACGAGCCCACCAACGATCTGGACATCGACACCCTGGACCTGCTGGAGGAGTTGCTGCAGGGCTATGCGGGCACCGTGTTCCTCGTCAGCCACGACCGACGCTTCCTCGACAACGTGGTGACGAGCACGCTCGCCTGGGAAGGCGACCCCGCCTTCGGCGGCCGCACGGGGCTGTGGCGCGAGTACGAGGGCGGCTACGAGGACTGGCGTGTGCAGCGCGCGCGCGCGGCGGCCTGCGTGCCGACTCCCGACGCTGCTGCTGCTGCCGCAGCGTCGGCGCCGGCGCCGGTGTCCTCGCCTGCGCCCGCGCTCCGCAGCGACCTCCCCCCAGGCGCCACCCGCAAGCTCAGCTACAAGGAAGCGCGTGAGCTCGAGCAGTGGCCCGCCCGGCTGGAAGCGCTGGAGACCGAGCAGCGGGCCATCGATGCGCAACTGGCCGACGGCTCGCTGTACGCCCGCGAGCCGCAGCGCGCCGCCGCCCTGCACGCGCGCCACGCGCAGATCGAGGAAGAGCTGCTCGCCGGGCTGGAGCGCTGGGAGGCGCTGGCCGCGCGGGCCTGACGGCGCGGCCCGTCCGCCGCGCCTCAGCCCGCGTGCGCAGCCGGGTGGGTGCGCGAGACGATCAGCGCGCCCTGCAGGTACAGCCCGTTGAGCAGCCGCGCGGCACGTGCCCGGTCCATGCCGGGCCAGGTGGCGATGGTGGCGAGGCTGGCCGTCTCCTGGCCCAGGCGCTGCAGGGCGGCCGTCAGCGCCCCGCACAGGCCGGGCGTGTCCAGCGTCAGCCCCGGCACCCTGCGACAGGCCCGCGCGCCGGCGAGCTCGGGCAGCACCTGGCTGCGCGGGCCGCGCATCGCCAGCAGCCAGCTCGTCGCGGACAGCGGCGCGTAGTGGCGCCGCTCGCCCACGCGCAGCGCATCGGCGTCTCCGGGCGGGCGCAGCAGCGCCGGCTCCACGTGCAGCACCTGCAGCCTGGACAGCCGCAGCGCCTCGAACTGATCGCGTCGCATCGGGCAGTGCGCCAGGCGCTGCAGCGGAAAGACCGTCAGCGGCACCACGCGGTGCTCGCTGCGCAGGTACAGCGCCAGCGCCTGCCCGTGGCGCCGGCTGGCGGCCAGGACCTCCAGCACATCCGGCCACGCCCGGCGCCCTGCCGGGGCGGCCGCCGCGCCGGGGTCTCTCGGCTGCAAGTGCGGCTGCAGGTGCTGCTGCGGCTGCAGGTCCTGCCACAGCGAGGCCGACAGCGTCCGCGGTCGGCGCAGCGCGCGGTCGCGCTGGCCCACCTCCTCCAGGTAGTCCACGAAGGCGCTGGCGCGCTCCAGATCAGGCGCGTCTACCGGCAGGGTTGGCTCGAAGGGCATGGCCCGGTCGATTCTGCGTGCGCCCGCCGGCCCGCCCGGGGGGCAGATGCAGCCGGTTGCAACTTTTGCTGTCAGGCCGGGGGCCCCAGGCCCTCGGCTAGACTCCCCGCGGATGACCGCCTCCGAGCTCGGCGCGCTGCTGGTGTTCGCCACCGCCATGGCCTTCACGCCGGGCCCCAACACGACGCTGTCGGCGGCCATCGCGGCCAACAGCGGCCTGGCAGCGGCCATGCGCTTCGTGCTGGCCGTGCCGCTGGGCTGGGGCCTGATGCTGCTGGCCTGCGTGGCCGGTCTGGGCACCGTGGTGGCCGCCGTGCCGGCGCTGTCCGGCGCGCTGAAGGCCGCGGGCCTGGCCTACATGCTCGTGCTCGCGTGGCGCCTGGCGCGCAGCGCGGCGCTGTCCACCGCCGAGGGCGCTCGGCTGTCAGTGGGCTTCGCCCAGGGCGTGGCCCTGCAGTTCGTCAACGTCAAGGCCTGGATGAATGCGCTCATGATCAGCGCCGGCTGGGTGACGATCGACGGCCAGGTCCCGCAGCGCCTGGCCATCGTGCTGCCGCTCATGATGGGCTACGGGCTGGCGAGCAACTTCACCTATGCGCTCGTGGGCTCGAGCCTGCGGCGCTGGCTCGCCCACGGCCGCCGCCTGGTCGTCTTCAACCGCGTGCTGGCCCTCGTCCTGGTTGCCACCGCCGCCTGGATGGCCTGGCTGTGAACCCGCAGCCGCGCGCGGGCGAGGGCCGCGGCCTGGCCCTCGGGCTGCTGGGCGTGGTGATCTTCGCGCTCACCTTGCCCATGACGCGCCTGGCCGTGGGCGATGCTGCGCAGCCGCAGCTGCCGCCGGTCTTCGTCACCGCCGGCCGGGCGGCGCTGGCGGGCGTGCTCAGCGTGGCGTGGCTGGCCTGGGTGCGCGCACCGTGGCCCGCGCGCGAGCTGCTGCGGCCCCTGGCTGTGTGCGCGCTGGGTACCGTGGTGGGGTTCCCGCTGCTCCTGTCCCTGGCGCTGCGCCAGGTGGACGCCATGCATGCGGCCGTCGTCACCGGCGTGCTGCCCCTGGCCACGGCCGTGGCGGCCGCCCTGGCGCTGCGCCAGCGCGCCTCGCCGGCCTTCTGGGCCTGCGCCGTGCTGGGCTGCGCGCTCGTGCTGGGCTTCGCCGCGCTGCAAGGTGGCGGCACGCTCTCCTGGGCCGACCTGCTGCTGCTGGCCGCCGTGGCCAGCGCAGCCGTCGGCTACGTGGCCGGCGCGCGCGTGTCGGCCCGCATGCCGGGCGAGCAGACGATCTGCTGGGTGCTCGTGCTCAGCCTGCCGGCGACGGTGCCGGCCACCCTGTTCGTCTGGCCCGGCCAGCCCGCCAGCCTCGCCGCCTGGGGCGGCTTCCTCTATGTGTCGCTGTTCTCGATGTGGCTGGGCTTCTTCGCCTGGTACCGCGGCCTGGCCCAGGGCGGGGTGATGCGGGTGAGCCAGGTGCAGTTGCTGCAGCCCTTCCTGGCGCTGCTGGCGGCCGTGCCGATCCTGGGCGAGCGGCTGGAGCCCATGACCGTTTTCTTTGCCCTGGCTGTCGTCGCCGTCGTCTTCATCGGCCGGCGCCTGCCTGCCGGACAATCCCGGGCATGAGGCACCGCTTCCACCAGCTCGACGTCTTCACCGCCACGCCCCTGCTGGGCAACCCGCTGGCGGTGGTGCACGCGGCGCACACCCTGGACGACGCGGCCATGGCCGCCTTTGCGCGCTGGACGAACCTGTCGGAGACCACCTTCCTGCTGCCGCCTACGCAGCCGCTGGCCGACTACCGCGTGCGCATCTTCACCCCGGGCGGCGAGCTGCCCTTCGCCGGCCACCCCACCCTGGGCAGCTGCCGGGCCTGGCTGACAGGCGGCGGCCAGCCGCGCACGCCCGGCGTCGTGGTGCAGGAGTGCGGCGTGGGGCTCGTGCCGGTGCGCCTGGAGCCGGGCGGCCAGCGCCTGGCCTTTGCCGCGCCCGTGTGCCGGCGTGAGGCCGTGGAGCCTGGGCTGCTGGCCCGGGTCGCGGCGGCGCTTGGCCTGCCGGCCACGCAGGTGCGGCAGGCCTGCTGGCTCGACAACGGCCCGCGCTGGCTGGCGCTGGAGTTGCCCGATGCGCAGACCGTGCTCGCCCTGCGCCCGGACCACGGCGCACTCAAGAGCCTGGCCAAGGTGGGCGTGGTCGGCGCGCACGCGCCGGGCGGGCCGGCGCAGTTCGAGGTCCGCGCCTTTGCCGCGCCGCTGGGCATTGAGGAGGACCCGGTCACGGGGAGCCTGAACGCGAGCCTGGCGCAATGGCTGATGGAAGACGGCCGCGCGCCCGACACCTACGTGGCGGCGCAGGGCACGGCGATGGGCCGCGCCGGGCGCGTGCACCTGCGGCGTGACGCCCAGGGCACCTGGGTCGGTGGAGATGTCGTCGTCTGCATTGACGGCAGCGTCGAGCTCTGAAGCCCGGCACACTGCAGGCCCATGAACACCCACCTCGACCACCTCGTCGTCGCGGCCGCGAGCCTTGAGCAGGGCGTGGCCTGGTGCGAGGCCACGCTCGGCGTCACACCCGGCCCGGGTGGGCGCCACCCGCTGATGGGCACGCACAACCGGCTGGCCAAGATCGCCACCGATGCCTTCCCCGACGCCTACCTGGAGATCATCGCCATCGACCCGCACGCCGCGCCGCCTCAGCGGGCGCGCTGGTTCGGTCTGGACGATCCTGCGCTGCAGGCAAGGCTGAGCGAGCAGGGCCCGCAGCTCATCCACGCGGTGGCCCGCACGGCGCAGCTGGACATGCAGCGCTGGGCGCTCATCACCCTGGGCCTGAAGCCCGGCAACCCCGTGCGCGCCGGGCGCGACACGCCCGAGGGGCCGCTGGCCTGGCAGATCCTCGTGCGCGACGACGGGGCGCTGGACTGCGGCGGCGCGCTGCCCACGCTCATCCAGTGGGAGGGTCGCCACCCGGCCCGGGCCATGCCCGCCAGCGGCCTGAGCCTGAAGTCACTCACCCTGCGCGGGGTGCCCGGGCGCGTCCGCGACCTGCTCAAGCTGCGTGGCGTGGACGTGCAGCCCGGCCCGGGCCCGGCGCTGCAGGCCGTGCTGACCGGCCCGCTGGGCGACGTGACCCTGTCGTCCTCCCCCTGACCCCTGCTTTCGAACCATGACCGAGGAACTCTTCCGCGAGGACGCCACGCTCGAGGCTTGCGAGGCCACCGTGCTGGTCATCGACGAGGCTGGCGTGGTGCTGGACCGCACTGTCTTCTATCCGCTAGGCGGCGGCCAGGCCGGCGACACCGGCACGCTCACCGCGCCCGGCGGCCAGGTGCTGGCCATCGTCGACACGCGCAAGCACAAGGAACGCACGGGCGCCATCGCCCATGTGCCCGCCCCGGGCGCGGATGTCGCGGCCTTCGCGCCGGACACGCGCGTGACGGCGCGCATCGATGCCGCGCGCAGGCAGGCCCACAAGCGCTTCCACACCGCCACGCACCTGCTGTGCGCGCTCGTGCCGCATCCGGTGGACGGCTGCTCCATCACCGCGGGCTACGCGCGGCTGGACTTCCACATGAATGAGCCGCTGGACAAGGAGGCGCTGAGCGCCGGCATCGCCCGCCTCGTGGCCGGCGCGCACCCTGTGCGCCACCGCTGGATCAGCGAGGAGGAGCTCGACGCCAACCCCGGGCTCGTGCGCAGCATGAGCGTGCAGCCTCCGCGCGGGCTGGGCCGCGTGCGGGTGCTGGAGATCGAGGGCGTGGACCTGCAGCCCTGCGGGGGCACGCACGTCGCCAACACCCTCGAGGTGGGCGACGTGGTGGTCACGAAGATCGAGAAGAAGAGCGCAATGACCCGGCGCGTGGTGCTCGGGTTCGCTTCGGCGCCCTGAGCGGGCGCCTCGCAGGCCGGGTTTACTGCGAGCGGTAGTTGTCGTGGCAGGCCTTGCAGGTGCCTGCCGTGGCGCCGAAGGCGGCCCGGACCTGGTCGGCATTGCCCGAGCGTGCGGCTGCGGCGAGCTTGCCCACCTCTTCCTGCATCTTCGAGGCCGCGGCGTTGAAGCCGGCGCGGTCGCTCCAGATCTCGGCCTTGGCCTTGCCGCCCTGCGAGCCGTCGACGAAGGCGACGAAGGGCAGCCGGGACATGGTGGCCACGATCTCGGCGTTGGCGGCCGCCGTGGCGGCGTCGAAGGGGACGCGGCCCTGCGCCATCGCGCCGATGCGCGAGAAGTGCGCGGCCATCACGGTCAAGGCGCTCTGGCGGTACTTGATCGCGTCCTCGGGCTTCTGGAACTGGGCGGCTGCGGGCAGCGCGGCCATCGCGGCGACGGCCGACAGGGCCAGGGCGAGCTTCTTCATGCGGGGTACTCCTCGTGATGGGCGGGCAAACCAGTAACAGCATAGTCTATGCGGCAGACCCCAATCGCGCACCGCCACGCTCGGGTTATGGTTGAGCCTGATCCGCGACTCAGCAGACCTGCCAGGCGATGACCCCTTCCGATGCCGATGCCGTACGCGTGTGGGACTTCCCCACCCGCCTGTTCCACTGGACGCTGGCCGCTGCCGTGGCGGGGTCGGTGACGAGCGCGAAGATCGGCGGGGCGGCCATGGTGTGGCACTTCCGCCTGGGTTACCTGGTGTTCGGTCTGCTGCTGTTCCGCCTGGTCTGGGGCCTGATGGGCGGGCGCTGGTCGCGCTTCTCCAGCTTCCTCTACGGCCCCGGCGCGCTCATGCGCTACCTGCGCGGCGAGCCCCGCGCCGGCGAGCGCTTCGACGTGGGCCACAACCCGCTGGGCGCGCTGTCGGTCTTCGCGCTGCTGCTGGTGCTCGTGGTGCAGGTGGCCACCGGCCTGGTGGGCGACGACGAGATCGCCAGCGTCGGCCCGCTGAACCGCTTCGTGGCCACCGCCACCGGGCTGGCCGCGACCGCCTGGCACAAGCACTGGGGGCAGTGGCTTCTGCTCGGGCTGGTGGCGCTGCACCTCTCGGCCATCGCCTTCTACGCCTGGCGCCGCCACAACCTGATCGCTGCCATGGTGCATGGCGACAAGGCCTTGCCTGCCGACGTGCCGGCCTCGGTCGACGATGCGTCCGCCCGGCTGCGCGCGCTCGCGGTGGCTGCAGCCTGCGCGCTGGCGGTGTGGCTGGTCGTGCGGCTGGGCGGCTGATAGCCGAGCCCGACATGGCCGAGCCCCGCATCGAGCTGCTCGCGCCGCACACATCGTCCCGCCTGGACGACACGCGGGAGATCTTCCGCGAGTACGCGGGCCAGCTCGGCGTGGACCTGTGTTTCCAGGGCTTCGAGGAGGAGCTCGCCACGCTGCCCGGGCAGTACGCCGCGCCGGCAGGCGTGCTGCTGCTGGCCTGCGTGGACGGCGCGGTGGCCGGCTGCGGCGGGGTGCGGCCGCTGCCCGACGTGGACTACCCCGACGCCTGCGAGATGAAGCGCCTGTACGTGCGCCCGGCCTTCCGCCGCTTCGGCCTGGGCCGCCTGCTCGCGCAGGCCCTCATGGACCGGGCCGCCCAGGCCGGCTACTCCACCATGCTGCTGGACACGCTGGACGACATGGAGGCCGCGCGCGGCCTGTACGCCACCCTCGGTTTCGAGGAAGTGCCGCCCTACTACTTCAACCCCATCGCCGGCGCCCACTATCTCAAGGCCGAGCTCGGCGGTTTCACCACGCGCCTGTGACCGGCGGCGCAGCTTCAGGATTGCCCATGCACCACGACCAGGCGGCTCCCGCCACCGACGACCCACGCGCCCCGGCCTCCGCCCTGGAACTGCACGCCGGGGCGCTGCGCCTGGCGCTTCGCCCCGACCTGGGAGGCTGCATCGCCGGGCTGTGGCTCGGTGACGTGGCGGTACTGCGCAGCACCGAGCCGGCTGCGCTGGAGCGCTCGCGCCTGTCGGGCTGCTACCCGCTCGTGCCGTATTCCAATCGCCTGGGGTACCGGCGATTCCGCTGGCACGGTCACGAATACACCACGCAACCCAACTTCGACGACAGCCCGCACTCGGTGCACGGCGTGGGCTGGCAGCGGCCGTGGACCGTGGTCCAGGCCGACGCCACCCAGGCCGAGCTCGTCTACCGCCACGAGCCCGACGGCCACTGGCCCTTCGCCTTCTCCGCGCGCCAGCTCTTCACGCTGGGTCCGCAGGCCCTGCACATGACCCTGAGCATCCGCAACGAGGCTGCCGAAGCCGCCCCCGCCGGCCTGGGCTGGCACCCTTACTTTCCCAAGCGCACGCGCAGCAGGCTGCACGCCGAGGTGAGCGCCCGCTGGGAGTCCGACCCCGGCACGCAGCTGCCCACGCGCCGGCTGCCGCAGTCGGGCATCGATGCCGATGTGGCCCACCTCGACTTCGACCACTGCTTCGAGGGCTGGCAGGGCATGGCCCGCCTGCGCGACGAGAAGCTCGCCCTGCGCCTGAGCGCCTCGCTGCCGTACCTCGTGGTCTTCACGCCCCGCCAGCGCGACTACTGGTGCGTGGAGCCGGTGAGCCACGTCAGCAACGCGGTGCACATGTCCGATCCGGCCGCCCACGGGCTGCGCACGCTCATGCCGGGCGAGGTGCTGGAGGCCTGGATGCGGCTGGAGGTATCGCCGGCCTGAGCACCTCTGCCGCCGCAACGCTGCGCATCGACCCGAACCCCGCTTACCTGCTCGCGTGATCGACCTCGAGCTGCCCCTGCAGGCGCTGCCCGGCGAGCCCTCGCTGCTGGGCGAGTCGCCCTTCTGGCATCCGGACGAGCAGGCGCTGTGGTGGTGCGACATCCCGGGTCGGCGGCTGGAGCGCCTGGACGCGCGCAGCCAGGAGCGCCGCCACTGGGCCTTCGACACCGAGCCGGCCTGCTGCGCGCCGCTTCCCGGCGGCGACCTGGTGCTGGGCATGCGCGACGGCCTGTGGCGCTTCACGCCCCGCGACGGGCGGCGCACCCGGCTGGCCGCCCCGCCCTACGACCCCGCGCACGAGCGCTTCAACGATGGTCGCGCCGACCCCCAGGGCCGCTTCTGGGTGGGCACGATCTACGAGCCACGCCAGCCCGCGGCGGCCAGCCTGCTCCGCCTGGCCGACGGCCGCCTGGAGCGCCAGGCCGGCGGCATCACGGTGAGCAACGGGCTGGCCTTCAGCCCCGACGGCCGCACCATGTACTGGAGCGACACCACCTCCCACACCGTGCACGCCTTCGACTTCGACCCCCAGCAGGGCACGCTCGCGCGCCAGCGCGTCTTCGCCCGGTTCCCGCTGCGCACCCCGGGCCAGCCCCTGGCCGACTACGGCGGCCGCCCCGACGGTGCAGCCGTGGACCAGGAAGGCTGCTACTGGGTGGCGATGTTCGAGGGCGCGCGGCTGCTGCGGCTGTCGGCCTCCGGGCAGGTGCTCGCGCAGCTGCGCCTGCCCGTGCGCTGCCCCACCATGCCCTGCTTCGGCGGGGCGGACCTCCGCACCCTGTACATCACCACCGCGCGTGCGAACCGCCCCGCCGAGGAACTCGCGCGCGAGCCCTGGGCGGGGTGCGTGCTCAGCTGCCGGGTGCCGGTGCCCGGGCTGCCGGTGAACTTCGCACGCCTGGCATGAGCGCAGCGGGGGCGCTCGCGCGGGAGCAGGCGCTGGCGCGGCTGCGCCAGGCGCGGCGCGTCGACCTCGTGGTGGTCGGCGGCGGCGCCACCGGCCTGGGCGTGGCGCTGGATGCGGCAGCGCGCGGGCTTGATGTGGTGCTGCTGGAAGCGCGCGACTTCGCACAAGGCACGAGCTCGCGTGCCACCAAGCTCGTGCACGGAGGTGTGCGCTACCTCGCCCAGGGCGACTTCGGCCTCGTGCGCGAAGCCCTGCGCGAGCGCGCGGCGATCCTGTCCAACGCGCCCCACGTGGCGCAGCGCCTGGGCTTCGTCGTCCCCGCGTTCGGCCTGTGGCAGATCCCGTTCTATGGCCTCGGGCTGAAGGCCTACGACGCACTGGCCGGCGCCCGCGGCCTGGGCCCCACGCGGCTGCTCGGCGTGGCGCACACCCGCGCGCTGCTGCCCGGGGTGCGCGCGTCAGGCCTGCGGGGCGGCGTGCAGTACTGGGACGGACAGTTCGACGACGCCCGCCTGGCGGTGCTGCTGGCCCGCACCGCGCAGGACCGCGGCGCGCTCGTGCTCAACCGCGTCAGCGTGCACGGGCTGCTGCACGAGCCCCAGGCGCCGGGCACGGCAGAGACGGCCCACCGCGTGGTCGGCGTGCTCGCGCGCGACGAGGAAAGCGGCGAGCACCTGGAGGTGCGCGCGGCCTGCGTGGTCAATGCCACGGGCGTGTGGGTCGACGCGGTGCGCGCGCTGGATACGCCGTCGCAGCCGCTGGTGGCGCCCAGCCAGGGCCTGCACCTGGTCGTGGACCGCGCCTTCCTGCCCGGCACGAACGCCCTGCTGGTGCCGCGTACGCGCGACGGCCGTGTGCTCTTTGCCGTGCCGTGGCTGGGCAAGACGGTGCTGGGCACCACCGACACGCCGCGCCCGCACGCCGCGCTGGAGCCTGAGCCGCTGGCCGAGGAGGTGGACTTCATCCTCGGCGAGGCTGCGCGCGTGCTGGCGCGTGCGCCCACGCGCGCCGACGTGCGCTCGGCCTGGGTGGGCCTGCGCCCGCTCGTGCGGCCCGCGGCCAGCCAGGGCGCCGATCCGGCCGGCGGCGCGACGAAGGCGATCTCGCGCGAGCACACCGTGCTCGTGTCCGACAGCGGGCTCGTCACCGTCACCGGGGGCAAGTGGACGACCTACCGCGCCATGGCCGAGGACGTGCTCGAGCGCTGCATGCGGGCCGGGCTGCTGCCGCGCCGCGCCGGCGGTGTCACCGAGCACCTGGCCCTGCTGGGCGCCGCGCCCGGGCGCAGCCTGGCCGAGCCGCCGGGCGAGCACCTGTACGGCAGCGAGGCTGCCGCGCTGCACGCGCTGCCCGGCGCCGCAAACTGGCTTGCCCACGACGCCGAGAGCGGCGCGGGCCTGCTCAGCGAAGCCATGGTGCGCTTTGCCGCACGCCAGGAGTTGGCGCGCAGCGTGGAGGATGTGCTGGCCCGCCGCAGCAGGCTGCTGTTCCTCGATGCCCGGCAGGCGGCGCAGGTCGCCCCGCGCGTGGGCGCGCTGCTGGCCGAGGAGCTGGGCCCGGCCTTCGACGCCGCGGCCTCGGTGCGCGCCTGCGTCGAGCGGGCCGAGCAGTACCTGCGCCTGCCCGGCGCCGGGCTCACATCGACGCGTACTTGACGCTGCAGCCGTAGGGCTGGGTCAGCGGCGTGCTCACGGGCTTGCCCGCCAGCAGCTCGTCCAGCGCCTTGCGCACGTAGTTCGTGGCCGCAGGCATCTCGGCGATGCGGGCCCGCGGCCGGTCGTCGATGCCGCCGGCGTACACGAGCGTGCCGCGCGGGTCGATCACGTAGAGGTGCGGCGTGGTGCGTGCCCCGTAGGCGCGCCCGACCTGGCCTTCAGGGTCCATCAGCGTGGCGCTGGCGGCAGCCTGCTGGCTGCTCATCCAGGCGCCCAGGGCCGCAGGGGCGAGAAAGTCGCGTGCATCCGGGGCGGTGGAGTTGATCGCCAGCCACACGACGCCGCGCTGGGTGGCCGATTTCTGCGTGCCCTGCATGTTGGCGGCCTCGTAATGCCGCTGCACATAAGGGCAGCCCGGGTTCACCCACTCCAGCACCACATGCCGACCCTTGAAGTCGGCCAGCGACACCGTCCGGCCGGCGGTGTCGCGCAGCGAGAAGGCGGGCGCCGACTGGCCCACGGTCGCGGGGGCGGCCGCTGCGTTCCCGGCGGGAACCGTCAGCAGGAGGGCCCAGGCGGCAACCGTGGCGGTGGCGGTTGCAAAGACTGTCGAAAGGGCGTGCATCGAATTGACCTCGCGCGGGCAGGGTAGAGAGAGGGGAGGGGAGACCGGCTCGCGCCTCAGCGCAGCTCGGCCAGGGCGCTGCGCACCTCGTCCACGCTCAGAATCTCGCTCAGGATGCGAGGCCCTGCTGCGCCCGGGGCCATGAGGACGTACACCGGCACCCCGTTGCGCGACAGCGCCGCCAGCGCCTGCGTGATCTGCGGATCGCGCCGGGTCCAGTCGGCGCGCAGCAGCCGCACGCGTCGCGCCTGGAAGTCGGCCAGCACCCGGGCGTCGGCCAGGGCGTTGCGCTTGTTGAACTGGCAGGTCACGCACCACGCGGCCGTGAAGTCGATGAACACCGGCCGCCCCTCGGCCAGTGCCTGCGTCACGCGCTCGGGCGACCAGGGCTCCCAGTCGCTGCCGGCCTGGCCCGGGGCAGCGGCCGGCGCGCGGCTGTCGGGGGTCTGCAGGGCCGGCCAGGCCCAGCTCAGCGCGGCGGCCAGCACCGCCAGCGCCACGGCGCAGAAGGCCCGGCGGGCTCGTGCGCTCATCTCTTGCCTCCCTAGCGCCCAGGCCAGCAGGGCCAGCGCCAGCAGCACGCCCAGCAGGGCCGCCACCGCATCGATGCCGGCCTGCTGCCCGAGCACCCAGGCCAGCCAGATGACGGTGGCAAACATCGGGAAGGCCATCAGCACCTTGAAGTGCACCATCCACGCTCCCGGACGCGGCAGCGCCCGGGCCAGCACCGGAAACGCGCTGGCCGCCAGGAAGGGCAGGGCCATGCCCAGGCCCAGTGCGGCGAAGATGGACAGCGCCTGCAGGGCCGGCAGCGTCGCGGCCAGGCCGAGCGCGGCGCCCATGAAGGGGGCGGTGCACGGCGAGGCCACGGCCACCGCCAGCACCCCGGTGAGCCCGGCATCGAGCACCGGGTGGCGCGCCCGCAGGCCCGCCACCGAGCCTGGCAGCACGGAGCCGAACTCGAAGACGCCAGCCAGATTCAGCCCGATGAGCGTGAACAGCGCAGCCAGCGCCGCCACGAACAGCGGCGACTGCAGCTGGAAGCCCCAGCCGAGCTGCTCGCCTCCGGCGCGCAGCGCCAGCAGCAACCCTGCCAGCGCCAGGAAGCTGACGACCACGCCGGCCGTGTAGGCCAGCCCGCCGGCGAGCATGGCGCGGCGCTGCTGCCCGTGGGCGGCCAGGCCCAGCACCTTCAGCGACAGCACCGGGAAGACGCAGGGCATCAGGTTCAGCAGCGCGCCCCCCAGCAGGGCCAGCAGCAACGACACCGCCAGACCCGACGCCGGCGGCGGAGCGCTCAGTGCCGGCGCGCCCGCGCCACCGCCTGCCGAGCCGCCCGCCGAGCCGCCCGCAGGCGGCCAGGCCCCGCTGACCTGCACCGTCAGCTGCACGCCCGCTGGCGGCGCGGCGGCCGGCACCGGGCCCGAGGACGCGCCCGCCTGGGCGAGCACCGCCTCGAACCGCTCGGGGCTCTGGCTGCGCTGCGCCGACAGCCTCACCCGCGCCACCCAGGCGCCGTCCACCCACCGGGCGTCCTGCGCCGCGGCGTTGTCGATCACCCCGGGCAACTCCGGGAACAGCCGCAGCGTCCGCCCGGCCCAGTCCGCCGGCAGTCCCGAGACCCGCAGCTGCAGCGCGTCCGGCTCGACCTGCGCCTGCGCGAGCGCGCCGGGGCGCAGCTGCGGCTGCGCCGCGCGAGCCGCCTCGAAGAGCGCGCCGTGCGCAGCAGTGGCTGCCTGTGCCGGCAGTCTCAGCGCGAACTCGCCCGACTCCGGGATGCACACGTCCTTGCACACGAGCCACTCGGCCTGCAGCCGCACCTCCAGCGCCTGCCCCGCGAAGCCTGCGGGCACCTGCACCGGCACGGGCAGCAGCAGCGTGCCCTCGTAGCCGAAGTTCATCAGCGGCCCCACCGGCAGCGGCTTGGGCGTGGGCCACTGGATCGGGCCGGCCGCAAAGCCCGCCGGCAGCGTCCACTCCAGCGAGGTGGGCAGACCCGAGTCGCCCGGGTTCTTCCAGTAGGTGTGCCAGTGGGGGGCGTGCTCGATGCGCAGCCCGAGCCACAGCGGCTGGCCGGGCGCCACGCCCTGGGGCGCATGCGCCAGCAGCTCGGCCCGCACCTGCTCGGTCTTCACCACCGCGCCGGGCGCTGCCTGGGCGGGCGAGCCGGGCATCAATGCGGCCAGCAGCGCGAGGACCACGGCCCCGACACCTGCGCGCAGCGCGCGCCGGGCACCCCAGGCGCGCATCGGGCTCGGCAAGGCTGGGGCGGAGCGGGGCGGTGTCACGGGCGGCGATTATCGACGGGCCCCGCGCAGACCGGCCGGGCGCGGGAATCCCGGCCGGACAGCGGGGCATTGCGGCCCGCGAGGGGGACAGCGGGTTTCCACGTATACTCCGACGGTTTGCCCGCCTGAACCTTGCTGCTGCGCCCCATGTCCGAGCGGAGTTTCCGAAAAGACGCCTGGGACGATGCGCAAGGGGCCGACGAGGCGCCCGTCAGGGCGCTGACTCGCCAGGAGGCGCAGGCGCTGGTTGCGCGCTCACCGTCCGTCTCGCCGTGGAAGGTCGTGGGGTGGCAGGCCGGCGTCGGCGCGGTGGTGGCCGCACTCGTGTGGCTCGTCACCGGCGAAGGCTCGGCCGCCCGGTCGGCGCTGTACGGCGCTGCGGTGGTGGTGGTGCCGGCGGCCTTGATGGCCCGCGGCATGACGAGCCGGCTGTCCAGCATGAACCCCGGCGCGAGCGCCGTCAGTTTCATGTTGTGGGAGTTGTTGAAAATCTCGGTTTCGGTGGTGATGCTGATGCTCGCCTCCGGGATCGTGCAGCCTCTGAGCTGGCCGGCCTTGCTGGTGGCGATGGTGCTGTGCATGAAGGTGTACTGGCTTGCGCTGTTGTGGCGCGGGCGCTGACGAGCAAGAACCGACAAGAGCAAGCGAGATGGCAGCATCAACCGGCCAGGCCCCCACCGCAGGCGAGTACATCGTCCACCACCTGCAGCATCTGCAGAACGCCAAGCAGACGTCGGTGGTCGACTTCTCGGTCGTCAACCTCGACTCCATCTTCTACGCCGTCGTGCTGGGTGTCGTGGGCTGCTTCCTGCTGTGGAAGGCCGCCTCGAAGGCCACTGCAGGCGTGCCAGGCCGCTTCCAGGCCGCGGTGGAGCTGCTCGTGGAGATGGTCGACTCCCAGGCCAAGGGCATCGTGCACAGCGCCACCAGCCGCAAGCTCGTGGCCCCGCTGGCCCTGACCGTGTTCGTGTGGATCTTCCTGATGAACGCGATGGACCTGCTGCCGGTGGACCTGCTGCCGGCCATCTGGCACACGGCCGGCCCCGCGCTCGGCATGAAGGACTACATGCGTGTGGTGCCCACCGCCGACCTGTCGGTCACCATGGGCCTGTCGCTGTCGGTGCTGCTGATCTGCCTGTTCTACAACGTGAAGATCAAGGGCTTCGGCGGCTGGGTGCACGAGCTCTTCTCGGCCCCCTTCGGCGACAAGGTCTACCTGTACCCGATCAACTTCGCCATGCAGATGATCGAGTTCGTCGCCAAGACGGTCTCGCACGGCATGCGGCTGTTCGGCAACATGTACGCCGGCGAACTCATCTTCATGCTCATCGCGCTCATGGGCGGCGCCTGGTCGCTGACGGCCACCGGCATCGGCCTGGCCATCGGCCACATCATCGCCGGCACCGTGTGGGCCATCTTCCACATCCTGATCATCACCCTGCAGGCCTTCGTGTTCATG
>JBMOGN010000003.1:0-39769 GCA_049318345.1 Rubrivivax sp. | reverse complement strand
CACTGCGACCATTGCCGCGGCCGCCACCGCAGACCGCGAGGCCGCGCTGCGCGTGGCCGACGACTACCTGATGGGCCTCGCACACGCCTTCCTCGCCTGGGGCTTCGCGGCGAGCGCGCGCGCCGCGGCGGCTCACCCGGCGCGCGACTGGGCGCAGGCCAAGACCGCGCGCATGCGCTACGGCGTGCAGTGGGTGCTGCCGCAGGCGGCGGTGCACTGGGCGCGGGCCCGGGACCCGTCGCTCGCGTTGCCGCAGGTGCCCGGCTGAGCCTGGGCCGGAAGCGCGGCGAAGCGTCGGGCGGGCCGGGCGCGGCCACCCCGCCCGGCGGGGCGGCCTACTGAGCCCGGATGTCGCGCTCGCGGATCAACTTGCCCCAGCGCGCCTGCTCGCGCAGCATGTAGGCCATCAGCTTGTCGCGTCCCCCCGCCATCGGGATGAGGCCGCCGGCGGCAAAGCGCTCGCGCACGCCCTTGGAAGCCAGGGACTGCTGCAGCAGCTTGTCCAGCCGGGCGATGGCCTCCTCGGGCATGCCCTTGGACGCGAGCAGCACGACCCACCCGGTGACCTCCATGCCGGTCAGGCCCATCGACTCCAGGGTCGGCACGCCAGGCAGGTCGGGCGAAGGCTCGGAGGCGGCCACCGCCAGCACCCGGATCTTGCCGGACTTGATGTGCGGCAGCACGCCGGGCAGGTTGGAGAAGGCCATGGCCACCTCACCGGCCATGAGGGCTGGCGCCAGGGCACCTTCCCCCCGGTAGGGCACCCCGGTGCAGCTGGTGCGGGTCACGCTCAGGAACAGCTCCACTCCCAGATGCGACGAGGTGCCGATGCCCCCGTTGCCGCAGCTGACCTTGCCCGGGCTGGCCCGCATCTCGGCCAGCAGTTCCTGCACGGTCCGGATCTTCGAGGATGCCGGCACCACCAGCACACCCGGGAAGGCGGACACCCAGCCCACGGGCTCGAAGTCTCGCGCCAGGTCGTAATTGGCCGCACCCGGGCTCAGGCTGGGCAGCAGCGAGATGCTGGTGCTGGCCATCAGCAGCGTGTGGCCATCCTTGCTCTGCGCGGCAGCCGAGTACCCCACGAGGCCTCCGGCACCGGTCTTGTTGTCGACGATCACGGGCTGCGACAACGCGGGGCCGATCTCCAGGCCGATCGACCGGGCTGCGATGTCGTTGGCCCCGCCGGGCGGGAAGGGCACGATGATGCGCACGGGCCTGGCCGGCCACTCCGACGCACCCGGGGTCTGGGCCTGCGCGCCCAGCAAGGTGCCCGCCGTGACGGCCACCGCGAGGAGGATTCGACGTAAACGCATGGCTGATCTCCTGACTTCGGCTACGGCGCGGGGGTCCCCTCGAGCTGGCCCGCCGCGATCCTGCGCAACTCGACCTTCTGCACCTTGCCCGTGGGCGTCATCGGCAGCGCATCGACGAAGACGAAGCGCCGCGGCACCTTGTAGGCCGCCAGGCGATCCCGGCACAGGGCCTCCAGCGCGTCGGCCGTGACGGCGCCTCCTGCGCGCGGCACCACGTAGGCCACCGCAAGCTCGCCCTTGACGCGGTCGGGGATGCCGATCAACGCGGCCGCGAGGACCTGCGGATGCAGGGCGATCACGCGCTCGACCTCGGCCGAATAGATGTTCGCGCCGCCGGTGATGATCATGTCCTTCGTGCGGTCCAGGATGCGAACGAAGCCCTCCTCGAGCACGGCCACGTCACCGGTGTGCACCCAGCCATCGGGCAGCGTCGTCGGGTCCACGGCGCCGTTGCGCCAGTAGCCCTTGATGGCGGTGAAGCCGCGTGCGAGCACCTCCCCGGGCGTGCCGGGGGGGACCGGATTGCCGTGCTCGTCCACGATCTTCATCTCCACCGTGCCGCCGGGCGTGCCGGCACAGCCCGGGCGGCGCGGGGCATCGAGCATCTCGCGCGCGATAGCGCCGGCTTCCGTCAGGCCGTAGGTGTTGAGCAGCCGGGCGCCGGTGAGGGACTCGAAGGCCTGGACCGTCTCGGCCGTCAGCGGCGAGCCGCCCACGCCGCACACGCGCAGCGTCTGGATGCGCCTGAGCGCATCGGCCTTCTGGTCCAGGAACATCGTGCACAGCGTGGGCACCATGAACAGGCAGGTCACCCCGTGCTGTTCCATCAGCGCGCAGGCCTGATCGAGGTTGAATCGGTTCATCAGCACGATTCGGCCGCCGGCCAGGACGATGGGCAGGATGCCGTGGATCGGCGCGACAGCCCAGAACATCGGCGTCATCACCAGGTACACGTCGTCGGGCGTGTACCGGCAGGCGATGGTCCAACTGTGGGCCAGGTGATTGATGAACTCCTGGTCCAGCGGCGCGCCCTTCGGGCTTCCCGTGGTGCCCGAGGTGAAGAACAGCGCCACGACATCGTCGGGGCGGCGCGGCGTTTCGTGGCCGCCCGCCGGCCCCGCCATCCAGCGGGCGAACAGGCCCTGCGGGTCGTCGTAGGAGGACGCTTCGAACGCAAAGCGGCCGCTCAGCGCATGCACGTTCGCCTCGCCCTCGCGGGTGGTGAGGATGAGGCGGATGTCGCTGAGCTGCAGGATGTACTCCAGCTCGGCCGGCCTGAGCATCACGTTGAGCGGGCACAGCACGAAGCCGCCGTGGATGGCCGCCAGCATCGTGACCACCATCTCCCAGCGGTTGTTGCCGTGGTAGGCCACCCGGTCGCCCGGGCGCAGGCCGTGGGCGTGCATGCCTGCGGCCACGCGCGAGGCGGCCTCGTACAGCTCCGTGTAAGTGAAGCTGCGCTCGCCGTCCACCAGCGCCACCTTGTGCGGGAAGCGCGCCGCCGACTGGCGCAGGAACTGGGCGGCTGTGTTCACCTCGAGCGCCTCAGTCAGCCTTGATGCCGCGGCTGCGGACCACGTTGCCCCACTTCTCCCCCTCGGACTTGAGGTAGGCCTCCAGCTTGGTGCGGCCGCCGATCACGGGGGTCAGGCCGGCGGCGATCAAGGTCTTGCGGACGTTCTCGTCGGAAAGGGCCTTCTGCAGCGCCGAATCGAACAGCTCCAGGCGCTCCGGCGCCATCCCCTTGGGCGCCAGGACCACCACCCAGCCCTGCACGTCCATCTGCGGATACCCCAGCGAACGCAGCGTGGGTACACCGGGCAGCTCGGGCACGGGCTCGTTGGCCGCCAGCGCCAGCGCCCGGACCCGCCCGGAGCGGATATGCGGCAGCACGCCCGGCAGGTTCGAGAAGGCCATGTCGATGTCGCCTGCCAGCAGCGCCGGCGCCATTGCGCCTTCGCCCCGGTAGGGAATGCCGTTGCAGGAGGTGCCCGTGATGCCGAGGAACAACTCCAGCCCCAGGTGCTGGACGGTTCCGATGCCGCCATTGCCGCAGGACACCTTGCCCGGCCGCGCCTTCATGTCCGCCAGCAGGTCGGCCACCGTCTGGGCGGTCGACCTGGCCGGGACCACGAGCACCCCCGGGAAGGCCGAGACCCAGCCTACCGCGTCGAAGTCGCGCGTGACGTCGTACTTGACCGCCGGGTTCAGGCTGGGCTGGATGACGATGCCGGTGCTGGCCATCAGGAGGGTGTGGCCGTCCTTGCTGTCCAGCGCAGCCTGGATGCCGATGATGCCGCCGGCGCCGGTCTTGCTGTCGATCACGATCGGCTGCCCGAGCAGCGGTGCCAGGACGTTGCTCATGGCACGGGCTGCGATGTCGGGGCCGCCGCCGGGCGGGAAGGGAATGACCAGGCGGACCGGCTTGGTGGGCATGGCCGAGGACTGCGCGCTGGCGCCCACACCCGTCAACAGGCCCGCCGACACCATCGAGGTCAGCAGCAGTGCTTTGATGATCTTCACGCGTGTCTCCTTTCTGTGCTCGTTTGTCGTGTGCGGGCCCCGGGCCCGCCTTCAGGGCGGCTGGCCGATTCCGGCACGCGCCCGCTCCAGGTAGAGGTGGTCCTGCGGGCCGCGGCGGCCCAGGTTCCAGTCGGCAGGCAGCAAGGGTCCCCGCGCGGGAACCTCCACCACCCCCCGCCAGTCGAAGACGAGGGTGCGCCGCGCAATGCGCCAGCGCCCGCCGCGCCGCTCGAAGCGGTCCACGTATCGCGAGCGCCCCATGAGGTCCACGGCCTGGCCCTTGGCCACGTCCGAACCGCCGGTGAGTTGCGCGAGGCTGGCTCCGGCTCCGGGCGGATAGTGCTGCAGCGTCTCCACGTACGACTCGGCCACGGCCACGTCGGCCGACCCGAACTCGATGAGGATCTGGCCGATCTTGTGCACTGAAGCGGGAATCGTGCGGTGGCGCTGGCGAACCCACTCGATCAGCCCGTCCACGCCTCCCTTGTAGCTGCCGTGATCGTCCTCGGCATCGGGGTGGAACACGCTGCGGATGGCGTCGAAGTCGAGCCGGTCCACGCCGCGGCACCACCGGTAGATCGCGTCCTGGATCTCCATCCGGTCGGCCACCCTCGCGGCGCTGTAGGGGTCCAGGTCCGACATGTCCAGCCCCGTGCCTCAGACCATCGTCAGCCCGCCGCTGACGCTCAGGACCTGCCCCGTCACGAAGCTCGACTGGTCGGAGACGAAGAACAGCACCGCATTGGCGATCTCCTCGGGCTCGCCGAAGCGCTTGAGCGGCACCTTCTTCTCGATGGCCCGCACGATCTTGCCGATGGTCGGGTCCTCGAGGTTGCGCTGCAGCTGGGGCGTGTTGGTGACGCCCGGGCAGATGCAGTTCACGCGGATGTCGTGGCGGGCGACTTCCCGGGCCAGCGTCTTCGTGAAGCCCAGCAGGCCCGCCTTGGCGGCCGCGTAGACGGCTTCGCCGGTCGAGCCCACGCGGGCGGCGTCGCTGGAGATGAAGACGATCTTGCCGCCGTTGCGCGCGATCATGTGGGGCAGCACCGCATGGGTGACGTGCAGGTGGCCCTTCAGGTTGAGGTCGATGAGGAAGTCCCAGTCGGCCTCGGTCGTGTCCACGAATGGCTTGATCGCGTCATAGCCTGCGTTGTTGACCAGCACGTCGATGCGGCCGTACCGGTCCATGACGTCCTGCACCATCTGCCGCACATCCTGGCCGTGCGTGATGTCCAGCGAGAACGCCTCGGCCTGGCCCCCCTGGCTGCGCACCTCCTCGGCCACCGCGCGGGCGTTGTCCCCGAGCTTGTCGCAGCACACGACCACGGCCCCCTCGGAGGCCAGCAGCCGGCAGTGGGCTCGTCCCATGCCCCGGCCCCCGCCGGTGACGATCGCGACCTGGTCCTTGAGTTTCAAGCTGACTCCTTCCTGGTGATTCATGCCATCTCGCGCTTGAGTCCGCGAAACACGAGCGAGCGCTGCAGTTCGTTGGCGCCCTCGAAGATCTGGATGCCCTTGGCGTCGCGCATCATTCGCTCCACCGGGTGCTCGGCCGTGTAGCCGTGTCCGCCCAGCAGCTGCACGGCGTCGGTGGTCACCTTCATGGCCACGTCCGAGGCGTAGTACTTGGACATGGACGCGTAGCGCGTGAAGGGCTGCCCGGCATCGGCCAGGCGCGCGGCATGCAGGGTCAGCTGACGCGCGGCTTCGACCTCGGTGGCCATGTCGGCCAGCTTGAACTGCACGCCCTGGAAGTCCGAGATGGCCTGCCCGAAGGCCCGGCGCTCCAGCACATAGCGCATGGCGTAGTCCAGTGCGCCCTGCGCCAGGCCCACGGCCATGGCGCCGATGCCGATGCGCGAGTAGTCCAGGCCCTGCATCGTCGCCTTGAACAGGCCCTGTTCGCCCAGGCAGTCGTGGCTGGGCACGAAGAGGTCCTGCAGGCTGATCTCGCAAAGCGGCGCGGCCCGCAGGCCGAGCTTCTTCTCGGTGCGGCTGATCACGAAGCCGGGCTGAGGCGGGCGCACCACGAAGCAGGAGATCGCCTCCCGCGCCGGCAGCGTGGTGATGCGCGCCATCACGAACACCGCGTCGGCCATGCTGGCCCAGCTCGAGAAGCACTTGGTGCCATTGAGCCGATAGCCCCCCGGCACGGGCGTGGCGGTGGCGGTGATGCGCAGGGCGTCGGAGCCCGCGCCGGGTTCGGTCAGCGAGTAGGCCGTCAGCCATTGCTTGTCCATGCCTTCGGCCAGCACGGCATGGGCGCGCTCTTGGTCGGGGCAGTAGCGCAGGAAGTAGGCGTTGTTGCCCTGCAGGTGCACGAGCGTGGCGGTGGCGCAGTCGGCGGCCGCCAGCACCTCGATCACCTTGCAGAAGAGCTCGACACTGACGTTCGCGCCGCCCATGGCCTCGGGCACGCACAGCCCGGCCAGCCCGGTCTGGCGCACGGCCTCCCACAGCTCGGGCGCGTAGCGCTGATCGAGGTCGTTCTGGCGCGCATGCCGCCGGGAGGTCTCGGCCAGGCGCTGCGCGGCCTGCAGGATGGCGGCGTCGACGGTCGAGTCGTGCATGTGGCTTTTGGTATACCTAATGAATTGCTTGGCATCCTATGGTTCACGTATTCCTTAGAAATAGGTACTAACCTGAAGAAATGTGGCGTTGACCGTCATTTTTACGATCTGTAAGATGCCAAAAATCTTGCTTGGTATGCAAAAAAGCCCATGTACCAGACGCTGAACGGCGTGAAAGTCCTCGACCTGACGAGCTACTTGTCGGGGCCTTTCGCCACGCTCACGCTGGCCGGCCTGGGTGCGCAGGTCATCAAGATCGAACGCCGCGACGGCGGGGACCCCTCGCGCGGCTTCCCCCCCTTCGCGGGAGAGTCCGGCAGCGCGCTGCGCGAGACGGTTTCGCCGCAGGACGAGTCGGTGGCGATCCTCAAGCGCAACCGCGGCAAGAAGAGCGTGACGCTGGACCTGGAGTCGCCCCGCGGCAAGGCGCTGCTGTTGCGCCTGGTGCAGGGCGCTGACGTCGTCATCGAGAACCTGGCCGCGGGCGTGCTGCAGGACTGGGGGCTCGGCTACGAGGTGCTGGCGCAGGCCAACCCGCGCATCGTGCTGTGCTCGATCTCCGGCTACGGCCGCGTCGGGCCGAAGGCCGACCTGCCCGCCTTCGATCCCATCGTGCAGGCCAGTTCGCTGACCATGGCCGCCAACGGCCACCCCGACCAGCCGCCCACCCGCACCGGCATCAGCTTCGGCGACACCGTGCCGGCGCTGTACGCGGTCATCGGCATCCTGGCGGCGCTGCGCGAGCGCGAGCGCACCGGGCGGGGCCGGCACGTGGATGTGGCCATGCACGACTCGCTCGTGGCCATGATGCTCGTCGAGCCGCTGGAAGCGCAGGTCGAGTGGGGATTCCCGCTGCGCTGCGGCAGCCGCATCCCGCGCATCGCGCCGTGCAATGTCTACCGCTGCCAGGATGGCTTCGTCGCGCTCAACGCCGCGCCGCCGCGCATCTGGAAGCGCCTGGCCGCGCTCATCGACAAGCCCGAGCTGCGCGACCCGGCGCTCATCCCGTTGGCCGCCCGGCTCGTGCGCCAGGAGTGGATCGACGAGGAAGTGGCGCGGTGGGTGGCGGGCTACGCCACCGAGGAGCTCCTTGCGCTGACCGCCCGCCAGGGCGTGCCCTGCGCGAAGGTGATCGAGACGTTGCAGGAGTTGATCGACGACCCGTCGCTGAAGGCGCGCCAGATGCTCGACGCCGTGGAGCACCCCGCCCTGGGCGTGCTGCCGGGGGTGTATGCGCCTGCGCTGCCGATCCTGTCGCCCGGCGAGGCGCCGCCCCCGCTGCCGCGGGCGCCGCTGCTGGGCGAGCACACCCGGGAGGTCCTGTCTCGCGAGCTTGGCCTGACAGCCGACGAACTCGCCGATCTCCAGGCCGAAGGCATCATCTAGAGCGCCGCTGGCGCGCCCACCCCCCACCCCACGCATGTCTGCTGCCCTGATCGAATCCGTCCTCGTGGCCGGCGCCGGCTCCATCGGCATCGGCGTTGCGCGATCCTGCGCGGCACACGGCTTGCGCACGACCGTGCTCAGCCGCGACCCGGCCCGTCTGGAAGGCCAGGTGCCGGGGGCGGAGCTGGTCCGCGAGCTGCCCGCTCGCGCGCCGGATCTCGTCGTGGAGTGTCTGCCCGAGGTGATGGCGCTCAAGCTGAGCTTCTACGCCGATGTCGAGCGTCGCTGGGGCGGATCGCCCGTGCTCGCCACCAACAGCTCGGGCCTGCCGCTGCAGGAGCTGGCCGCGCCGCTGGCCCACCCGGCGCAGTTCCTCGGCATGCACTACATGTACCCGGCCCACGAGCGCGGCCTGTTCGTGGAGGTCATCCGCGTGCGCGAGACGGCGGACGCCGCGGTGCAGGCCGTGCTGCAGCTTCTGCAGCGGTGCGACAAGACCGCCATCGTGCTCAACCGCCCGGTCATCGGGGGCCTGTTCAATCGCCTGCAGCATGCGCTGCTGCGCGAGGCCTACCACCTCATCGACGAGGGCGCCGCCACGCCCGAGCAGATCGACGAGATGGCGCGACGCTTCATCGCCCCGCGCATGTGCGTCACCGGGCTGCTGCAGCAAAAGGACATCAACGGCCTGGACACGCATGCGCGCACCCAGCGCAACCTGCGCCCGGTGCTGTGCAACGACACCTCGCCGAGCCCGTTCCTGGAGGGCCTGTTCGAGCGCGGGGAGTTCGGCCTGAAGACCGGCAAGGGCTTCTACGACTGGACGGGCGCCGACCCCGCCGAGGTGCGCGTCGCCGCCGAACGCAAGGTCGCGCGCATCGTGCAGGCGATGCAGGAAGTCCAGGACGAGCCGGGCGCGCAGCTGCCCTCCAGGAGCCGCGCATGAACCTCGGGATTGCCGGGCGCACGGCCATCGTCACCGCCGCCAATGGCGGCCTGGGCTCGGCCGTGGCGAGCCGCCTGGCGGCCGAGGGCGCCAATCTCGTGCTCTTCTCGCGCTCGCAGGAGGCCCTTGTCGAGATGGCCGCCGGCCTGGAGCGGCAGCACGGCGTGCGCGCGCTGGCCGTGGCCGGAGACATGGGGGTGCGGCAGGATGTGCAGCGCCTGGTGACGCAGGTCCAGGACACCTTCGGTGGGCCCGACATCCTCGTGCTCAACACCGGGCGCCCGCCTCTGCCCGGGCGCGACCTGATGGACGAGACGGACGATGCACGCTGGGAAGCGGCCTACCGCACGCAGCTGTGGGGGGCCATGCTCGTCTCGCAGGCCATTGCACCCTTGCTGGTCCAGCGCAAGTGGGGCCGCATCGTCTGCATCGGCTCGGCGTCGGTGAAGCAGCCCATGCCGCGGCACGTGCTGTCCACCGTGTTTCGCGCCGGCGTCGCCGGGCTGATGAAGCACCTGGCCAACGAGGTCGGTGCGCACGGCGTCACCGTCAACACGGTCTGCCCCGCCTCCGTGGAGACCGACAGCCTGTCGCGCAGCTACGATCTGCGCGAGCGCCTGGCGCGTATCCCGCTGGGCCGCCTCGGACGCCCGGAGGAGCTGGCCGCCGCGGTGGCATTCTTCGCGTCGGACTTGGCAGGCTTCATCACGGGCACCAGCCTGGCCGTGGACGGCGGTATGGTCTCGGCGCTGAATTGAACACGCCAAGCTTCAGGGAGTTGACATGACAAAAGAAGTGAAATCGGACATCGACCGGATCCTGCGCATGATCGAGGACGATGTCGTGGATGGACGCACGCTGCCGGGCACCCGTCTGGACGAACGCGTGCTCGCCGAGCGCTTCGGTGTCTCGCGCACGCCCATCCGCGAGGCCCTGGTCAGGCTGTCCTCGCTGGGGGTGGTGGAAATCCGCCGCAACCGGGGGGCCTTCGTCACCGAACTGTCCTCCGCGCGCCTGCTCGGCATGCTCGAGGTCCTGTCGGACCTGAAGGTCATGGCGGCCAACCGCTCGGCGCGCCGCATGACGCTGGAGGAGCGCCAGCACCTGTCGGTGCTGTCCGACGAGATGACGGCCCACGTGGAAGCCGGCAACCTGCGCGGCTACTTCGAGAAGGCCAACGCCACGCACGACGCCATCCTGGAAGGCACCCACAACCCCTTCCTGATCGAGACGGCGCGCAACATCCAGATGTGCATGTGCGCCTATCGCCGCCACCTGGCCCAGATCATGCACATGCCCATCCGCACCTCGCTGGACGAGAACCGCAACATCGTCTCGGCCATCGTCGGCGGCGACGCGGCCGAAGCGGTGCACTGGATGCGGGAGCAGACCGAACTGCGCCGGGAGGAATTCTCCGACCTGATGGCGCTCGTCTCGGAGCGGGGCGTCGCGCGGGAACTGGAGCCCGCATGAGCGCCGAAGCCCCCGCGTCACCGACGCTGCCGCCCCTGCCCGCGTCGCTCGCCCGCGCGGCCGGCGAGGTGTCCCGTGCTGCCGTGTACCCGGGGCTGGGGGAGATGCCGCACTGCGAGGTCCTGGCCAGCGGGCTGCGCTTTCCTGAAGGCCCGATCTGGATGCCCGATGGCTCGGTGCTCGTGGTGGAGCTCGAGCGGGCCACGCTCACGCGGGTGCGGCCCGGCCGGCCGCCGGAGGTCGTCGCCTTTCTCGGCGGCTCGCCCAACGGAGCGGCCATCGGCCCCGATGGCGCCTGCTACGTGTGCAACAACGGCGGCTTCAAGTGGCACGAGGAGCCCGGGATGCTGCGCCCCGCGGGCCAGTCCGACCACTACACCGGCGGCAGCATCCAGCGCGTGGACCTCCACACCGGCGCGGTGACCACGCTGTACGGCGCAGGCCAGGGCCAGCAGCTCAAGGGGCCGAACGACATCGTCTTCGACGCGCACGGCGGCTTCTGGTTCACCGACATGGGCAAGGCGCGCGAGCGCAGCCTGGACCGGGCGAGCGTGTACTACGCGCGGCCCGACGGGTCGATGATCAAGGAGGTGATCTTTCCGATGCTCACCGCCAACGGCATCGGCCTGTCGCCGGACGGCACCCGGCTGTACGTGGCCGAGACGATCACCGCGCGGCTGTGGGAGTTCACCCTGACGGGCCCGGGCGCGATCGACCCCCATCCCTGGCCGTCGCCCCATGGCGGGCGCCTGCTGGCGGGTTCGGCCCACTACCAGATGTTCGACTCGCTGGCCGTTGAGCAGGGCGGCCACATCTGCGTGGCCACCGTGATCCACGGCGGTATCACCATCATCGCGCCGCAGGGCGGGGTGGTCGGACACGTGCCGGTGCCCGACCTCTACGCCACCAACCTGTGCTTCGGCGGAGCGGACATGCGCACGGCCTACGTCACCTTGTCGACGACCGGGCACCTGGTTGCGCTGGACTGGCCGCGCCCCGGGCTGCGGCTGCACCACTGAGCGCGCATGGCCGGGCCTCGCGACGTGGCGGTGGCAGGCGTGGCCACCACGGACTTCGCGGCCCTGGCCGGGCCGAGCCAGCCGCCCCGCTCGGCCTACGACATCGGCGGGATGGCCCTGCGCGCTGCCCTGGATGACTGCGGCCTGCCCCGGGACGAGATCGATGCGCTCATCTGCGTGCGCCTGCCTTCCTATCAGCAGGTGGCCACGGAGAACGGGCTCACGGGCCTGCGCATGGCCTGGAGCCTCGAGGGCACCGGGCGCATGGCCGGCGTCGCGATGCAGCAGGCCACGGATGCGGTGGCCAGTGGCCGCGCGCGCGCGGTGGCCATCGTCTACGGCAACAACGGCCGCTCGGCGGGCGAGCGCTATGGCGGCGCGTTCGATGACAGCTCGCCTGCCGCCTACGAATCGATGTACGGCATGACCTCCGTGGGCGCGCAGGCGGCGATGATGCATCGTCGCCACCAGCACGAGTTTGGCACCCCCGAGGAAGGCCTGGCCGCCGTGGCGATCAACGCGCGCAGGAACGCGGCGCTGAACCCGCATGCCGTGCTGCGCAAGCCCCTGGACCTGCCGGCCTACCGGGCTTCCCCGTACGTCGCCGAGCCGCTTCGCCGTGCGGACTACTGCCTCATCAACGACGGCGCGGTGGCCTTCGTGCTCACCGATGCCGCGCGTGCCGCGCGGCTTGCCAAGCCGCCGGTGCGCGTACGCGCCAGCGCCACCGCCTGCCACCTGACCCCGCAATACGCCTCGCGGGACTTCTATCACCAGGCGTGCCAGGCCGTGGCGGCCGAAGTGGCCGCCCAGTGCGGCCTCGCGGCGCAGCAGGTCGACTGCCTGCAGGTGTACGACAACTTCACGCCCATCGTGCTGTACGCGCTGGAGGGCTTCGGCTGCTGCGAGCGCGGACAGGCCGGCCGGTGGGTGCAGGGGGGGCGCATCGAGCTGGGCGGCGAGCTGCCCCTGAACACCGCCGGCGGGCACCTCTCGGAGGGCTACATGCAAGGCTTTGCGCTGCAGGCCGAGGCCGTGCGCCAGGTCCGAGGCGAGTGCGGGGTGCGGCAGGTGCCGGGGTGCCGGACCGCGCAGTACGTGTGCGTGGCGCCCGTGCTGAGTTCGCAGGTGTACTCGCTGTGAGCGGGCAGGCTGCGCCGATGCTGCCCCGCGTCACGCGTGCGAGCGAGGGCTTCTGGACCCACGCGTCCCGGGGCGTGCTCGCCTTGCCGACCTGCGGCGCCTGCGGGCACCGGTGGTTCCCGCCGTCCCCCGCCTGCCCGGCTTGCCTGAGCGAGGAGGTGGCCTGCCAGCCGGTGTCCGGCCGCGGGCGGCTGTGGTCCTGGGTGGTGATGCACAAGGCCTACTTCGAGGCCTTTGCGCCCCCCTACCTGGTGGCGATGGTGGTGCTCGACGAAGGCCCGCTGATCACCACCTCCCTCGTCGGCGTGCGGGTCGAGGACCTCGCATGCGACCTGCCCGTGCGGGCGGTCTTCGAGCCCGCCTCGGGCGGGCGCTCCATCGTTCGCTTCGCCCCCGAAACGCCATGAGCAGTGTGCAGTGCGAAATCCGCGACTCGGCCGCCCGGCTGGTCATCGACCGGCCGCAGGCCGGCAACGCCTTGCAAGGGCAGGATGTGGACGAACTGGCGGGTCACGTGCGTGCCTGCCTGCGCGACCCGGCGGTGCGCGCCATCGTGATCCGGGGGGCCGGCACCCGGTTTTTCTGCACCGGCGGGGACATCCGCGAACTCGCCGGCGGCCTGCCCGACATCGGGCTGCACATCCGCAAGTGGCACGAGCTGGTCGACATGATCGAGGCGGCGGAAAAGCCCGTGATCGCCGCGCTCAATGGCCACGCCGTGGGAGGGGGCCTGGAGCTGGCCCTGGCCTGTCACCACCGCCTCGCCGCTGCGCACGCACGAGTCGGCCTGCCCGAGCTGAAGGTGGGCCTATTCCCGTCCGCCGGCGGGGTGCGCCGGCTCACCCAGCTCATCGGGGCGTCGGCCGCGCTCGAGCTCGTGCTCGCCGCCGACCTGGTCGATGCGGCGCACGCGCAGCGACTTGGCATCGTCGACGGCGTGTGCGACGGCCCCGCCCTGGATGCCCGGGTGGACACCCTGCTGCAGGGCCTGTGCGCGCACGAGCCCAACGCCGTGCGCGCGGTGCTTGCCTGTGCCCGCACGGCGGCAACCGGCGCCTACAGCGTCGAGATGGAGATCGCGCTGCTGCGCGAGTGCTACCAGACCCCCCGAAACCGCGCGCTGCTGCAGGCCTTCCTGGACGGCCTGAGCGCGACGCGCCCCTGAACTCGAGCCCCAACAAGACCCGACCATGAACGACTACCCCGTCATCGACACCTGGTGCAACCTGTTCACGCCGGCGTCGATGAAGAAGAACTACCGCGACACCCCGGAGATGGCCTACGTCTTCGATCTGTGGCGCATGACCGACCGCCTGCGCGGGTGGACGACCGAGGAGTTCGCGCAGGTGCTCGACGCCAGCGGCGTGTCCATGGCCTTCATCCCGGTGTGGCAGTCCCGCTCGTGGAAGACCCAGTCGATGCTCTGGGACATGGACATCGAGGAAGTCGCCGAGGTGATGCGTGCCGACCCGGCGCGCTACAAGGGCATGTTCGGCATCAACCCGTACCACCGCATGGAAGGAGTGCGGGCCCTGGAGCGCGCCATCACGCAGCACGGCTTCAGCTGCGCGCACCTGCATCACTACGGCTACAACCTGCGGCCCGACGACAAGGCCTTCTTCCCCTTCTACGCCAAGTGCGTCGAGCTCGACGTGCCCGTGATGATCCAGATGGGCCACTCGGCCGAGTTCATGCCCAGCGAGGTCGGTCGGCCGATCTACCTGGACGAGATCGCGCTGTACTTCCCGACCCTCAGGATCATTGCCGCGCACACCGGCTGGCCCTGGGTGGAGGAGCTGATCGCGATGGCGTGGAAGCATCCCAATGTCTACATCTCGACCACCGCCCACTCGCCCCGGTACTGGGACAAGAGCCTCGTGCACTTCCTCAACAGTCGCGGCAAGGGCAAGGTCATGTACGGAACCGACTTTCCGGTGGTCACGCATGCCCAGAGCCTGGCCGAGATCGACGCGCTGGGCCTGAAGCCCGAGGCGCGCAAGGCGCTGCTGCACGACACGGCGGTGAAGGTCTTTCGCCTGGCCCCGTCACCCGTGACGGCGGCGCGATGAGCGCTCGGGGCTTGCCGGGCACCTCGCGATGACCGCACGGGCCGAGCCGATCTTCGATTCCGGCAACGCACTGGGCGAGTCCCCGCTGTGGGACGGCGCGCGCGGTGCGCTGTACTGGGTGGACTGTCTTGCGCGCGAGCTGCTGCGCGCCACCCCCACGGGGCCGGCCATCGAGCGCTGGCCCCTGAGCGGGCAACCCGGGTGCGTCGTGCCGCGGCACGATGGCCGGCTGCTGATCGCCTACCGCAACGGCCTCGGACTCTTCGACCCTGTCACGGGTGAGTTGTCCTCGCTGACCGTCAGCGGCGTGGACTTCGCGCGCGAGCGGTTCAACGATGGCAAGTGCGACCCGCAGGGTCGCTTCTGGGTCGGCACGATGGACCGCGAGTTGCGCAACCCGGTCGCGACGGTCTATCGGCTCAAGCCGGGGTCCGATGCAGGCCGCGCCGAGTTCGAGCGCAGCGCCATCGGCGGGCTGACGCTGTCCAACGGGATCGCCTGGAGCCCGGACGGCCAGGCGATGTATGTGTGCGACTCGCGCCCGGGCGCCTTGCTGCGCTTTGACTACGACCCCGACTCGGCCACGCCCAGCGGGCGCCGGGTGCTGGTCGACTTCGCCGACAGTCCTGGGCGCCCGGACGGCTGCGCCATGGACGCCGAAGGTGGCTTGTGGGTGGCGGAGTTCAACGCGGGCCGCGTCGGCCGCTACGACGTGCAGGGCCGGCTGGACATCATCATCGACCTGCCTGTCTCGCGGCCCACCAGCGTCGCCTTCGGTGGCACTGCGATGCAAACCCTGTTCATCACCAGCATGAGCGAGGGCACCGACCCGGCCCGCGAACCGCTGGCCGGCTGTGTGTTCGCCGTGGAGCCCGGGGTGCGCGGCCTGCCCGCGTCCCGGCACGCGAATTGAAGGGAGTGCCGGGGTGACGAACGATGCCGTACTGACCGACCTGCAGGCCGATGCCAGGGCGGTGCTGGGGCACCTGCGCACGGGCTTCGACGCCGGCTTGCACGCGCTCGCCCAGGCGTGCGCGGTGCAAGGCCGGCTCGACGGCCGGCGCCTGGACGAGCACCAGGTGGCCTGCTACGACCTGGCCTGGACGAGTGCGGAGCTGCTCGCCGCGCAGACGCTGATGGACCCCCTCGGCCCCGCGGCCTGCGAGGCCGATGCGTGGCTCGCGCTCGTCTTTTGCAGCGACGCGGCCGCTGCCAGCCTGGAGCGGCTGCAGCTGCTGCACCTGGAGCACGGGCTCGACCCGGCGCCGCTGCAGGCCCTGGCGGCCTCGCGCGAGTGGGCGCGGCTGCGGCTGCAGGCGGGATCCGGCCGCGCCCTGGCGCAGGCCGGACGGGCCGTCGTGGCGGCTGGCGGCGACATCGCACAGGTCGATCCCGGGCCGGCCGTCCGGATGGCGTGCGAAAGTTTTGCGCGACTGGGGCGCGAACTCGTCGCCCCCCTTGCGCAGGACATCCATCGCCAGGACCTCACGGTCCCGGAGTCGATCCTTCAGCCCTTGCGCGAGATGGGCGTGTTCGGGCTGTCCATTCCCGAGCGCTACGGGGGCACGCGCCCGGACGACGTCGGCGACATGCTGATGATGGTCGCCGTCACGGAGGCCCTGTCCGAAGCCTCGCTGGGCGCCGCGGGCAGCCTGATCACGCGCCCGGAGATCCTCAGCCGGGCGCTCCTGGCAGGAGGCACCGAGGCGCAGAAGCGGCACTGGCTGCCGCGCATCGCACAGGGAGACCCGCTTTGCGCCATCGCGATGACCGAGCCCGACCACGGCTCGGACGTGGCCGGCGTGTCGCTGCGGGCCGAGCGCGTGGAGGGCGGCTGGCGGCTGAACGGCGCGAAGACCTGGTGCACCTTCGCTGGCAAGGCCGGGCTGCTGATGGTGGTCGCCCGCACCGACCCCGACCGGTCGGCGGGCTACCGCGGCCTGAGCGTGCTGCTGGTCGAAAAGCCCAGCGACGGGGGACACGCCTTTGACCACACGCAGCCCGGCGGCGGGCGCCTGCAGGGCCGGGCCATCCCGACCATCGGCTACCGGGGCATGCACTCCTACGACCTGTCGTTCGAGGACTTCTTCGTGCCGGGCTCCTGCGTCATCGGCGAGGAGGCGGGGTTGGGCCAGGGCTTCTACTACACCATGGCCGGCATGGTGGGCGGGCGGCTGCAGACGGCCGCCCGGGCCTGCGGGGTCATGTGGGGTGCGCTGCGCGCGGCGTTGACCCACACGGCCGGGCGCAAGGTCTTCGGCGCGACGCTGGACACCTATGCGCTCACGCTGGCCAAGATCGCCCGCATGGGCGCGCGCCTGCTGGCGTGCCGGCGGCTGACCTACGCCGTGGCCGGCCGGCTCGACGAGGAGGGCTCGCGCATCGAGGCGAGCCTCGTGAAGCTGCTGGCCTGCCGCTGCGCCGAGTGGGTCACGCGCGAGTCGCTGCAGCTTCATGGCGGCATGGGCTACGCGCAGGAGACCCCCATCAGCCGGCTCTTCGTCGATGCCCGGGTGTTGTCGATCTTCGAAGGCGCGGAGGAGACGCTCGCGCTGAAGGTCATCGCGCGCGGCCTGCTGGAGCAGGCCCTGGCGGAAAGCGCGCATCCATCCCGAACGGATAGACAACCATGACCTACGGACTGCTGCGGGGGCTGCGTGTCGTGGAGAGCTCGGCCTTCATCGCCGCGCCGCTGGCCGGCCTGACGCTGGCCCAGTACGGCGCGGACGTGATCCGCGTGGACATGATCGGCGGCGGCATCGACTACGGGCGCCTTCCCCGCGCGGCAAGCGGCCGCAGCCTGTACTGGACGGGCTTGAACAAGGACAAGCGCTCGGTCGCCGTCGACCTGCGCCAGCCGCAGGGGCAGGAGCTCGTGCAGGCCCTGGTCACGGCGCCGGACCGGCCGGGCGAGGACGGCGGCGTGCTGCTGACCAACATCACCGTGCCGTGGCTGGCGCACGGCCTGCTCGCCGCGCGCCGCAGCGACGTCATCACCTGCACCATCCAGGGCAATGCCGACGGCAGCACGGCGGTGGACTACACCGTCAACTGCGCCACCGGCTACCCGTCGGTCACGGGCGCCAGCGCTTCGCAGGAGCCGGTCAACCACGTCCTGCCTGCGTGGGACATCGGCTGCGCCTACCAGGCGGCGTTCGCCATCGTGGCCGCGCGCCAGCAGCGACGCGAAACGGGGCAGGGCGCCGAGCTGTCGCTGGCCCTGTCGGACGTGGCCTTCTCGATGCTGTCGCACCTGGGCGTGCTGGCGCAGGCCGAGGTGCTGGGCCAGGACCGCCCGGCCATCGGCAACCACATCTACGGCGCCTTCGGACGCGATTTCGCCACCCGCGACGGCGCCCGCGTCATGGTCGCAGGCATCTCCGGCGGCCAGTGGCGCGCGCTCGTGCAGGCCTGCGGCTTGCGCGAGGCGATGGCCGACCTGCAGGCGCGCACCGGGCTCGACCTGGCCGACGAGGCCCAGCGCTACGAGGCGCGGGAGGACATCGCCGCCTTGCTCGAGCCCTGGTTCCTCGCGCGAAGCCTGGACGAGGCGGCTCGCGTGCTGGACGCCCACCGCGTGTGCTGGGGGCCGTACCGGACCGCCCTGCAGGCCGTGCAGGTCGACCCCCGCGCGAGTCTGGCCAACCCGATCTTCGAGCAGGTCTGCACCCCCGGGGTGGGCACGCACAGGGTGGCCGGCGCGGCGGTGCGCATCGGCGGCGCGGCGCGCCAGGACACGCGTGCGGCTCCCCTGCTGGGCGCCGACACCGACGCCGTGCTGCACGAGGTGCTGGGCCTCAGCGGCGCCCAGATCGGGCGCCTGCACGATGCGGGCGTCGTCGCCGGGCCCGAGAAGGACCCCACTTCGCCACAGGCGGGGCGCACCCGCTGAGGAGCCAGGCCATGAGGATCGGAATCATCGGGGCCGGGCGCATCGGCGGCGCCCTGGCCGTCCACGCGCTCAGGTGCGGTCATGCCGTCATGATCAGCAACTCCCGCAGCCCCGACACGCTGCGCGACCAGGCGGTCGACCTCGGTTGCCTGGCGGGCACCGCGCAGGAGGCCGCCGCGTTCGGAGAAGTCGTCTTCGTGGCCATCCCGTTCAGGAGCCGCGAGTCGATTCCCGTGGCGCCGCTGGCGGGCAAGGTCGTCGTCGATGCGAACAACTACTACCCTTATCGCGATGGCGACATCGGGGAGCTCGACCGGCACGAGACCACCACGAGCCAGATGCTGGCGCGCCACCTCGCCGGGGCGAAGGTGGTCAAGGCCTTCAACGCGATCATGCAGGCCGACCTCCAGACGCATGGCCGCCCCCGCGGCGAGCCCGAGCGTCGTGCGCTGCCGATCGCGGCGGACGACCCGGCCGCCATGGCCCTCGTCGCAGGGCTGGTCGACGCATTCGGCTTCGACCCCGTGGATGCGGGCACGCTGTCCGAGAGCTGGCGCTTCGAGCGCGCCAAGCCGGCCTACTGCATCCCCTTCGACGTGCAAGGCCTGAAGGACGCGCTGGCCGCCGCCGAGCGCGACAAGGAACTGCCGCACGGATCCTGGCGGCGGCAGGCTTGACGGCCCCGCGGCCCGCTTCAGCGCGTGTGCGGTGCACATGAGCGCCTTGCAGCACGGCATCGGTTGGCGCATGACTCAGCTCGCGGCCGTGCGGTTGGACGCCGTTTCGCGCAGAAGCTCGGCGAGGCTGCGCAGACCTCGATCGGCTTCGTGCTCGCTGGCGTGGCTGAAGTTCAGCCGCAGCCGGCCCGTCACCGGGGTGGAGCCGGGGAAGAACGGTTCCCCGGGCATGAACGCGACGCGGCGCTCGATCGCGCGCGGCAGCAGCGTGCGCGTGTCCAGGGGCTGCGCCAGGGTGAGCCAGAAGAAGAGGCCCCCGGGCGGTACCGTCCAGGTCGCCAGTTCTCCCAGGTGCTTCGTGAGCAGCGCACCGAAGGCGTTGCGCCGGGCCCGGTAGTCGTGCACGAGGCTGGCCAGTCGCGCCGCGTGCTGGGGATGCTCGAGTTGTTGCAACACCAGCCACTGGCTCACCCGGCTGCTGTGCATGTCCGCCGCCTGCTTGAGTCGGGTCAGCGGTGCGACCAGATCCGGCGAGACGGCCATGAAACCCAGCCGCAATCCGGGAGCCAAGCTCTTCGAGAACGACCCTTGATAGATCCAGGACGCGCGCCTGACGAGCGCGCAGACCGGGATCCGGTCGCACGGATCGTAGGCGAGGTCGCGATAGGGGTCGTCCTCGAACAGCACCACGTCTGCGTCATCGCATGCGCCTGCCAGCGCCGAGCGCGTGTGTGCGTCATGGCAGAGTCCCGTCGGATTTTGGAAGGTCGGAATCGTGTAGGCCAGGGCAGGCCGCACCCCGCCCGCACACAGCGTGTCTGCCCGTGTGGGGTCGAAGGCGACGAAACGTGCGCCAAAGAAGCGGAAGACCTGCAGCGCGGCGAGGTAGGTCGGGCACTCGACCGCCACCGGTGTACCGGGATCAATGAAGAGCTTGGCGACCAGGTCGATGCCCTGCTGCGAGCCGGACAGCACCAGCACCTGCTGTGGTGTGCAAGCCATGCCGAGGGTGGCCAGCTCCCTGGCGATATGCCGGCGCAGCGCCGGCTCGCCCTCTGATGGACCGTACTGCAGCCAGGACGACGGCACGGCGCCCGGCTCAAGGGTGGGGAAGCTCTGCGGTGCGGGCAGTCCACCGGCGAAGGAGACCATGCCCGGCTGTTCGATGACCGCCAGGATCTCCCGGATCGGCGAGGCGACGAGGTCGTTCACCCGGCGCGAGTAGCGGAGTTCTGCGAACGAGGTCATTTCTTGATGAGTCAATAGAGTTGACGTATCGACATGCTGGCGGCGCCCACCTAATATGTCAATATGATTGACTTAAAAAGACAGGCCTCTCTGCGCGAAGCTATCGAGCTCTTCTACTTCGGCTACCGCGCATTCACGGCCCACCCCGATGCCATCCTGCGGCGGCGCGGCCTCTCCCGGGTGCACCATCGCATCCTCTACTTCGTCGGCCGCGAGCCCGGCCTGGGCATCCAGGCCCTGCTCGAGACGCTGGGCGTGTCCAAGCAGGCCCTGAACGCCCCGCTGCGGCGTCTGGTCGAACTCAAGCTTGTGGCGGTGTGCGCGGCGCAGGACGACGGGCGCCGCCGCGAACTGCGCCTCACTGCGGAAGGCGAGCGCCTGGAGGCGCAGCTGACCGGCACGCAGATGGAGCAACTCGCCGCGGTGCTGGGCGCCACGGGCCGAACAGCGGAAGCCGGGTGGCGTGCGGTGATGACGAGGTTGCAGGGCAAGGATTGAAGGGGCTGCTGGGGCAAGGCCGATGTCGCGCCGGCTACCGCGCCAAGCGGGCCGGCGCCGCGGTTGCGCAGCTTCAGGCCGCATGTCGATCGCGGCGGGCTGACGCCTTGGAGCTCTCGCGCGAAAGGCCCTGCTCGGTTTGCGCATGAGCACATGCAGACCCTGAGCCGGACCTGCCGGGGGCTGTGCCATCATCCTCGACGATTGGGCTGATGCAGGCCCGCAATGGCGAGGGTGCCGCCGCCCGTCTCGCCCATGAACGCCCCCAACCCGCTCGACACCCCTCCCAACCCCGGCCTGGCCGCCTTCGAGGCACTCGGAGCCCTCGGGGCCCTTGATGACCTGGAGGCCCGCCTGCGCCAGGACCTGCTGAGGCTGGGCCTGCCGCCCAGGAGCTGGGTGCCGCGGTGCGAGCGGGCCGGCGAGGTGGTGCTGCCGGTGGCGGTCATCGGCGCCGGCATGGCCGGGCTCACGCTGGCGGCGGCCCTGGGCCACCTGGGCATCGAGGCGGTGGTCTTCGACCGCGCCCCCGAGGGCCTGGAGGGGCCCTGGCTCACGACGGCGCGCATGGAGACCCTGCGCTCGCCCAAGGAGCTCACCGGGCCGGCGCTGGGCCTGCCCGCGCTGACCTTCCGCGCCTGGTACGAGGCGCAGTTCGGCCCCGCGGCCTGGCAGGCGCTGGACAAGATCCCGCGCCTGCAGTGGGCGCAGTACCTGGCCTGGTACCGCCGCGTGCTGGCGCTGCCGGTGCGCAACCTGCAGCACGTGCGCGATGTCCTGCCGCAGGCCGACGGGGTGGTGCGCCTGGAACTGGAAGACCACGGCGTGCCCGGCACCGTGCGGCCCTGCACGGTGCTCGCGCGCCGCGTGGTGCTGGCCACCGGCCGCGACGGCCTGGGCGGCCCGTGGGTGCCGGACTGGGCCGCCGACCTCCCGCGTGCCCGCTGGGTGCATTCGGCCGAGCACTGGGAGGGCACGCGCTTTGCGGGCCAGCGCGTGGCCGTCATCGGCGGCGGCGCCTCGGCGATGGACGTGGCCGCCACGGCGCTGGAAGCTGGCGCGGCGCGCGTGGACCTGCTCATCCGCCGCGCCGCGCTGCCGCGGGTGAACAAGGGCAAGGGCGCGGGCAGCCCGGGCATGGCCCACGGCTTCTGGGCCCTGCCCGACGAGTGGAAGTGGCGGCTGCGGCACTACCTCAACGTGCAGCAGGTGCCCCCTCCGCACGGCAGCACGCTGCGGGTCTCGCGCCACGCCCAGGCGCACTTCCACCTGGGCGCGGCGGTGCACGGCGCGCGGCTGCGCCCCGACGGCGCGCTGCGGCTGGACACCGCCAAGGGCCCGATCGCCGTGGACGCCGTGATCTTCAGCACCGGCTTTCGCACCGACTGGTCGCTGCGCCCGGAATACGCGCGCCTGGCCCCCCACGTGCGGCTGTGGAAGGACCGCCACACCCCGGCCGCGGGCGAGGAGGACGCCGAGCTCGCCGACGCGCCCGACCTCGGTGAGCATTTCCAGTTCCAGCAGAAGGTGCCCGGCGCCTGCCCGGGGCTGGAGCGGGTGCACTGCTTCAACTACGCCGCCACGCTGTCGCAGGGCGCCGGAACGGGCGACATCCCGCAGATCAGCGACGGCGCGCAGCGCCTGGCGCGGGGCCTGGCCGCGGCCTTCCTCGCCGAGGATGTCGCGCAGCACTTCGAGGCCATGCAGCGCTACGCGGACCCCGAGCTCCTGGGCCACGAGTGGACCGAGGCCGCCTTCCCGCCCTACGAGGCGGCGCCGGGCGAGGAAGGGCCGGCGCGGTGACGGGCTGGCTGCTGCGCCGCATCGGGCAGGCGCTGCTCGTCGTGGCGGCGATGACGGTCATCGTCTTCGCCGGGCTGCATGCGGTGGGCAACCCGGCCGACATCCTGCTGGGCGAGGACATGAACCAGCAGGAGCGCCTGGCGGCGATCGCCCGGCTCGGCCTGGACCAGCCGCTGTGGCGCCAGTACCTGGGCTTCGTGCAGGGCGTGCTGCGCGGCGAGCTCGGCCGCAGCTTCGTCTACCAGGAAGACGCGGTGCGGCTGATCCTGCAGCGCCTGCCGGCCACGCTGGAGCTGGCGGTGGCGGCGCTGCTGCTGGCCGTGCTCATCGGCGTGCCGCTCGGGCTGTTCGCCGGCATGCGCCCGGACCATCCCCTGGCGCGCACGGTCATGGCCGCCAGCATCGTCGGCTTCTCGCTGCCGGCCTTCTGGGTGGCGCTGATGCTGATCATGCTGTTCAGCGTGCAGCTGGGCTGGCTGCCGGCCAGCGGGCGCGGCACCACGGCGAGCCTGCTGGGCGTGCAGTGGTCGTGGCTGACGGCCGACGGGCTGCAGCACCTGCTGCTGCCTGCGCTGAACCTGGCGATGTTCAAGATCTCGCTGGTGCTGCGCCTGACGCGCGCCGGCGTGCGCGAGGTGATGCTGCAGGACTACGTGAAGTTCGCGCGCGCCAAGGGCCTCGCCCCCGCTCGCGTGGTGGGTGTGCATGTGCTGCGCAACACGCTCATCCCGCTGGTCACGGTGCTGGGCCTGGAGCTGGGCTCGACCATCGCCTACGCCGTGATCACCGAGAGCATCTTCGCCTGGCCGGGCGCGGGCAAGCTCATCCTGGACAGCATCAACGCGCTGGACCGCCCGGTGGTGGTGGCCTACCTCGTCGTCGTGGTGGTGCTCTTCGTGGCCATCAACCTGGTGGTGGACGTGCTGTACCGGCTGCTGGACCCGCGCGTGCGGCTGGAGGGCGCCCGGTGAGCGTGCGCCACGCCTGGGCGGACTTCCTGCGCTCGCGCACGGCCACCGTGGCGGCGGCGGTGCTCGCGCTCATCGCGCTGGCCGCGCTGGCCGCACCGTGGCTGGCGCCCCAGAACCCCTACGACCTGATGCAGATCGACGTGCTGGACGCGCGGCTGAAGCCCGGCGAGGTCAGCACCGCAGGCGACCGCCGCTACTGGCTGGGCACCGACGGCCAGGGGCGCGACCTCGTCTCGGCCATCCTCTACGGGCTGCGCATCAGCCTGGCCGTGGGCATCGGCTCGGCGCTGCTGGCCGCGGTGCTGGGTACGCTCGTGGGGCTGGCGGCGGCCTACGCCGGCGGGCGCGTGGATGCCGCGCTCATGCGCCTGGTGGACCTGCTGCTGTCCTTCCCCACCATCCTCATGGCGCTCATGATCCTGGCCTGGCTGGGCAAGGGCATCGGCAACGTGGTGCTCACGCTCGTGCTCGTGGAGTGGGCCTACTACGCGCGCACCGCGCGCGGCCAGGCCCTGGTGGAGACGCGGCGCGACTACGTGGAGGCCGCGCGCGGCCTGGGCCTGGGCGCGGCGCGCATCGCCCTCGGGCACGTGCTGCCGAACTGCCTGCCCCCGCTGATGGTCATTGCCGCGCTGCAGGTGGCGCGCGCCATCACGCTGGAGGCCACGCTGTCCTTCCTCGGCCTGGGCGTGCCCGTGACCGAGCCCTCGCTGGGCCTGCTGATTTCCAACGGCTACCAGTACCTGCTGTCCAGCGAGTACTGGATCAGCTTCTTCCCGGGGCTGGCGCTGCTGGTGACCATCGTCGCGATCAACCTGGTGGGCGACCAGCTGCGCGACGTCCTCAACCCGAGGCTGCAGCGATGAGCCCCGTGCTCGAGGTGCGCGAGCTGCGCACCCGCTTCCACACGCGCGAGGGCCTGCTCACGGTGGTGGACGGTGTGTCCTTCACCCTGGCGCGCGGGCGCGTGCTCGGCCTGGTGGGCGAGTCCGGCTCGGGCAAGAGCGTCACGGGCTTCTCCATCATGGGCCTGGTGGACCCGCCCGGCCGCGTCGAGGGCGGCGAGGTGCGCTTCCAGGGCCAGGACCTGCTGAGCCTGCCGCCCGCGCAGCTGCGCGCGCTGCAGGGCAACCGCCTGGCGATGATCTTCCAGGACCCGATGGCCACGCTCAACCCGGTGCTGCGCGTGGAGGTGCAGATGACCGAGGCGGTGCACGCGCATCGGCGGGCCACGAGGACCGAGGCGCGACGCCAGGCCGCGGACATGCTGCGCACCATGGGCATCGCCAGCCCCGAGGAGCGGCTGCGTGCCTACCCGCACCAGCTGTCCGGGGGCATGCGCCAGCGCGTGGCCATCGCCATTGCGCTGCTGCACGGCCCGGACCTGCTCATCGCCGACGAGCCCACCACGGCGCTGGACGTGACCATCCAGGCACAGATCCTGTCGGAGGTGCAGAAGCTCGTGCGCGAGCGCGGCACCGCGCTCATCTGGATCAGCCACGACCTGTCGGTGGTGGCGGGCCTGGCCGACGAGATCGCGGTGATGTACGCCGGGCGCATCGTCGAGCACGGGCCGGTGGACGAGGTGCTGGACCGCCCGCAGCACCCCTACACGCAGGGCCTCATCGGCAGCCTGCCCAGCGCCAACCGGCGCGGGCAGCGCCTGCGCCAGATTCCCGGCCTCACGGCCTCGGCACGCGAGGCGCCGCCGGGCTGCGCCTTCGCGCCGCGGTGCGCGCGCGCCTCGGCCGCCTGCACCCGCGAGGCCCCGCCCGTGCACGCGCCGCGCCCCGGGTGGCCCGGGCACACGGTGCGCTGCGTGCATCCGGGCGAGGCGCCGAACGCTTCGTCGGATCGGGCGCTGCAGCAGGAGGGCGCGCCGTGAGCCGTACCTCAAGCCCCGCGGATGCAGCCCCGCCGCTCGTCGAGCTGCGTCAGGTCAGCCACCGCTTCGGGGACACCACGCAGGCGCTGGACCGCGTGGACCTCGCGGTGCAGCCCGGTGAGGTGGTGGGGCTCGTGGGCGAGTCGGGCTGCGGCAAGTCCACGCTCGGACGCATCGCCGCCGGGCTGCTCGTGCCCAGCGCCGGCGAGGTGCGGGTGGACGGCCAGCCGCGCGGCGCGCTGGATGCCGCGGCCACGCTGGCTGCGCGGCTGCGCATCCAGATGGTCTTCCAGGATCCCTTCGGCAGCCTGAACCCGCGGCTGCGCGTCTCGCGCATCGTGGGCGAGGCGCCGCTCGTGCACGGCCTGGTCGATGCGGCGGGCCTGGACGACTACGTCTGCGCCCAGCTCGAGCGCGCGGGCCTGGACCCTGCGCTGCGCCATCGCTACCCGCACCAGTTCAGCGGCGGGCAGCGCCAGCGCATCGGCATCGCCCGCGCGCTGGCCGTGCAGCCGCGCATGCTGGTGTGCGACGAGGCGGTGGCCGCGCTGGATGTGTCGATCCAGGCGCAGATCCTGAACCTCTTCATGGACCTGCGCGACCAGCTCGGCCTGACCTACCTCTTCATCAGCCACGACCTGGGTGTCGTCGAGCACCTGTGTGACCGGGTGGTGGTGATGTACCTGGGCCGCGTGGTGGAGAGCGCGCCGGTGGATGCCCTCTTCGGCCGCGCGCGCCACCCCTACACGCGCGCGCTGCTGGCCGAGATCCCGCGCCTGGACCAGCGCCGCGCGCGTTTCTCCGCGCTGCAAGGCGAGATCCCGAGCCCGCTGAACCCGCCCGGCGGCTGCCACTTCCACCCGAGGTGCCCGCACGCGCTGCCGCGCTGCCGCACCGAGGTGCCGCTGCTGCGCGAGCTGGCTCCCGGCCACCTCGGCGCCTGCCACCTCGAGGAGGGGCTCGACAATGGCCGGCCCTTCGCTCCTTGCCTTGATCCTTCCCCTGCCCCTTCCCCCGCCCAGAAAGGAACGTCATGAAGAACGCCCTCCAGCGCCCGAACCTGCGCGTCGCCGTCCACGCCCTGGCCGTGGCCGTGGCCGTGGTCCTGTGCGCCGGCGCCGGCATGGCCGGCGCGCAGAGCCTGTCCATCGCCTATGCCGACCCGTTGTCGTCGGTGGACCCGCAGCTCAACAACCACGCCGGCGACCGGTCGCTCGCGCTGCACTTCTGGGACTCGATCATCAACTCGCGCGACGGCGGCAAGCTCGAGCCGGCGCTGGCCTCGAGCTGGCGCGCGCTGGACGACACCACCTGGGAGTTCAAGCTGCGCAGCGACATCAAGTGGTCCGACGGCACGCCCTTCACGGCCGATGACATCGTCTACTCCTTCCAGCGCGCGCGCAGCGTGCCCGGCAGCGTGGCCTCCTACGCCGGGGCGCTGCGCACGGTGGCCTCCACCACCGCCAAGGACGCGCACACGGTGGTCATCAAGACCAACACGCCCAACCCGATGCTGCCGCTGGACATCGCCTCCATCTACATCGTCAGCCGCCACGTGGGCGAGAAGTCGCGCACCGAGGACTACAACGCCGGCCGCGCCGTGGTGGGCACCGGGCCCTACAAGCTCGTCTCCCACACGCCGGGCGACCGCACGGTGTTCGAGCGCAACCCCGGCTACTACGGCCCGAAGCCGGCCTGGGAGAAGGTGACCTACCGCTTCATCAACAACGGCGCGGCGCGCACGGCCGCGCTGCTGGCCGGCGACGTGGACGTGATCGACAAGGTCGCGCCCACCGACGTGGAGCAGCTGAAGAAGAACCCCGCCTTCGCCGTGCACAGCTACCCCGGCCTGCGCGTGCTGCTGCTGCAGCCCTCGCACCGCCCCGGGCCCAGCGAGTTCATCACCGATGCCGCGGGCAAGCCGCTGGCGCGCAACCCGCTGCAGGACGCGCGCGTGCGCCAGGCGCTGTCGGTGGCCATCAACCGCAAGGCCATCGTCGAGCGCATCCTGCAGGGCACCGTCACCGAGGCCAACCAGTGGATGCCCAAGGGCACCTTCGGCTACAACCCCGAGGTCAAGGACATCGCCTTCAACCCCGAGCAGGCCAAGAAGCTGCTGGCCGAGGCCGGCTACCCGCAGGGCTTCCAGGTGACGATCCACGTGCCCGGTGACCGCTACCCCCAGGCACCGGAGACGGTGCAGGCCGTGGCGCAGTTCTGGACCCGTGTGGGCGTGAAGACGCAGGTGCAGGTGGTGCCGTGGTCGGTGTACTCCTCGCGGGCGACGAAGAACGAGTTCGCGGTGAGCGTCATCGCCTGGGGCAACGGCACCGGCGAGGCCGGCTACGGGCTGCTGCAGACCCTGGCCACCTACGACCCCAAGCTCGGCCGCGGCGCCAACAACTGGGGCCGCTACAGCAACGAGTCGGTGGACAAGGCGCTGGACGCCGCCACGGTGGAGTTCGACGCGCGCCGGCGCGAGGCGATGTTCCGCCACGCCGCCAACCTCGTCACCGCGGATGTCGCCCACATCCCGCTCTTCCACTACCGCAACATCTGGGCCTCGAAGAAGAGCCTGAAGGTGGTGCCGCTGCTGAGCGACCGCACCACCTCCATGCAGGTGACGCCGGCCGGCCGCTGAAGCCGCGAGGCACCCCGAACCGAGGCGCGCACGCACTGTGGCCTGGCTGAGCGTCACCCCCGCTGACGGGCTCGTCGACGAGCCGCGGCACATCGTGGCCGGCGGCCTGCAGCCCGGCGAGCGCGTCGAGCTGTCGGCCGGCACCGTGCGCGGGCCCGGGGTGGTGTGGCGCAGCCGCGCGCGCTACGGCGCCGATGCGCGCGGCGAGGTCGACCTCGCGCGCGATGCGCCGCTGGCAGGCAGCTACGAGGGCGTCTCGGCCATGGGGCTGCTGTGGTCGCAGGCGCCCGAGGGGCCGTCCACCGACTGGGCGCGGCGCGACGTCTTCGCCAGCGGCCCCGGGGCCTCGATCGTTACCGAGCTGGCCCTGCATCGCACTTTCGACGGCCCGTTCGCCGGCCCGTCCCGCCTGCCCGAAGGCGGCGAGCGCCTGGCGACGCAGCGCCTCGTCCAGCGGCTGGCCGCCACCGGCGTGACGCGCCAGGAGGTGCGCGAGCAGTTCGGCGAGGAGCGTCTGGTGGGCACGCTGTACCGGCCCGCGGGGCCGGGGCCGCACCCGGCGGTGCTCGTGCTCAACGGCTCGGGCGGTGGCATCAACGAGCCGCGCGCGGCGCTGTACGCCTCGCGGGGCTGGGCCGCGCTGGCGCTGGGCTACTTCAAGGCGCCGGGGCTGTCGGCCTACATCAGCCACACGCGGCTGGAGCTCTTCGAGGCGGCGCTGCAGTGGATGCACCGGCGGCTGCAGCCCGCGCACGGGATGGTGGCGCTCAGCGGCCAGTCGCGCGGGGGCGAGCTCGTGTTGCTGCTGGGCAGCCTGTTTCCCGAGCTCGTGGGCGCGGTGGTGGCCTATGTGCCCAGCGCCTGCGTGCACCCGGCACAGAACGCCTGCGACCCGAGCCTCGGGCGCGAAGGCGCGGCCTGGCTGTGGCGCGGCCAGCCCTTTCCCGACCTGTGGGCCGGCAACCGCACCGCCAGCTGGGCGCCCTGGGACGAAGGCCCCGAGCCGCGCCGTCACACCGCGGCCATCCTCACCGCGCTCGAGGACGAGCAGGCGGTGGCACGCGCGCGCATCCCGGTGGAGCGCATCCGCGGCCCGGTGATGCTGCTCAGCGGCAGCGACGACGGCTCCTGGCCCTCCAGCGTATTCAGCCGCATGGTGGCGCAGCGCCTGGCCGCACATGGGCACCCGTGGCCCGTGCAGCACCTGGACTTCGAGGGCGCCGGCCACTCGATCCTGTTCCCTCACGTGCCCACGACCCAGCTGACCTATGCCCACCCGGTCTCCGGGCGGCTGAGCACCACCGGCGGCACGCCGGCGGCCAACGCGCGTGCCGACGAGGCCTCGTGGGCCGGCGTGCAGCGCTTCCTGGGCGAGGCGCTGGCCGCGCGCGCACGCACCCACGACCTGCGAGGAGCTCCCCGATGACCGATGCCGCCCGTCCCGACGTGATCGACACCCTCGTGCCCCTGGCGCCCGGCAGCGCCCTCCACGCCCTGCGCGGGCAGCGCGACAAGGTGCGCGCCGCCACCCAGGGCAGCGACGAGGCGATCTTCGACCCCGCGCTGCCGGGGCTGTCCGTGGGCGAGCGGCTGCGCGCGGCGCAGCTCGTGGCCGAGCTCAGCGGGAGCGCGGTGCTGGCGGCGCACTACGCGGCGCGGGCCGCACACGCCGAGAATGCCGACAACGCCGCACACGTGGCGCAGGAAGTTGCCCCCGAGTCCGGGCCGCGGATGCAGGCCATCCTCACCTTCGCCCGGCTGCTGGCCGTGCGACCGGTGGAAGGGGACCGCGCCGCGCTGCTCGCGCTGCCCGCCGCAGGGCTGGCCACGCCCGACGTCGTGACGCTGGCGCAGCTCATCGCATTCGTGGCCTACCAGCTGCGCGTGGTGGCCGGCCTGCAGGCGCTGCACCAGGCCGAGGTGGGCGAGCCGCGCGCTGCGGCGCTCGACGCCTCACCTGCTGCATCCGCTGTATCAGCTGCATCAGCTGCATCAGCTGCCCCAGACTCCGCCGCCCCCTCGGCGGCCTTCGTGCACCCGGCCCACCTGCCCGCGCCCGGCGAGCCGCTGGAGCTCAACGGCTACACCAGCCGCACGCTCGGCTGGAAGGCCTGGCTGCCGCTGCAGGACCTGGCCACGGCCACGCCCGAGCAGATGGAGATCCTGCGCTCGAGCCACCCCAAGGCCACGAGCTCCGACTACTACCTCACGCTCATCCAGCAGCCGCGCATCCTGCAGGAGCGCTCGATGGTCTTCAACGCCATCATGTACGCCCCGGGCGGCCTGTCACGGGCCGAGCGCGAGCTCGCCAGCACCGTCGTGTCGCGCGTCAACGGCTGCGTCTACTGCGCCTCGGTGCACGCGCAGCGCTTCGAGCAGCTCGCGCGGCGCCAGGACGTCCTCGCGCAGGTCTTCGCCGAGCCCGAGGGTGCCGGCACGAACGCGCGCGAGCGCGCCATCGTGCAGGCGGCCATCGACCTCACGCGCGAGCCCGCGCACTTCGACGCTTCCCGGCTGCGCGCCCTGCGCGAGGCCGGCCTCACGAGCCTGGAGGTGCTGGACCTCATCCACGCCATCGCCATCTTCGCCTGGGCCAACCGTCTGATGCTCAACCTGGGCGAGCCGGTGTGAAGCCGAAGACCTCGCCGAGGAAGTCGAGCTCGGCCTGCAGGCCGCGCACGATGCTGGCCTGCTGGCGAAAACCGTGGCCCTCGCCCTCGAACTCGAGGTACGCCACGCGGCAGCCCGCCGCGCGCGCAGCGGCCACCACGTCGCGGCTCTGCTGAGGCGGCACGGCACGGTCCTCGGTGCCCTGCAGCGTGAGCAGGGCCCCGTGGCAGCCGGCCAGGTGGTGCACGGGGCTGCGCGCCCGGTACACCTCGCGGCCCTCGGGCAGCGGCGCCACGAGGCTGTCGAGGTAGCGGGCCTCGAACTTGTGGGTGTCGGCTGCCAGGGTCTCCAGGTCGGCCACGCCGTAGTAGTTGATGCCCGCGGCAAAGCGCCGGGTGAAGGCCAGGCCCGACAGCACCGTGAACCCCCCGGCGCTGCTGCCGCGGATGGCCACCCGGCTGCCGTCCACCAGGCCGCTGGCCACGAGGTGGTCCACCGCCGCCACCGCGTCGCGCAGGTCCACTTCGCCCCACCGCCCGCGCAGCCGCTCCCGGTAGGGGCGCCCGAAGGTCGTGGAGCCACCGTAGTTCACGTCCACCACCGCGAAGCCGCGCGTGGTCCAGAACTGCACGTTGATCTTGAAGGCGCAGCTCGCCACCGCGGTCGGGCCCCCGTGCAGCAGCACGATGAGCGGCGGGCGCTCGCCCGGCGGCGGCCGGCAGCCGGGCAGGTGCGGCGGGTAGAACCAGGCGTGCGCGCTGCGCGCCTCGCCCATCGGCCCCGGCGCAGTGGGAAAGCTCACCGCCTGCGCCACCGACACCGCCTCGTGCGCCAGCGGCGGCGCTCCTGCGCTGCGCACGACCGCGTAGCCCGGGGCCGGCGCGTCCTCGCTCAGGTCCACCGTGACGAGCGCAGGCGGCGCGTGCGTGCCCGCGGCGATCGCGAGCCCCGTGTGCGCATCCAGCCGCCCGAGGCTGGAGAAGGCGACGAAGGGCAGCGCGAGCGGCTGCAGCGCGCCCGTGCGCAGGTCCAGCCGCGCGAGCGTGTCGAGCCCGTCCCGGCTCAGGCGCACCAGCGCCCGGCCCTGCCCGAGCAGCGCGTACGACTGCATGCCCAGCTGCCACAGCGGCCCGCCGATCTCCGCCTGCACTGCGCACACGGGCTCCGGAGGGGTGCCGGGCGGCGCGGCCGGGTCGCAGCGCACCATGTTCCACCAGCCGCTGCGGTCGCTCAGCGCGTACAGCGTGCCGTCGTCGTCCCACTGCGGCTCGAGCACCGACTCGCCCGGTTGGCCTGCCACCGTGCAGGGGTCGATCAGCGCACCGGCCTGCAGCCGGCCCACCACGAGCCGGGTTTCGTCCCAGGGCATCGCGGGGTGGTCCCAGGCGACGAAGGCCAGGAGCCGGCCGTCCGGGCTCGGGCGCGGCCAGGCCACGAAGTCGCTGCCCGACCACAGCACCTGGCCTTCTTCCTGGCCCTCCTGGCCATCCCGCCCCGCGTCCAGGTCCAGCAGCACCACCTCGTTGCGCGGCTCGCGCGCGACCCCCGCGGCCACCGGACGGTGGTCCTCGCGCACCGCGACGATGTAGCGCGCGCCGGCCGCACCGGGCACGACCCGCATGTCGGCATGGCGGCAGCCCTCGGGCGTGAGCACGCGCACCGTGCCGTCGGCCTCGCGCACGCGCAGCCGCTGGTCGCGTGCCTCGCTCCAGACGAGCCGGTCGCCCGCGGTGCACCAGGGCGTGCCGCCGTACTCGTGCACGCGGCTGCGCACGTCGGCCGCGGGCCCCAGCGGCTCGCTCGCCGCGCCGTGCGCCAGGCTGGTCATCAGCACGCTGCGCCCCTTCTCGGACGGCCGCCCCTCGGTCCACCACAATGCACCGTCGTGGGCGCCGGCAAAGGCGAGCGACACCGCGCCGGCGGCGCAGAGCTCCGGGGTCAGCGGCGAGGGCCAGGTGCCGCAGGGCAGGCCGGGGGGGTGGGACATGGCGGGGGGTCTTTCCGGGGCCGTTCAAGGCCCGAGAACGATTTTGCCCCGGTGTGCGTGCGTCTCGAAGAGTTCGTGTGCCTGCCGCGCCTGCGCCAGCGGCAGCCGGGCGTGGATCGGCGGGTCGATGCGCCCGGCAGCCAGCAGCGCAAGCACCTCGGCGGCGATCTCGCGGCGCACCTCGGGCATCTCGTCCCAGGTGTGCATCGAGAACAGGCGCAGCCCCGGGCTCGCGCCGAAGCGGCGCATCATGGCGGCCAGCGTCTGCGGGTCGCGCGCGCCGCCCAGCCCGCCGTAGGACACCACCGTCCCCAGCGGGGCCAGCGCCTCGAAGAGCGTGGGCAGCGTCTGGCCGCCCACGGGGTCGAAGATGGCGGCCGCGCCCGGGCGGCCCGCTTCCCGGGCCAGGCCCTGCGCGATCGGCTCGGCGCGGTGGTTCACGGTCGCCTCGGCGCCCTGGGCCCGCAGCCAGGCGCACTTCTCGGGGCTGCCGGCCACCGCCACCACGCGCAGGCCCCGCAGCCGGGCGAGCTGCAGCAGGGCCGAGCCCACCCCGCCGGCCGCACCCAGGATGGCCACCGTGGCGCCTTCGGGCAGCACGCCGGCCACGCGCAGCAGGCTGTGCGCCACCTGGTAGTTGCCCAGCGCCGCGGCGCACACCGGGTCCACGCCGGGCGGCAGCCGCTGCAGCGCCTGGACCGGCGCGACGCGGAACTCGGCGTAGCCGCCCGAGCGTTCGGGCAGGTCGCGGGCATTGACGTAGACGGCCTGCCCGACCTCGCAGCCGGTCACGCCCGGCCCCAGCGCCTCGACCACACCCGCGGACTCGATGCCCAGGATGGCCGGCAGCGCGGGCATCCAGGGGTAGATGCCGCGGCGCACCATGACATCGGGCATGCCCACGCCGATGGCCTGCGTGCGCACGAGCACCTCGCCCGCAGCCGGCTGCGGGCGAGGCAGCTCCACCACCTCCAGCACCTCGGGCCCGCCGGTGCGGCGGATGCACACAGCCTTCAAGGCGCGGCTCGCTCGCGCCTCAGCCGCGCATTGGCGCGAGGCTGCGCCCGGGGCGGCGGGCGCGTGCCCGGGTGAAGGCGTCCAGCGAGGCGCGCATCTCCGCGCTCAGGCCCTCCACGGAGAGGTCGGGCAGCTCCACGAGCGCCTGGCCCATGCGGGCGCGGTAGTCGGGGCGCTGCACCGCCGCGGCCAGCGCGCTGCGCAGCCTCGCCACCACCGCTGCGGGGGTGGCCGACGGCGCATACAGCCCGTACCACTGGCCGCCGCGGTACTGCGGTAGGGTCTCCACGATCGGCCGCGCCTGGGGGGCGTAGGGCAGCACCGCGCTGCCGCTGACGCCCAGCGCCGTGAAGCGGCCGCTGCGCAGCAGCTGCATCATGTCCGAGGCCGTGCCGCTCATCATGTCCACGTTGCCGCCAAGCAGGTCGTTGGTGGCGGCCGCGGCACCCCGGTACAGGATCAGGTTCAGCTCGATGTCGGCGGCTGCTTCGAGCAGCTCGCCGATGTAGGCGGCCACCGTCGCCAGCGAGAGCTCGCCCGGGCGGGCCCGGGCGCGGGCCACCATGTCGGCCACGTGACGCAGCCGCAGTTCGCTGCGCGCCACGAGCATCGCCGGCGAGGAGCCGAGCATGCCCAGGGGTGTGAAGTCGCGCATCAGGTCGTAGCGCACGATATCGGGCTGGTACACGGCGCCTCCGGCGTGCAATGTGCTCAGCAGCGCCAGCGTGTAGCCGTCCGGTGCCGCCCGGGCCGCGGCCTCGGCCCCGATGTGGCCGGAAGCACCCGGGCGGTTGTCCACCACCACCGGCTGGCGCAGTTCCGCCTTGAGCTCCTCGGCCGCCTGACGCGCGATGACGTCGGTGAGCCCGCCGGGCGCGAAGGGCACGACGATGCGCAGCGGCCGACTCGGGAAGTCCTGGGCCCGGGCGGCGCGCGGCAGCACGGCCAGCGGAAGCCCGATACAGGTGGCCGTGCTGATACCGGTGCCGGCGCCGAGGCGGGCGAGTTGGGTGAGGAGGTGGCGTCGCCGCATCGCGCTCAGGCCCCCACGTCGAAGCGCCGGCCCGTGGCCTCCAGCAGCTCGCGTGCGCGCACCCCGAAGCGCTCCTCCACGGTGCGGCCCACCGCGGGGGTGTGGTGCACGTCGTTGAACTCGTGGCGGTTGCCCTGGATCACCACCAGCAGGTGCCCCTCTTCCTGGCTCACGTTGCAGAAGGTGCGCACCACCCCGGCGGGCACGGCGATGAGGTCGTAGGGCTCGAGGACCGTGGCGTGCTCGCCCGCGTCGCCCCAGCGCACCTCGAAGCGCCCCTTCAGGCAGAAGAAGGACTCCACCGTCTTCATGTGCGCGTGCAGCTGCGGGCCCTTGCCGGGCGCGCACACGGCCAGGCTGATCGTGAGCGCATCGCCGTGGTCGCCGCCGCGCATCGCCGCAAAGCGCGTGATCGGGCTGTGGTGCTCGAGCTGCGGCGCCACGTAGGTGTAGTTGCGGTCGGCCGCCATGAACTCCGAGACCTCCGGCGGGATGCCCAGCGCGGCCTGCGCCTCGCGGCTGCGCGGCTTCATCTGCCGGAAGCGCACGATGTGCGCCTCCATCTGCTGCGGGCTGATCTCGCGCGAGGCCACGCGTGTGGGCAGGTCCGACATCGGCACTCCTGGATGCGGCACGGGAGCGGCCGCTTGCAGAGTCCACGGTAGTGCGCGCACGCCCGCGCGGGAACTGCGGACGGTTGATGGCCGCCATAAACGGGATCAATGGCGCAAGCCCGGTTGTGGCCCCGCCCCGCAGGAGGCTTCAGCCAGCGGGTTCGCGCACCGCTTCCCGCCCACCTTCCCGCCCGAGTTCGCGCCCGGCGCTCACCACCTCCGAGCGCAGCCAGATGTTGGCCAGGTCGGTGTGCACCCGCTCGTGCCAGAACATCGACATCTCGAAGGCCGGCAGCTCCAGCGGCGGCTTGCGCGCCACCAGCGGCAGCAGCTCGCAGAAGTAGCGCGCCAGCCGGCTCGGCACCGTGGCGATGGCGCCGGTGCGCGCCACCACGTAGGGCATGGCCAGGAACGACGGCAGCGTCAGCACCACGCGGCGCCGGATGCCCAGAGACTTGAGCAGCGCGTCGATGCGCGCGCCGTAGATGCCCGCGCCACCCGGGGAGATCGTCACGTGCGGCAGCGCGGCGAAGGCCTCCACCGTGAAGCTGCCCTGCGCCATGGGGTGGTCGCGCCGCATCAGGCACACCTGCTGGTCGCGAAAGAGCAGCCGCGAGCGCAGCGAGGGCGGCGGCGAGACGAGGTAGCCCACCCCCAGGTCGACCTGCCCGGACTCCATCCAGGCCTGCACCTTGTCGGGGTTGGCCGGCCGGTGCTCCAGCGCCACCTGCGAGCCCTGGCGCTCGAACTGCTCGCACAGCCGCGGCAGCAGGAAGAACTGCACGTAGTCCGAGCCCATCAGCGTGAAGGTGCGCCGCGAGCGCGCGGGCTCGAAGATGCCGTGGCCCTCGACGAGTTCGCGCACGCCGGCGAGCATCGGCGCCACGCGCTCGGCCATCTCCAGGCCGCGCGGGGTGGGGGACATGACCTGGCCGCTGCGCACGAGGATGGGGTCGTCGAAGACCTCGCGCAGGCGCTTGAGCGCGGCGCTGACGGCCGGCTGCGTCACCCCCAGGCGCACGGCGGTACGCGAGACGCTGGCCTCCTGCACGAGCGTCACCAGGTAGCGCAGCAGGTTCAGGTCCAGCGTGTCGGCGTGGCGCGAAGGAGCCGGGGTCATCAATGCAGTTTATGACCACACTGCCTTTTGCGCTATTGCCGAGGACCCCTGCCGGCCCCGACAGTCCACACCCATGGACACCCCCCTGCGAGCCCTGCCGTGAGCCCCGCCCCGATGCAAGCGTCCGCCGAGCTGATGGCCGCCCGGCTGCGGGAGGCTCAGGCCCTGGGGCATCCCATCCCCCCGCTGCGCGACGAGCTCGCCGGCGGCGGCCTGCAGCAGGCCTATGCCGTGCAGCAGGCCAATGTGCGCCACGCGCTCGCGCAGGGCCGGCGCATCGTCGGCCGCAAGATCGGCCTGACCTCGCGCGCCGTGCAGCAGCAGCTCGGCGTGGACCAGCCCGACTTCGGCGCCCTGCTGGACGACATGGCGCTGTGCGACGGCGAGGAGGTGCAGCCCGGCCAGGTGCTGCAGGCCAAGGTCGAGGCGGAGGTGGCCTTCGTGCTCGGCCGCGACCTGGACCAGCCCCAGGCCTCGCCCGCGGAGGTCATGCGCGCGGTGGAGTTCGTGCTGCCGGCCATCGAGATCGTGGGCAGCCGCATCGCCAACTGGGACATCCGGCTGCTCGACACGGTGGCCGACAACGCCTCCTCGGGCCTGTTCGTCGTGGGCAACGAGCCCCGGCTGCTGCGCAAGGTGGACCTGCGCCTGTGCGGCATGGTGATGGAGCGCCGGGGCGAGGAGGTCTCCACCGGCACCGGCCTGGCCTGCCTGGGCCACCCGGTGAACGCGGTGGTGTGGCTCGCGCGCACGCTCGTGCAGATGGGCGAGCCGCTGCGCGCGGGCGATGTGGTCATGTCCGGCGCGCTCGGCCCGATGGTCAAGGCCGAGCCCGCAGACCTCTTCGAGGCGCGCATCGAGGGCCTGGGCTCGGTGCGCGTGGGGTTCGCGCGGTGACGGCCCCCTTCCTGCCCGCCGAGGCCGGCGCGCTCGCCCGCGCGCTGCACGAGGCCCGCTGCTCGGCGCGTGCCATGGCGCAACCCGACGCCCCCTGGCTCGACGTGGCCGCGGCCTATGCCGTGCAGCACGCCGGGCTGGCCCTGCGCGAGGCCGCCGGCGAGCGCCGCTGCGGCGCCAAGATGGGCTTCACGAGCCGCGCCAAGATGGCGCAGATGGGCGTGCACGAGATGATCATCGGCCAGCTCACCGAGGCGATGCAGGTCGACGACGGCGGCAGCTTCGACCGCTCGCGGGCCATCCACCCGCGTGTGGAGCCGGAGCTCGCGATGCTCATCGGCCGCGAGCTGCACCTGGTGGAGCAGCCCGCGCAGCTGGCCGCCGCCGTGGTGGCCGTGGCCCCGGCCATGGAGATCATCGATTCGCGCTACGCCGACTTCCGCTTCTCGCTGCCGGCGGTGGTGGCCGACAACACCTCGGGCTGCGGCTTCGTGATCGGCCCCTGGCAGCGCGTGCCGGCGAGCCTGGACAACCTGGGCATCGTGATACGCATGGACGGCCGCGTGCGCCAGGCCGGCAGCAGCGCGGCCATCCTCGGCGACCCCTGGCGGGCGCTGCACGCGGCCTGGGTGCTTGCGCGGCGACACGGGCTGCAGGTGGGCGCGGGCAGCGTGCTGCTGGCCGGGGCGGCCACCGCAGCCGAGCCGCTGCAGGCGGGCGTCTCGGTGATGGCCGAGGTCGCCGGGCTCGGGCGCGTGGGGTTCCGCGTGGAGGCATCGGCATGACGGGTCTGGACACCTTGCACACCTTGAGCACCACCTGGCCGGCCTCGTCGGTCACGGTGGACGGCCACGAGGTCGCAATCGTGCGCACCACCGGGTCGGGCGAGGGCCTGCCCGTGCTGTGGCTGCCGGGGGCGCAGGGGACGGCGCAGTCGTGGTGCAGCCAGCTGCTGGCCTTCGGCGCGCGGCGCACGCTCGTGGCCGTCAACTACCCCATCGTGGGCGATGGCGCGGCGCTGGCCGCGCTCGTCGTGGCGCTGGCCGATGCGCTCGGGCTGCCGCGCTTCGACCTCGTGGGCAGCTCGCTGGGCGGCTACATCGCGCAGTGGGTGGCGGTGAACCACGCCGAGCGGCTGGGCCGCGTGGTGCTGGGCAACACCTTCTGCGACCCCACCCCGGCGCAGTCCCCCGACAAGCTCGCCGCGCTGGAAGGCCGCGACGCAGCCGCCATCCACGCCGAGGTCATCGCCCGCCTGCAGGCCCTGCCCGAGGGGCCCTTCAAGGCGCTGCAGCTCGAGATCGTGGGCCGCGGCCAGACGCCCGAGCTGCTGCGCGCACGCATGCTCGCGGTGCAGCGCGCCGTGCCCGTTCCGGCGCTGGCTATCCCCGACGAGCGGCTGCTGCTGATCGAGTGCGACAACGACCCACTCATCCCGCCCCCGATGCGCGCCGCGCTGCGCGCCGCGCACCCGGGTGCCCAGGCCGTGGTCATCGAAGGGGGCGGGCACTATCCGGCGCTGCTGCGCACGCAGGCCTATGACGCGGCGGTGGCCGGGTTTCTCGGCCTGGAGGCTGCGGCCGCGCGCGCCTGAGGCTGCTCGGTTGCCTCGCTGCGCTCACGCCGATCACCCCGCTCACGCCCCTCAGCCTGCGCCCGCTACGCCTGCCGTGCCCTCATCGCCCACGCCGCTCCAGCCACTCCAGCCCGGCCACCCCTCGGGCCGCGTCGAGCCCCGCCGCCGCGTCCTGTGCGCCGGCGTGGCCACGCTCCTGTGCGCCACCTCGGCGCAGCCCACGCTGTCCTGGGGGCAGGCCGCGCCCGCGGTATGGCCCGCGCGGCCGATCCGCCTGATCGTGCCCTTTCCGCCGGGCGGCTCCGCCGATGTGGCCGCCCGGCTCATCTCGCAGGAGGCTGCGCGGCTGCTGGGTCAGGCCTTCGTCGTGGAAAACCGTGCCGGCGCCGCAGGCAACCTCGGCGCGGAGTCGGTGGCCCGCGCCGCGCCTGACGGCTACACCGCGCTGTACGGGATCGGGTCGGTCGTCACCACCAACCCCTGGCTCTACACGGACATGCGCTTCGACCCCCTGCGCGACCTGCTGCCCGTGACGCTGACCAATGCCGGAGGCGGCTTCGTGCTCGTGGCCCCCAGTGCCTCGCCCTGGGCCTCGCTGCAGGACTGGATACGCGAAACCCGGGCGCGTCCGGGCCGCCTGAACTACGCCTCCTACGGCAGCGGCTCGGCGGTGCATCTGGTGATGGAGATGCTCAAGGACCGCGCCGGGCTCTTTCTCACGCACATCCCCTATCGCGGTGCCGCTCCGGCGATGAACGCGCTGCTCGCGGGGCACGTCGATGTCATGTTCGACACCCTCATCAACACCCAGCCCCACATCCGCTCCGGCCGGCTGCGGCCGCTGGCGGTGACGAC
>JBMOGN010000002.1:0-53968 GCA_049318345.1 Rubrivivax sp. | reverse complement strand
AAGATCGGCGTGCTCGGCCTGAACGGCTCGGGCAAGTCCACGCTGCTGAAGATCATGGCGGGACTGGACAAGGACATCGAGGGCGAAGCCGTGCCGATGCCCGGCCTGAACATCGGCTACCTGCCCCAGGAGCCGGAGATGGACGCCTCGCAGACCGTGCGCGAGGCGGTGGAGCAGGGCATCGGCGGCGTGCTGGCTGCCAAGAAGCGCCTGGAGGAGGTGTACGCCGAGTACGCCGAGCCCGACGCCGACTTCGACAAGCTGGCCGCCGAGCAGGCCGAGCTCGAGGCCGTGATTGCCGCGGCCGGCAGCGAGAACACCGACCTGCAGCTCGAGCTGGCCGCCGACGCGCTGCGCCTGCCGCCCTGGGAGGCCACCATCGGCAACCTCTCCGGTGGCGAGAAGCGCCGCGTGGCGCTGTGCCGGCTGCTGCTGTCCAAGCCCGACATGCTCCTGCTGGACGAGCCCACCAACCACCTGGACGCCGAGTCGGTGGAGTGGCTCGAGCACTTCCTGCAGCGCTTCCCCGGCACGGTGGTGGCCATCACCCACGACCGCTACTTCCTGGACAACGCCGCGGAGTGGATCCTCGAGCTCGACCGCGGCCAGGGCATCCCCTGGAAGGGCAACTACTCCGACTGGCTGGACCAGAAGGAGCGCCGCCTGGAGGTCGAGCAGAAGAAGGAGGACGCGCGCATCAAGGCGATGAAGGAGGAGCTCAAGTGGGTGCGCTCCAACGCCAAGGGCCGGCAAGCCAAGAGCAAGGCGCGCCTGGCCCGCTTCGAGGAGTTGTCAGACGTCGACTACCAGCGCCGCAACGAGACCAACGAGATCTTCATCCCCGTGGCCGAGCGCCTGGGCAACGAGGTCATCGAGTTCAAGGGCGTGACCAAGAGCTTCGGCGAGCGCGTGCTCATCGACAACCTGAGCTTCAAGGTGCCCGCTGGCGCCATCGTGGGCATCATCGGCCCCAACGGCGCGGGCAAGTCCACGCTCTTCCGCATGATCCAGGGCGTGGAGCAGCCCGACGCGGGCGAGGTGCTCATCGGCAAGACCGCGCACCCGGCCTTCGTCGACCAGAGCCGCGAGAACCTGGCCAACGACAAGACCGTGTGGGAGGACGTCTCCGGCGGTCTGGACAACATCGTCGTGGGCCAGTTCGTGATGCCCAGCCGCGCCTACATCGGCCGCTTCAACTTCAAGGGCAACGACCAGCAGAAGCTGGTGGGCAACCTCTCCGGCGGCGAGCGCGGCCGGCTGCACCTGGCCAAGACGCTGGCGCAGGGCGGCAACGTGCTGATGCTCGACGAGCCGTCCAACGACCTCGACGTGGAAACCCTGCGCGCGCTGGAGGAGGCGCTGCTCGAATTTGCCGGCAGCGCCATGGTCATCAGCCACGACCGCTGGTTCCTCGACCGCATCTGCACCCACATCCTGGCCGCCGAGGGCGACTCGCAATGGGTCTTCTTCAACGGCAACTACCAGGAGTACGAGGCCGACAAGAAGAAGCGCCTGGGCGAGGAGGGCGCACGGCCCAAGCGCGTGCGCTTCAAGAACATCGGCTGAGGGGGCGCCCGGGGGCAGGGGCCGACTACCTGCCGATCCAGGCCGCCCCGCGCACGCCCGAGGCGTCGCCGTGGCGCGCCGGCACGAGCCGCGTGCGCACGGGGTCCTGCAGCCCGCCGGAGAACACCCAGCGGTCCCACAGCGCGGGCACGCGCTCGTACAGGCTGGCCATGCGCGACAGCCCGCCGCCCACCACGATCACGTCCGGGTCCAGCAGGTTGATGACGGCGGCCAGCCCGCGGGCGAGCTGGTGCGCGTGGCGCTGCAGGGTGTCCTGGCAGGCGGCGTCGCCGGCCTCGGCGCGGGCCACGATCTGCGGCCCGTCGAGCGCACCTCCGTGGCGCCAGGCGTGGCTGCGTGCCAGGCCGCTGCCCGACAGCACCGTCTCGTTGCAGCCGCGGCGCCCGCAGTAGCAGTCGAAGCTCGGGTCCTCTTGCGGGTCGTGCCAGGGCAGGGGGTTGTGCCCCCACTCGCCCGCCAGCCCGTTCGGCCCTTCGAGCACCCTTCCGTGCACGGCGATGCCCGCGCCCGTGCCGGTGCCGAGAATCACGGCAAACACGACCTCGCTGCCCGCGCCGGCGCCATCGGTGGCCTCCGACAGCGCCAGGCAGTTGGCGTCGTTGGCGTAGCGCACGGGCCGCCCGAGCAGCGCGGCCAGGTCACGCTCGACGGGCTGCGCGTTCAGCCAGGTGGAGTTCGCGTTCTTCAGCAGGCCCTGGCTCGTGAGCGTGCCCGGGCCGCCCACGCCCACCGTCATCGGCTGCCGGCCTGTGGCTGCCGCGCCGGCCTCCACCATGCCGGCCAGCGCGCGCAGCGTGGCCGCGTAGTCGTCCTTCGGCGTGGGGACGCGGTGTTCCCACAAGGTGCGTCCCGCGGTGTCGAGCACCACGGCGTGGATCTTCGTGCCGCCGAGGTCGATGCCCAGCTTCAGCGGCACCTGGCTCACGCCAGCGGCTCCGTGCGCGCGAGCAGCCACTGCAGCGCCGCGCCCTGCACCAGCGGCGCGAGCCGCTCGCGCACCGTGGCGTGGTAAGCGTTCAGCCACGCCACCTCGTCCTCGCGCAGCAGGCCGCGCTCGATGCAGCGCGTGTCGATCGGGCACAGCGTCAGCGTCTCGAACTCCAGCATCTCCGCGAAGGTGCTGCCCTCGGGCGTGGCTGCCGACGAGTTCATCACCAGGTTCTCGATGCGCACGCCCCACTGGCCCGGCCGGTACACGCCCGGCTCGATGGAGGTGATCATTCCCGGCTCCATCGCCATGTTGGCGTCGGGAATGGCCTTGCTGATGCTCTGCGGGCCTTCGTGCACGTTGAGGAAGTAGCCCACCCCGTGGCCCGTGCCGTGGCCGAACTCGATGCCTTCGGCCCACAGCGGCGCGCGCGCCAGCGCGTCCAGCATGGGGCTGAGGGTGCCGCGCGGAAAGCGCGCGCGGCTGAGGTTCATCGTGCCCTTGAGCACCAGGGTGTAGTCGCGCTTCATCGCCGCGCTCACGGTGCCGATGGGCCACACGCGCGTGATGTCGGTGGTGCCGCCCAGGTACTGCCCGCCGGAGTCGATCAGCAGCAGCCCGTCGCCCTCGATGGTGGCATGCGAGTCGGGCGTGGCGCGGTAGTGCGGCATGGCCCCGTTGGCGTTGTAGCCGGCGATCACCGGGAAGCTCAGGCCGACGAAGCCGGGCTGGCGCGCGCGTGCGGCGCTCAGCTGCTCGTCCACCGTGAGCTCCGTGATCGGCCCGACCGAAGGGTCTCCCGCGCGGCGGCGCGCCAGCGCATCCTCGAACCAGGCGTAGAACTCGCACATCGCCGCGCCGTCGTGCGCCATGGCCTCGCGGATGTGCGCGGCCTCGGCGGCGTGCTTGCGGCTCTTCAGGAGCGTGCTGGGGTTGATCGCCTCCACCACGCGCACGCCCTGCGCCACGCACTCGCGCAGGCCCCAGGTGATGCGCCGCGGGTCGACGAGCAGCGTGCTGCCCGCGCCGAGCGCGCGCAGCGCGCCGCCGGCCTGGGGGTAGGGCGCCACGCGCAGCCCGTCTGCGGCGAGCACGGCGGCCAGCGCCGCATCCACCTTGCCCTCGCCCACGAAGAGCGTGGCCTGCTGCGCATCGATGAGCAGGTGCGCGAGGAAGACCGGGTTGTAGGAGACGTCCGAGCCGCGCAGGTTCGTGATCCAGGCGATGTCGTCCACCGTGGAGACGAAGTGGTGCGTGGCGCCGTGCCGGGCCATGGCCTCGCGCACCTGCGCGAGCTTGTCGGCGCGCGCCACCGGTGCGTGCGGCGCGCGGTGCTCGTACACCGGCTGCGTGGGCAGCGTCGGGCGGTCGGGCCAGACCGCCTCGACGAGGTCGTCCTGCGTGTGCAGGCGCACGCCCGTGCGCGCGAGAGCGGCTCGCAGCATCTGCGCGGCAGCCAGCCCCAGCACCTGGCCGTCCACCGCCACGGTGCCGCCCGCGGGCACCTCGGTCGCCAGCCAGTCGATGTGGGTGGTGGCGGTGCCGGTGGCGATCTTCACGAGCTCGATGCCGCTGCCGGCGAGTTCCGCCTCGGCCTGCACCCAGTAGCGGCTGTCGGCGAACACCGCCGCGCGCTCGGTCGTGACGACGAGCGTGCCCATCGAGCCCGTGAAGCCCGACAGCCACTGCCGCGCCTGCCAGCGGCCCGGCAGGTATTCGCTCAGGTGCGGGTCGCTGGAGGGCACGAGCAGGGCGTGCCAGCCGCGTGCGGCCAGCGCTTCCTGGACGCGCTGCACGCGCATGCGGGGCTCGGAGGTTCGGGTGTCCATGGGGTGCTCGTCGGGGCCTTCGGCCAGAGCCGCGCATTCTAGGAGTGCCGCCCCGGCGGCGCCTGATAAGCTGCGCCGGCTTTCGCATTCCCAGGAGAACCCCATGCCCGGCCTGTTGCCCGACGTCGATCCGGACGGCCTGCTCGAGTATTCGGTCGTCTACACCGACCGCTCGCTGAACCACATGTCGCGCCGCTTCCAGCAGGTGATGCGCGATGTGTCGGCTACCCTGAAGGAGGTGTACGGCGCGAAGTCGGCGGTGCTCGTCCCGGGCAGCGGCAGCACCGGCATGGAGGCCGTGGCGCGGCAGTTCGGCGGCGGCCAGCGCTGCCTGATCGTGCGCAACGGCTGGTTCAGCTACCGCTGGACGCAGATCCTGGAGATGAGCGGCATCGCGCCTGACCCGATGGTGCTCAAGGCCCGCCGCGTCGGCGAGGGCCCGCGTGCGCCCTTCGCCCCGGCGCCGGTGGAGGAGGTGGTGGCCGCGATCCGGTCGTTCAAGCCGGCCGTGGTGTTCGCCCCCCACGTGGAGACCTCGGCCGGGATGATCCTGCCCGACGCCTATATCCGTGCCGTGGCCGACGCCGTGCACGCCGAGGGCGGCCTGCTGGTGCTGGACTGCATCGCCAGCGGCGCGGAGTGGGTGGACATGCGCGCCACGGGCGTGGACCTGCTCATCAGCGCGCCGCAGAAGGGCTGGAGCAGCACGCCGTGCACGGGCATCGTGATGCTGTCGGAGCTTGCCCGCGCGCGCATCGACGCCACGCAGAGCAGCAGCTTCTCGCTGGACCTGAAGAAGTGGCTCTCCATCATGGAGACCTACGAGAACGGCGCGCACGCCTACCACGCGACGCTGCCCACCGACGGCCTGGTTCACCTGCGCGATGCCATGGCCGAGCTGCGGGCCTTCGGCTTCGAGCGTGCTCGCCAGGCGCAGCGCGAGATCGGCGGGCGCGTGCGCACCCTGCTGGCTGCCCGCGGCGTGCCCAGCGTGGCCGCCCCCGGCTTCGAGGCCAGCGGTGTGTTCGTGGGCTACACCGACCGGGACGACTGGCAGAACACCCGCGCCTTCGCCGCGCAGGGCCTGCAGACCGCCGCCGGCGTGCCGCTGGCCTGCGACGAAGGGCCGGACTACAAGAGCTTCCGCCTGGGCCTCTTCGGCCTGGACAAGTGGCAGCACCCTGACCGCACGGTGGACACCTTCACGCGGGCGCTCGACGCGGTTGGCTGAGCTCGAACGGGCTGCCGGGCGCGGTCTACAGGTCCGTGCGCAGCTTCCAGATCTCCGGGAACAGCACCACGTCGAGCATCCGGCGCAGGTAGCTCACGCCGCCCGTGCCGCCCGTGCCGCGCTTGAAGCCGATCACGCGCTCCACGGTGGTGAGGTGGCGGAAGCGCCACAGGCGGAAGGCATCCTCCAGGTCGGTGAGCTCCTCGCCGAGCTGGTAGAGGTCCCAGTGCGCGCGCGGGTCGCGGTAGGCGATGAGCCAGGCCTGCTCCACCTCGTCGCTGGCCGCATAAGGCGCGCGCCAGTCGCGCTCGATGTGGCTGGCCGGCACCGGCAGCCCGCGGCGCGCCAGCAGGCGCAGGCTCTCGTCGTACAGCGAGGGCGCCTCGTACGCGGCCTGCACGCGGGCCATGAGGTCGGGGCGATGGGCGTGTGGCTTGAGCATGGCCGCGTTCTTGTTGCCCATCGCGAACTCGATGCACCGGTACTGCCAGCTCTGGAACCCGCTGGAGCTGGCCAGGTAGCCGCGGATGGCGCTGTACTCCGGAGGCGTCATCGTCGCCAGCACGTCCCAGGCGTGCACGAGCTGCTCCATGATGCGGCTCACGCGCGCGAGCATCTTGAAGGCGCTGGGCAGGTCGTCCGCGGCGATGTGCCGCATCGCCCCATGCAGCTCGTGCAGCATGAGCTTCATCCACAGCTCGCTGGTCTGGTGCTGCACGATGAACAGCATCTCGTTGTGATCGGACGAGCGCGGGTGCTGCGCACCGAGCACGGCGTCGAGCTGCAGGTAGTCGCCGTAGCTCATGTCGGCGGAGAAGTCGGTCTTCGCACCTTCGTCCCGGACGATTCGTTCGCCGTCGCCCGAAGGGGCCGGTGCGTCGAGCCGGTCCTCGCCCGGGGTGCTGCCGGGGTCTTCTTCCGACCCGCCGTAGCCGAAGGGGCAGCCGCTCATGCCAGCGCCCTCAGCACGGCCCGTACCGGCGAGGCGTCGGCCGTCACGAGCTTCAGCGGCAGCGCGATGAGCTCGTAGTCGCCGGGCGGCACCTCGTCGAGCACGAGGTTCTCCAGCACCCGCAGCCCGCGCCGGCGCAGCACCTGGTGCGTGGGCAGCTCCTTGCTCGCAGCCGGGTCCACGCTGGCCGTGTCGATGCCCACCAGCCGCACGCCGAGGTCGGCCAGCGCCTCCACCGCCTGCCCATCGAAGGCGGCGAGCTCCGGGTCCCAGGCATCGCCGGGGTGGGTGCGGTAGGTGCGCACCAGCACGCGCGGGGGCAGGGCGTGCAGGTGGGGCTCGAGGTCGGGCCAGCGCACGAGCCCCCGGCCATGCAGCACATGGATCACGCGGCACGGCCCGAGGTAGGGCTCGAGGTCGAGCAGGCCCACGGCCGCACCGTCGGGGTCGTAGTGAAGCGGGGCGTCGGCATGCGCCCCCACGTGCGGGCTGAGGGTCAGCGCGCCCACGTTCACCGGACAGCCCGGACCGATCGACGCGGTCCACACCAGCTGGAAGGGGGTGTCCGAAGGGAACACCGCCGAGCCGGGATGAACGGGTGGGGAGATGTCCCAGAGCCGGCGTGTCATGGGCGGAAAGTTTAGTTGTAAAGTGGCCTGCTCCAAGCTGCTGGAGAACGCATGACGGACACCTTCGCGAAGGATCGCCTGCCTGCGCCGCAGGACCTGCCCGAAATCGTCTTCGACCTCCCCGGCCTGCAGTTCCCGGCGCGGCTGAACGTGGCCACCGAGCTGCTCGACCGGCGCGTGGCTGCCGGGCAGGGCGCGCGCCGCGCCGTCATTGGCGCGGACGGCCAGGCCTGGAGCTACGCCGAGCTGCAGGCTCAGGCCAACCGCATCGCCCGCGTCCTGGTGGAGGACATGGGCCTCGTACCCGGCAACCGTGTGCTGCTGCGCGGCGCCAACAGCCCCATGCTCGCCGCCTGCTTCCTGGCCGTGTTCAAGGCCGGCGGCATCGCCGTGGGCACCATGCCGCTGCTGCGCGCTGCCGAGCTCGGCGTCATTCTGGACAAGGCGCAGGTCACCCATGCGCTGTGCGACGCGCGGCTGGCCGACGAGCTCGACCAGGCCCGCCGCAACCGCCCGGCGCTGGCGCATCTGTTGCACTTCAACGGTGGCGCGGACTCGTCGCTGGAAGCCGCTGCCTCGAAGAAGGCCGGGGACTTCGCCAACGCCGACACCGCGGCCGACGACATCTGCCTCATGGCCTTCACCTCGGGCACCACCGGCCAGCCCAAGGCCGCGATGCACTTTCACCGCGACATCCTGGCGGCCTGCGCCTGCTGGCCGCCGCACGTGCTGCGCGCCCACGCCGACGACGTCTTCATCGGCAGCCCGCCCCTGGCCTTCACCTTCGGCCTGGGCGGCCTGTTGCTGTTCCCGATGTCCATCGGCGCGGCCACGGTGCTGCTGGAGAAGGCCTCGCCCGACGTGCTGCCGGCGGCCATCGCACAGCACCGCGCGAGCGTCCTCTTCACCGCGCCCACCTCCTACCGCGCCATGGCCGCGGGCGTGGGCGTGCACGACCTGTCGAGCCTGCGCAAGTGCGTGAGCGCCGGCGAGGCGCTGCCCGGGGCCACGCGGCTGGCCTGGAAGCAGGCCACCGGCATCGAGATCATCGACGGCATCGGCTCCACCGAGATGTTCCACATCTTCATCTCCGCCGACGAGTCGCAGGCGCGCCCGGGCGCGACGGGCGTGCCGGTGCCCGGCTACCGCGCGATCGTCGTGGACGACGACTTCAACGAGGTGCCGCGCGGCCAGGTCGGGCGCCTGGCCGTCAAGGGCCCGACCGGCTGCAAGTACCTGGACGACCCGCGACAGGCCAGCTACGTGCAGCGCGGCTGGAACCTCACGGGCGACGCCTACAAGGTCGACGCCGACGGCCAGTTCGTCTACCAGGCGCGCACCGACGACATGATCATCTCCGGCGGCTACAACATCGCCGGGCCGGAGGTGGAGGGCGCGCTGCTGCTGCACCCGGCGGTGGCCGAGTGTGGCGTGGTGGGCGTGTCCGACGAGGACCGCGGCCAGATCGTCAAGGCCTATGTCGTGCCGCGGCCCGGCTTCGCGCCTGGCGAGGCGCTCGTGCGCGAGCTGCAGGACTTCGTCAAGCAGACCATCGCCCCCTACAAGTACCCGCGCGCGGTGCAGTTCCTCGCCGCGCTGCCCCGCACCGAGACCGGCAAGCTGCAGCGCTTCAGGCTGCGCAGCGGCGACGGCCTGCAACCCCTGCCTGGAGCCTCCTCATGAACGCCAAGGTGCTGCAGCCGTCCGGCTGGGCCGTGCCCCGGGGCTACGCCAACGGCGTGGCGGTGCAGGGGCTGCAGGTCTACGTGGCCGGGCAGATCGGCTGGAACGCGCAGGCGCAGTTCGACTCCGACGACCTCGTCGAGCAGGTGCGCCAGGCGCTGCTGAACGTGCGTGCCGTGCTCGCCGAGGCCGGTGCGCAGCCCGTGCACATCACGCGCATGACCTGGTACCTCGTCGACAAGCGCGAGTACCTCGCCCGCGTGCGGGAGATCGGCGCCGTCTTCCGCGAGGTCATCGGCCACTACGCGATCGCCATGACGGCGGTGCAGGTGGCCGCGCTGATCGAGGACCGGGCGCGCGTGGAGATCGAGGTCACGGCCGTCGTGCCGCCGCCCGAGCCGCCGCCCGACCTGTCCCCCTGAAGGCTCAGCGCCGCACCACCGTCACGGTGCACGGGGCCTGGGCCACCACCTGGGCGCTGACGCTGCCCAGGTAGCGGCGAATGGCGGCGTGTCCGCGCGCCCCCATGGCGATGTGGTCCACGCGGTTGCGCTGCGCGAAGTCCAGGATGGCCGCGGCCGCGTCGGGTGCTTCCAGCACGTGGAAGGTGATGCGCCCGTCCTCCAGGCCGAGCTCCTGCACCACCGGCCGGGCCCAGTGCTTCAGCCCCACGAGCTGCCGCACATGCAGGCTGCGGCCCTCGGCGTCGACGAGTTCGTCCAGGCCGATGCGCGCGGTCTTCATCACGCTCACGCAGGCCAGCCGCGCCCCCGGCTCGGTGGTCACGATGCGCCGCACGTGCTCGCGCAGCTCGTCCAGCAGCCCGGCCTCGGCGTGCTCCACGTCCACCGCGGCCATCACGATCGGGCTGCGCGCCACCTGCTGCGCCGCTCCGCCTGTGGCCTGTCGCTGGGGCTCCGCCCCCACGGCGGCCAGCCAGCGCCGCATGCGCAGGAGCCACCCCGCCCGCTCGCGGCGCGTGGCGCGTGCGGTGAGCGGTACCTGCAGCGGGTCCTGCAGCGCCAGCGCCAGCTGCGCGGCGCTCTGCCAGCGCTGGCCGGGCTGCACCTCCAGGCACTTCAGGATGATCTCCTGCAGCCAGGGCGGGCAGTCGGCGCGCAGCGCGACAGGGGGAACCGGGTCCTGATAGAGCCGCCGGCGCAGCCCGCGCACCGAGTCCGGCGCGCCGAAGGGGCGCTGCCCGGTGGTGAGGTGGTAGAGCATCACCCCCAGCGCGTAGAGGTCCGAGCGCGGGTCGTGGCGCACGAACTGCACCTGCTCGGGCGACATGTAGGGGCCGGTGCCCATGGGCAGGCGGAACTCCTCTTCCAGCAGGTCGGGCAGGTGGTCGTGCCGCGACAGGCCGAAGTCCACCAGCACCGCCGTGCCGTCGGGCCGGAACATGATGTTGCTCGGCTTGATGTCCAGGTGCACGAGGTGCTGGCGGTGCAGCGCGTGCAGCGCCTCGGCCACGCGCGAGCCCACCTCGACGATCTCGTCCAGCGGCAGCGGCGCGGCGTCCAGGCGCGGGCGCAGCGAGGGCCCGAGGATCTGCTCCATCACGATGAAGGGCAGGCGCGTGAAGTCCCCGCTGGCCACGAACCGCGGGACGTGCGGCCCCTGCAGGGTGAGCAGGATCATCTGCTCGACCTCGAAGCCGACGATGGTGGCCGGGTCCTCGCCGCCCTTGAAGCGGGGCACCTTCATCACCAGGGGCGGCTCGTCCGGCTCGGTGGGTTCGCTGCCCGCCGCCCGCGTCACGCGCCAGATGTGCGCCATGCCGCCGGTGTGCAGCCTCTCCTCCAGCCGGAAGCCGTCGACCAACTGCCCGGGCTGCAGGGAGGAGGGCTCGACGGGTTCACTGTCCGCGGGCGAGTCGGTCGGCGAAGGCATCGGGCAGGCCGAACGCGCGCATGCGCGCGCGGGTGGCGTCGTGGTCGTAGGGCACGCGAAGGAAGGTCACGGTCGATTGCGCGTCGTCGTGGATGGCATAGCAGGCCGCCGGGTTGCCGTCGCGCGGCTGGCCCACCGCGCCGGGGATGACCAGCCAGCGCCGGTTGGCCAGCAGCGGTACCGCCACGCCCGCGGTCGGCACGAAGTCGGCCACCTTGCCGGTGCCCGAGAGGTGGTACAGGCGCGGCTGGTGGATGTGGCCGCAGAAGGTCAGGCGGCAGGCGGTGGCGCGCAGGCTGCGTGCGGCCTCCTCGCGGCCCTCGACATAGGCCCAGCCGCCGGGCTCCCAGGCGTTGGCGTGGGTATGGAGCACATCGCCACGCGTCTGCGTCAGCGGCAGCCCGGCGAGGAATGCGAGTTGCGCGGGGTCGAGTTGCGCGCGCGTCCAGGCAACCACCTCCATCACGTCGGCGCGCATGGTCGGCCGCGGCCCCTCGACAACGGCGGCGTCGTGGTTGCCCAGCACGGCCACGGCACCTTCGGCCACGAGCTCGCGCGCCAGGTCCACCACCCAGCCGGGGTCCGGGCCGTAGCCCACGAAGTCGCCCAGCAGCGCGATGCGGTCGAAGCCCCGCCGACGCGCGTCGGCCAGCACCGCCTCCACCGCTTCGCGGTTGGCGTGCAGATCGGTGAGGAAGGCGGTCTTCATGGGGGCGCGGCGAGCTTGCGCATGCTCGGCGCGCAGCCTGACACACGGCCGACGCGCGCGGCCTGACGCACGTCAAGCCGCCGGTCCCCTGGCGCGCGTATCAGGCGTCGATCAGCGCCGGATCCCAGGCGTGCACAGCCTGCCGCTGCTCGCCTAGCTTCTCGATGCCCAGGCGCATCACGTCGCCAGGCTTGAGGTACACGGGGGTGGGCTTGGCGCCCAGGCCCACGCCGGGCGGGGTGCCGGTGGTGATGAGGTCGCCGGGGTACAGGCTCATGAAGCGGCTCACGTACGAGACGAGCTGCGCCACGCCGAAGATCATGGTGCGGGTGCTGCCGTTCTGCCAGCGGTGGCCATTGACCTCCAGCCACATCGACAGGTTCTGCGGGTCGCCGACCTCGTCGGCCGTGACCATCCACGGGCCCACGGGGCCGAAGGTGTCGCAGCCCTTGCCCTTGTCCCAGGTGCCGCCGCGCTCGATCTGGTACTCGCGCTCGGAGACGTCGTTGACGACGCAGTAGCCGGCCACGTGCTTCAGCGCGTCGGCCTCGCTCACGTAGCGCGCGGTGGAGCCGATCACCACCCCGAGCTCCACCTCCCAGTCGGTCTTCACCGAGCCCTGCGGCAGCACGACGGCGTGGTTGCAGCCCACGGCCACGCTCGTGGGCTTCATGAAGACGATCGGCTCCTTCGGAATCGGCGAGCCGGTCTCGGCCGCGTGGTCGCTGTAGTTCAGGCCGATGCAGATGAACTTGCCCATGCCCGACCACGGCACCGCGAGCTCGCCGGGGGCGACCACCGGCAGGGTGCCCACGTCCACGCTGGCCAGCGCCGCCAGCCCCGCGGGCGAGAGGGTGGCCGGGGTGATGTCGGGCATGAGCGCACTCAGGTCGCGCACCTGACCGGTGGCATCGAGCAGGGCGGGGCGTTCCTGGCCCTTGGGGCCGTGTCGCAGCAGCTTCATTCGCAGTCCTTGGAGAAGTACGGAGGCCGGGTGGCGGGGGGTGGATGACAGGGGGTAGGCACGGGGCCGACGGGAATTCTCACAGAGTCCAGCCGCCGTCCACCATCATCGTCGTGCCCGTGGTGAAGCGCGACTCGTCGCCGGCGAGGTAGACGGCCATGGCGGCCACCTCGTCGGCCGTGCCCAGGCGGCCCATGGGCTGGCGCGCCACGAACATCGCCTCGACCTCCTGCAGCGACTTGCCGCTGCTGCGGGCCAGCGCGTCGATGCGCTGGCGCAGCGAAGGCGACTCGATGGTGCCCGGGCAGATCGCGTTGCAGCGCACGCCGCGGTTCACGGTGTCGATGGCCACCGACTTTGTCAGGCCCACCACCGCGGCCTTCGTGGACGCGTAGACGAACCGGTTGGCCGCGGCCTTCATGCTGCTCGCACCCGAGGCCACGTTGACGATGGAGCCGTTGCCCCGCTCCAGCATGGCCGGCAGGAAGGCCTTGATCGTGCGGAACATCGAGCGCACGTTCAGGTTGAAGGCGAAGTCCCACTGCTCCTCGGTGCAGTCCAGCACCGAGCCGTGGTGCACGAAGCCCGCGGCGTTGAAGAGGATGTCCACCTGGGGGTGGCGCCGCGCGGCGTCGGCGATGGCCGCAGCGTCCAGCGCGTCCAGCCGCTCCACCGTGAAGCCCGGCTGGCCCTGCAGGGCCGCCAGCAGCCCGGTGTCCAGGTCGGTGGCGATGACGTGCGCGCCTTCGCGCGCGAAGGCTTCGGCGGTGGCGCGTCCGATGCCCTGTCCGGCAGCGGTGACGAAGGCGGTCTTGCCGACGAGGCGAGAGCTCATGGTGGGGTTCTCCGTGAAAGGGGTTCGGTGAGGAAGGCGCCGGGAGGCTCGTGCAGGGTCACGCCGCTAAGGCCGATCAGGCCGATCAGGCCGAGGCCACGAGCTGCACCTTGGTGCTGCGGCTCTTGTCCAGGGCCAGCTCGAAGGCCTCGCGCGAGTGCGTCAGCGGCAGCGTCGCGGTGATCAGCGGGCGCACGTCCACGCGCCGCGTGCGGATGGCCTGCACGGCCCAGTCGAACTCCAGGTGGGCGCGGAACGCGCCGCGGTAGTCGAGCTCGCGCGCCATGAGGCTGTTGGCCGGGAAGGGGATCTCCGGCGGCAGGGTCCCCACCTGGATGATCCGCCCGCCGCGGCGCGTGGCCACGAGGCAGGTGCCCAGGGCGGCCGCGCTGCCGGCGGCTTCCACCGACACGTCGGCGACATCCGCGAGCTCGGCGGCGGCGACCTGGTCGCTGCGCACCGTGCGGTCGGCGCCCACGGTGCGGGCCATCTCCAGCGCCCGTTCGCTCACGTCGCAGCAGATCACCTGGGCCGCGCCGGCCATGCGTGCGGCCAGCACCGTCATGCAGCCGATGGTGCCTGCGCCCGTGACGAGCACGGTCTCGCCCAGCACCGGCCCGGCGCGATGCAGGGCGTGCAGCCCGATGGACAGCGGCTCCGCGCAGGCGATCTCGCCCAGCGTGATGTGCGGCTCGTCGATGGGCGTGAGCTGGCGCTCGCCCATGACGAAGCGGTCGCGGAACATGCCCTGCGCGTGCGGGAACACGCTTGCGCTGCCCAGGAAGTGCATGCGGCGGCACAGGTTGCCCCGGCCCGCGCGGCAGTAGTCGCACACGCCGCAAGGGTGCGACGGGTTGATCGCCACCTTCTGCCCGGGCCGCACCGCCTGCACCGACGCGCCCACCGCCTCCACCACCCCCGAGGCCTCGTGCCCGGGCACCAGCGGCTCGCGCACCACGAAGGCGCCCACGCGTCCTTCCTTGAAGTAGTGCAGGTCGGAGCCGCAGATGCCGCCCGCGCCCAGGCGCAGCAGCACGTCGTGCGGGCCCAGCGGCGGGGGCATCTCGTCTTCCAGGCGCAGGTCGAGCGCGCCGTGGATCTGGCAGGACAGGGACATCGGGAACTCCTGGGAGGGCAGACAGGGCGCCGCGCGGTCGCGAGGCGCGCCTCAGCCGCGGCCCACGAAGGGCATCTTGGTGGCCATGACGGTGGCGTTGAGCACGTTGGCCGACAGCGGCATGCGCGCCATGGCCAGGAAGGTCTCCACCACGGCCGACATGTCCATGCGCGGCTCGGCGCGGACGCTGCCGTCGGCCTGCGGCACGCCGCGCACCATGCGCTCGGTCATGTCGCTGGCCACGTTGCCGATGTCGATCTGGCCCACTGCGATGTCGAAGGGCCGCCCGTCCAGCGAGGCGGTCTTGGTCAGCCCGCTGATCGCGTGCTTGGTGGCCGTGTAGGCGATCGACCCGGGCCGCGGCGCGTGCGCGGAGATCGAGCCGTTGTTGATGATGCGCCCGCCCTGGGGCTGCTGCTCGCGCATGAGCCGGAAGGCGTGCGACAGGCAGTAGAACATCCCGTTGAGGTTGGTGGCCACCGCGGCGCGCCACTCCGCCGCGCTCAGGTCGTCGGGGGTGGTGGCACGCGGGGAGATCCCGGCGTTGTTGAAGAGCAGGTCCAGGCGGCCGAAACGCGCGCGCACCTGCGCGAACATCGCCGCCACGGCCTCGTCGTCGCTCACGTCGCAGGGCAGCGGCAGCGCCCGGCCGGCCGCCTCGGGCCCGGCCTCGGCCACCGCGGCCTGCAGGGCCTCGGCGCGGCGCCCGGCCAGGGCCACGTGCCAGCCTTCCTTCAGCAGCGCGAGCGCGCAGGCCTTGCCGATGCCGCTACTGGCGCCCGTGACGAGTGCAGTCCTGTTCATGTCCGATGGCCTTCTCAGTGGTTGTCCTTGGGCACGAAGGCCCCGCGCTTGCCGACCAGGAAGTCGAGGTCCGCGCCCTCGTCAGCCTGCAGCACGTGGTCGATGTACAGCTTCCAGTAGCCACTGGAAAGCGGCGGCACCGGTGGTTGCCAGGCGGCTCGGCGCTGCTCCAGTTCGGCATCGTCCACGTGCAGGTGCAGCGAGCGTGCGGCCACGTCCAGGGTGATCAGGTCGCCGTTCTTCACCAGGGCCAGCGGCCCGCCCGCGGCCGCCTCCGGCGCGGTGTGCAGCACCACCGTGCCGTAGGCCGTGCCGCTCATGCGGGCGTCGCTGATGCGCACCATGTCGGTGATGCCCTTGCGCAGCACCTTGGGCGGCAGCGGCATGTTGCCCACCTCGGCCATGCCGGGGTAGCCCTTGGGGCCGCAGTTCTTCAGCACCAGGATGCAGGTCTCGTCGACGTCCAGGCCCTCGTCGTCGATGCGGCGGTGGAAGTCGTCGCTGTCCTCGAAGACCACCGCGCGCCCGGTGTGCTGCATCAGCGCCGGCGTGGCCGCGCTGGGCTTGATCACCGCTCCGCGCGGCGCGAGGTTGCCGCGCAGGATCGCGATGCCGGCCTTCTCCTTGAAGGGCTCGGCCATCGTCTTGATGACCTCGGGGTTGAAGTTCTGCGCGTCGGCGATGTTCTCGCCCACCGTCTTGCCGTTGGCCGTCACCGCGCCCAGGTGCAGCGTCGAGGCAATCTCCTTCATCACCGCGGGCAGGCCGCCGGCGTAGCAGAAGTCCTCCATCAGGTACTGGCCGGAGGGCTGCAGGTTGAGCAGGCAGGGCATCTCGCTGCCCAGCCGCTCGAAGTCGTCCACCGTGAGCTTCACGCCGATGCGCCCGGCAATCGCGATGAGGTGGATCACCGCATTGGTGCTGCCGCCGATGGCGGCCAGTGTGCGGATCGCGTTCTCGAAGGCCTCGCGCGTCAGGACCGACGACAGCTTCTGGTCCTCGTGCACCATCTCCACGATGCGCCGCCCGGCGTTGCGTGCGATCACGTTGCGCCGCCCGTCCACGGCCGGGTAGGCCGCGTTGCCCGGCAGCCCCACGCCGAGGGCCTCCACCATCGAGGCCATCGTGCTGGCCGTGCCCATCGTCATGCAGTGGCCGTGGCTGCGGTGCATGCAGCTCTCGGCTTCGAAGAAGTCCTGCAGCTTCAGCGTCCCGGCGCGCACCTGCTCGCTCATGCTCCACACGCCCGTGCCCGAGCCGAGTTCCTGGCCGCGCCACTTGCCGCTGAGCATCGGCCCGCCCGAGACACCGATTGTGGGCAGGTCGACGCTGGACGCCCCCATCAGCAGGCTGGGCGTGGTCTTGTCGCAGCCGAAGAGCAGCACCACGCCGTCGATCGGGTTGCCGCGGATGCTCTCCTCCACGTCCATGCTCGCCAGGTTGCGGTAGAGCATGGCCGTGGGCCGCAGCAGCGTCTCGCCGAGCGACATCACGGGGAACTCCAGCGGAAAGCCTCCGGCCTCGTACACGCCGATCTTCACCTGCTCGGCCAGCGTGCGGAAGTGCGAGTTGCAGGGCGTGAGCTCGCTGAAGGTGTTGCAGATGCCGATCACCGGTCGGCCGTCGAACTGGTCGTGCGGCACGCCCTTGCCCTTGACCCAGCTGCGGTACGCGAAGCCGTCGCGGTCCTGGCGGCCGAACCATTGCTGGCTGCGCAGTTCGGAAGGGGGCTTGCGGGGCTTGCTGCTCATGGGGAAATCGAGGAGGGTGAGGGGCGGGGAGGGTGCCGGAGCGGGCGGTATCATGCCCCGAATGGCCGCCCCGTCAATCGGTTCGCGCCCCGGCGCACGGCGCCGACCCACCCAACGAGTCCGAACATGAACGTGCTGATCACCGGCGGCGCCGGCTTCATCGGGGCCCGCCTGGCCCGCACCCTCCTGGCGCGCGGCACCCTGGACGGCCGGCCGCTGGGCACGCTGGTGCTGGCCGACCAGTTCCCCGCCCCGGCCGACCTCGCCGCCCACCCCCGCGTGCAGGTGCGCACCGGGCCGCTGCTGACGCAGTGTGAGGCGCTGGCCGGCGAGGCCCTGGACGGCATCTTCCACCTCGCCTCGGCCGTCTCCGGCGAGTGCGAGCTCGACTTCGACCTCGGCCTGCGCTCCAACCTGGACAGCACCCGCGCCCTGCTCGATGCGCTGCGCGCGCGGGTGCAGCAGGGCCACGCCCCGGCGCGCCTGGTGTTCTCGAGCTCGGTGGCGGTCTACGGCCCCGACCCCGCCGTGCTCTGGCCCGAGCTGGTCGGTGAGGACACCCTGCCCACGCCGCAGACGAGTTACGGCATGCACAAGCTGGTGTGCGAGCACCTCGTGGCCGACTACACGCGCAAGGGCTACGTGGACGGCCGCGCGGCGCGGCTCATGACCGTCACCGTGCGGCCCGGCCGGCCCAACGGCGCGGCCAGCTCCTTCTTCAGCGGCATCATCCGCGAGCCCCTGGCCGGCGAGCCTTCGGTGTGCCCGGTCTCCCCGGATGTCTCGCACCCGGTGTCCTCGCCGCAGCGCACGGTGGAGGGTCTGATCGCCGTCTACGAGGCCTCGCGCGAGGCCTTCTGCGGCCGCACGGCCATGAACCTGCCGGCGCTGAACGTCACCGTGCAGCAGATGCTCGACGCCCTGGAGGCAGTGGCCGGCCCCGAGGTGCGCGCGCGGGTGCGCTTCGAGCGCGACGAGCGCATCGCCGGCATCGTCGCCAACTGGCCGCGCGGCGCGCGCCCCGGGCGCGCGGCCCGGCTGGGCCTGCATCCCGAGGGCAGCTTCGAGGACATCATCCGCCAGTACATCGCCGACTGCGCCGGCCACCCCACCGCCCTGAAAGGACTTGCCCGATGAACCAGATCGACCTGAAGAACCGCGTGGCGGTCGTCACCGGCGGCGCCCAGGGCATCGGGCTGGCCACCTGCGAGCGGCTGCTGCGCTCGGGGGCCTCGGTGGTCATCTGGGACATCGACACCGCCAAGATGGAGGCGGCGCGCGCGCTGCTCGCCCCGCTGGGCACCGTGCACACCCAGGCGGTGGAGCTCACCGACGATGCCGCAGTAGGCGCGGCCACGGCCGCCACCCTGGCCCAGGCCGGGCGCATCGACATCCTCGTCAACAACGCCGGCATCACCGGCGGCAACGCCACCACCTGGGACCTGGACCCGCAGGTCTGGCGTCGGGTGATCGAGGTCAACCTCGTCGCCCCCTACCTCACCTGTCGCCATGTCGCGCAGGTGATGATGCGCCAGGCCTACGGCCGTATCGTCAACATCGCGTCGGTGGCAGGCAAGGAAGGTAACCCCAACGCCTCGCACTACAGCGCGAGCAAGGCCGGCCTCATCGCGCTGACGAAGTCGCTCGGCAAGGAGCTCGCCACCAAGGGCGTGCTCGTCAACGCCATCACCCCGGCGGTGGCCAAGACGGCCATGTTCGAGCAGATGACGCAGGCGCACATCGACTACATGCTCGGCAAGATCCCCATGGGGCGCTTCCTCGAGGTGCAGGAGATCGCGGCGATGGTGGCGTGGCTGTCCAGCGAGGACTGCTCGTTTTCCACCGGCGCGGTGTTCGACATCACTGGCGGGCGCGCCACCTACTGAAGGAGTTTGCCTTGGCCGACCTCGCCTCCATCGACGTGCTGGCCGCTGCGCGGCTGTTCCCCGCCTACCAGGCGCACCTGCAGGGGGCCTTCCGCCTGCACGACCGCCTGCACGAGGGCGATGCCGCAGCCTTCGCCGAGGTCGCGCCTCGCATCCGCGCCGTGGCCTGCGGCGGGGAGTCCAAGGTGCCGGGTGCGCTCATCGAGCGGTTGCCGGCGCTGGAGATCATCTCGGTCTTCGGCGTGGGCTACGACGGCGTGGACGTGGCCACGGCCAAGGCGCGTGGCGTGATGGTCACGCACACGCCCAATGTCCTGAACGACGAGGTGGCCGACACCGCCATCGGGCTGATGCTGTGCGCTGCGCGCCAGCTGCCTGCCGCCGACCGCTACGTGCGCGAAGGCCGCTGGCTCAACGGGCCGATGCCGTTGTCGCGCAAGGTCTCGGGTGCGCGGCTGGGCCTGGTGGGCATGGGCCGCATCGGCCAGGCGATCGCGCAGCGCGCCCTGGCCTTCGGCATGACGGTGGCCTACACCGCGCGCAGCGCCAAGCCGGAGCTGCCCTATGCCTTCCACGCCGACGTGGTCGCGCTGGCGCAGGCCAGCGACTACCTCGTGGTGATCACCCCGGGCGGGGCCGGCACGCGCCACCTCGTGAACGCGCGCGTGCTCGAAGCCCTCGGCCCGGAGGGCATCCTCGTGAACGTGGCGCGCGGCTCGGTGGTGGACGAGGAGGCGCTCATCGAGGCGCTGGAGCGCGGCACGATCGCCGGCGCGGGGCTGGACGTCTTCGCCGACGAGCCGCGGGTGCCCCAGCGGCTCATCGCGATGCCGCATGTGGTGCTGGCCCCGCACATCGGCAGCGCCACCACCGCCACGCGCCAGGCGATGGCCGACCTGGCCTTCGGCAACCTGCGCGCACATTTCTCGGGCCAGCCGGTGCTCACCCCGGTGCCGGAGTGCCGCTGAGCGGCCGGGCGCAGCCGAAGGCCGCCGCTTAAGGGGAAGCACGGGGGCGGGGCACGGGTTAGCCCGGATCAGCCAGGCCTCCAATCGTCATACCATCGTGCAGCGGGCGCAGGTGCGCCCGAAACCACGAAGGAGACGACCCCCCATGCAACTCAAGACCTGGATGTCCGCCGTGGCGGTGGCGGCCTCAGTGGCCCTCGCCGGACCGGCCTTTGCACAGCAGCAGACGAAGCTCAACGTCTTCTGGGTGAAGGGCTTCTACAAGGCAGAGGACGACGCCCTGTTCGAGGCGATCAAGAAGTTCGAGGCCAAGAACAAGAACATCAAGGTCGAGCTGACCATGTTCCCGATTCAGGACATGATCCCGAAGACGGTGGCCGCGCTCGACTCGGGCAACCCGCCGGATGTCGCCTACGCCGACACCTACGACTTCCAGGTGACCGCGAAGTGGGCCTACGACGGCAAGCTCGAGGACATCACCAAGGTCCTCGACCCGCTGCGCGCCAGTTTCGAGCCGCGCGCGCTGTCCACCACCTTCCTCTACAACAACGCCGCGCAGAACCGGGCCTACTACGCCTTCCCGGTCAAGCAGCAGACCATGCACATCCAGTACTGGAAGGACATGCTGTCTGACGCTGGTTTCAAGGACAGCGACATCCCGAAGGACTGGAAGGGCTTCTGGAGCTTCTGGTGCGACAAGGTGCAGCCCGCCTACCGTCAGAAGACGGGTAATCGTGCTTTTGGCATCGGCCAGCCGCTGGGAGTGGACTCCACCGACTCCTTCTTCTCGTTCCTGACCTTCATGGACGCCTACAACATCAGCCTCGTCAGCGACGCGGGCAAGTTGCAGGTGGACGACCCGACCGTGCGCAAGGGGCTCATCGACGCCATGTCGGAGTACACGGCCGTGTACGCCAAGGGCTGCGCGCCCCCGTCGGCCACGAGCTGGAAGGACCCGGACAACAACGTCGCCTTCCACAATAAGACGACCGTCATGACCCACAACGCGACGATCTCCATCGCCGCCAAGTGGCTCGACGACATGAACAACACCACGCTCACCGAGGCCCAGCGCGCCACGGCGAAGAAGAACTACACCGAGCTGATTGCCACCGCCGGCTTCCCCAACAAGCCCGACGGCAGCAAGATGACCTACCGGGCCGCGGTGAAGACGGGCGTGATCTTCAAGGACGCGAAGAACAAGGACGCGGCCAAGAAGTTCGTGGGCTTCCTGCTCGACGAGGCCAACCTGACCCCGTACGTGGAAGGTTCGCTCGGGCGCTGGTTCCCGGTCACGAAGAAGGCCCAGCAGAGCCCCTTCTGGAAGGGCGACCCGCACCGCCTGGCCGTGTACAACCAGTTCATGTCCGGCACGACGCCGTTCGAGATCACCAAGAACTTCAAGTTCACGGTGCTGAACAACGAGAATGTCTGGGCCAAGGCCGCCAACCGCGTCCTCAACGAGAAGGTGCCGGTGGACCGCGCGGTCGACGAGATGATCGCCCGCATCAAGCAGGTGGCCGCCAACTGACCTGCACAGCCTGAGCCCGCCGGCCCGGTTCCCGGTCCGGCGGGCCTTTCTACGCTCCGTCCAGCGGCCCTTCGAGGGCCGCCCGGACCCGCACCCTCCATCTCACCACGCATGAGCACCCCCGACGCCGTGGCCCCGTATCCGGCCGCGACCGGCCCCGCGGGCGCCGCCAGCCTGTCGACCTGGCAGTTCTGGGGCCGGGTGCTGGTCGTGCCCTACCTGATCGTCTTCCTCGTCTTCGTCATCTACCCGGTGTGCTACGGGCTGTGGCTGGCGCGTGACCCGCAGAGCTACGTCAAGCTCGCCGCCGACCCGATCTTCTTCCGCACCGCGGTCAACACGGTCGTCTTCCTGCTGATCGCCATCAACCTGAAGATGTTCGTGGCGCTGATGCTGTCGGGCTTCTTCCTGCACTCGCGCTGGTGGATCAAGGCGCTGTCGGTGCTCTTCATCCTGCCCTGGGCCGTGCCGTCCATCCCGACGATCCTGTCGGTGCGCTTCATGCTCAACCCGGAGTGGGGCGTCATCAACTCGACGATTTTCCACCTCACCCGGCTGGACGGGCCCAACTGGCTCAACGACCCGACGCTCGCGCTGAGCTTCTCGATCCTGATGCACATCTGGAAGTCGCTGCCCTTCTGGACACTGATCCTGCTGGCCGGACGCATGGCGATCCCGGCCGAGCAGTACGAGGCGGCCTCGGTGGATGGCGCCAGCGGCCTGCAGAAGTTCCGCTACATCACCTGGCCCTCGATGCGTTCGCTCTACCTCACCTCCACGATCCTGTCGACGATCTGGACGCTGGGCGACTTCAACAGCGTCTATCTGCTGACCGGCGGCGGCCCGGCCGACCTCACGCACGTGCTGGCCACGCTCGGCATCCGCTACCTGCGGCTGGATCAGGTGGATCTCTCCATGGCCGCGATCGTCGTCTCCCTGCCCCTGGTGCTGCCGCTCGTGTACTTCATGATGAAGAGGCTCAGCAAATGAGGCGGCGGCGCTCCTGGACGCTGCGGGTCGTCGACGAGGCGCGCCTGCTGCTGGTGGGCATCCCGGTCTTCCTGTGGACCGTGATCCCGGTCTACCACATGTTCCTGTTCGCCATCTCCGAGCGCGATTCCGCCACCTCTGGCCGGCTGTGGCCGAAGAACCCGACGCTGCAGAACTTCGAGATCGTCTTCGGCGAGAAGCACTTCTACCTCGCGCACTTCTGGACCCAGCTCGGCAACTCGATCCTGATCGCCACCGCCGTGAGCGCGCTCACCCTTTTCATCTCCACCTGCGCGGCCTTCGCCATCAGCCGGCTGAAGGTGCGTGGCGGGCGCACGGTGATGAACATGGCTCTGTTCACCTACTTCATCCCGGCGGCCTTCCTGGCCGTGCCCATGTACAAGACGATGAGCGTCTACGAGCTGCTCAACACGCAGTGGGCGCTGATCCTGGCGATGGTGACGATCGCCTCGCCCTACTGCATCTGGGTGCTCAAGCAGGCCAGCGACAAGCTGCCCCTGGAGCTCGACGAGGCCGCGCGCATCGACGGCGCCACGCCGCTGCAGCTCTTCCGGCTCGTCTACCTGCCGCTGATGGTGCCCTCGCTCGTCGCGGTGGGGACCTACTCGCTGCTGCTGGCCTGGAACGAGTACCTCTACGCCTTCCTGCTGCTGTCCAAGGAAGAGGACGTGACGCTGGCGGTGGCGCTGGGCAACTTCCTGTCGGCCGACGATTCGCCCTGGGAGCTGCTGATGGCCACCGGGCTCATCTATGCGCTGCCCCCGGCGGCGATCTACTACGCCTTCAAGCGCTACATGGTGTCGGGCCTCACGGCCGGCGCCGTCAAGAGCTGAGTCCCCGCGGGATCACCACATGGCATCCGTCTCCTTTCGCGACATTCGCAAGTCCTACGGCAAGGTCGAGGTGCTGCACGGCCTGGGCTTCGACATCACCGACGGCGAGTTCGTCGTGCTCGTCGGCCCCTCGGGCTGCGGCAAGAGCACGCTGCTGCGCATGCTCGCCGGCCTGGAGGACATCACCGGCGGCGACATCCTGATCGACGGCCGCGTGGTCAACGACCTGGAGTCCAAGGACCGCGACATCGCGATGGTGTTCCAGAGCTACGCGCTGTACCCGCACATGACCGTGCGCGACAACATGGGCTTCTCGCTGCGGCTGCGCAAGGCCGACCGCGCCGTCATCGACGAGCGCGTGAACAACGCCGCGCGCATCCTCAACCTCGCCCAGCTGCTGGAGCGCTACCCGCGCGAGCTCTCCGGCGGCCAGCGCCAGCGCGTGGCCATGGGCCGTGCCATCGTGCGCGACCCCAAGGTCTTCCTTTTCGACGAGCCGCTGTCCAACCTGGACGCCAAGCTGCGCGTGGCCATGCGCGCCGAGATCAAGGCGCTGCACCAGCGCCTGAAGACCACCACCGTCTACGTCACGCACGACCAGATCGAGGCGATGACGATGGCCGATCGCATCGTCGTCATGCACGACGGGCTGATCGAGCAGATCGGCACGCCCCTGGAGCTCTTCGACCGCCCGGCCAACCTCTTCGTGGCGCAGTTCATCGGCTCGCCGGCCATGAACGTCTTCCGCGGCACGGTGCGCGGCGGGGCCGTGGAGGCGCTGGGCCAGCGCTGGCCGCTGCCTGCGGGCGGCGCCGCCGCCGAGGGCGCCGAGGTGCACTATGGCTTGCGCCCGGGCGACCTCGTGCTCGCGCCGCAGGGCCTGCAGGCCCGTGTCGTCGTCGTGGAGCCCACGGGCGCGGAGACCGAGCTGCTGCTGGACATCGCCGGCCAGCAGGTGGTGTGCGTGCTGCACGGGCGCACCTCGGTGCAGCCCGACGACACCGTCCACCTCAGCGTCGACCCCGCCGCCGTGCATGTCTTCGACGGTCACTCGGGCCAGCGCCTGGCCTGAGGGCGGCAGCCGCCCGATGGCCTCGCCCCGCATCGTCGTGATGGGCGTCAGCGGGTGCGGCAAGAGCACCGTGGGCCGCCTGCTGGCCGACGCGCTGGCCGTGCCCTTCCTCGAAGGTGACGAGCTGCACCCGCCGGCCAACGTCGAGCGCATGGCCGCCGGCGTGGCGCTGTCCGACGCCGACCGCCAGGGCTGGCTGGAGGCCATCGCCGAGTCGCTGGCCCGCTCGCGCGCGGCCGGTGCCGGGTTGGTGGTCACCTGCTCGGCGCTCAAGCGCCGCTACCGCGACCTGCTGCGCGCCGCCGACCCGGGGCTGATGCTCGTCTTCCTCCAGGGCCCGCCCGAGCTCCTGGCCGGCCGCCTGTCCGGCCGCCGCGGGCACTACATGCCGCCCTCCCTGCTGCCCAGCCAGCTGCAGACCCTCGAGCCTCCCGCGCCCGACGAGGGCGCACTGGTGCAGGACATCCACCGCGAGCCCGGCGCCATCGTGGCGTCGGTGCGCCGCCACCTCCAGGACGCCCCCGCATGATCGACGCCTCCACCTTCCGCCTGGACGGGCGCATCGCCCTGGTCACCGGTTCGTCCACCGGCATCGGCCTGGCCATTGCCCGGGGCCTGGCCCAGGCCGGTGCGACGGTGGTGCTCAACGCGCGCGACGGGGCCCGCCTGGCGCGCACCGCGAGCGCCCTGGCCGCCGAGGGCCTGCGAGTGCACCACCGCGCCTTCGATGTCGTCGACGAGGCTCAGGTGGAGGCCGGCGTGGCCGCCATCGAGGCCGAGGTCGGCCCCATCGACATCCTCGTGAACAACGCCGGCACCACCCGGCGCGGCGCCTTCCACGAGCAGCCGGTGGCCGACTGGCAGCTCATCCTGCGCACGAACATCGACGGCCTGTTCATGGTCGGGCAGGCCGTGGCCCGGCGCATGGTGCCCCGCCGTCGGGGCCACATCATCAACATCTGCTCGGTCATGAGCGAGCTCGGCCGGCCCGGCACGGCGGCCTACACGGCCAGCAAGGGCGCCGCCAAGATGCTCACCAAGGGCATGGCCATCGACCTCGCGCCCCACGGCATCCATGTCAACGCCATCGGCCCGGGCTACTTCCGCACCGAGCTCACCGCCGGGCTGGCGGCTGACCCCGTCTTCGACGCCTGGCTCATGAACCGCACCCCCCAGCGCCGCTGGGGCGAGGTGGAAGACCTCGCGCCCGTGGCGGTGTTCCTCGCCAGCGACGCCTCCCGCTACGTCAACGGCCACGTGCTGTACGTGGACGGCGGCGTCACCGCCACGCTCTGAACCCGGACGCCCGGCGTCCGTCCACCGGCCCGCTCATGCCCCACTTCCTGAAGACCATCCTGCACACGGGCCCGGACGGGCGCGCCGCCTGGCGCGAGGAGCGCATCGAGCTCGACCAGGGCAAGCCGCAGGCGCGGCTGTCGCCGCTGGCGCCCAGCGGCGGCTACCAGCTGCGCGAGAGCCCGCCGGGCTTCGCCAGCGAGTTCCACTGCACCGAGCATCCGCAGTGGGTCTTCATCCTGAAGGGCGTGATGGAGATCGGCCTGCAGGACGGCAGCTGGCGGCGCTTCGGCCCCGGTTCGCACTTCCACTCCGCCGACCTCCTGCCAGCGGGCGCAAGTTTCGACCCGGCGCTGCACGGCCACCGCAGCCGCCAGGCCGGCCCCAAGCCGCTGGTCACCCTCTTCGTGCGCGACTGAGCACACCCGGGCCTTCAGGATGACCCCCAGGAACATGGTCGCCCAGACGCTGCACGCGCTGGGCGGCGCCATCGTGGCCGGCGCGCATCCGCCGGGCACGAGCCTGCCGCCGGAGCCCACCCTGGGCGAGCAGTTCGGCGTCAGCCGCACGGTGGTGCGCGAGGCGGTGAAGTCGCTGGTGGCCAAGGGGCTGCTGGTCACCGGCCCGAAGGTGGGCACGCGTGTGCTGCCTTCCAGCCAGTGGAACTGGTTCGACCCCGATGTGGTGGCCTGGCAGGCCGAGGCCGGCCTCACGCAGGAGTTCCTGCACGACCTGCAGGAGATGCGCCGCGTGCTCGAGCCCGTGGCGGTGCGGCTGGCGGCCGAGCGCGCCACGCCGCAGGAGATCGCGGTCGTCGAGGCGGCCTACGAGGGCATGCGCCGCGCCATCGAGGAGGGCGGCGACTATGTGGCCGAGGACCTCGCCTTTCACAAGGGCCTCATCGCGGCCTGCCACAACCGCATGCTGCAGCAGATGAGCAAGACGCTGGAGGCCCTGCTGCGCACGAGCTTTCGCATCTCCACCGCGCGCCCCAACGGGCCTGCGCTGTCGCCGCCGCTGCACCGGGAGATCCTGGACGCCGTGGTGGCGCGCGCGCCGGAGCGCGCGGAGCTGGCGAGCCGGCGTCTCATCGACGGTGCCGGCCGCGACATCGAGTCGGTGCTCAGCCGATCCGACCCAGCAGCAGGTACTCCATCAGTGCCTTCTGCACGTGCAGGCGGTTCTCCGCCTCGTCCCAGACCACCGACTGCGGCCCGTCGATCACCTCAGCCGTGACCTCCTCGCCGCGGTGCGCAGGCAGGCAGTGCATGAAGAGGGCATCGGGCTGCGCCACGCCCATCATCTCGTCGTCCACGCACCAGTCGACGAAGGCCTTGCGCCGCTCCTCGTTCTCGGCCTCGTAGCCCATGCTCGTCCACACGTCGGTGGTCACGAGATGCGCCCCCTCGCAGGCCTGCAGCGGGTGGTTGAAGACCTTGTAGCAGCCGCGGTCGCGGATACCGGCCACGGCCGGGTCCACCTCGTATCCGCTGGGCGTGCTCACGTGCAGCGTGAAGCCCAGGATCTCCGCGGCCTGCAGCCAGGTGTTGGCCATGTTGTTGCCATCGCCCACCCAGGCCACCACCTTGCCGGCGATGGAGCCGCGGTGCTCGATGTAGGTGAACACGTCTGCGAGGATCTGGCAGGGGTGGTACTCGTTGGTCAGGCCGTTGATGACCGGCACGCGGGAGTGCGCCGCGAAGGCCTCCAGCTTGGCCTGCTCGTAGGTGCGGATCATCACGAGGTCGACCATGCGGCTGATGACGCGCGCGCTGTCTTCCACCGGCTCGGCGCGGCCGAGCTGGCTGTCGCCGGTGGTCAGGTGCACCACCGAGCCGCCCATCTGGTACATGCCCGCCTCGAAACTCACGCGCGTGCGCGTGCTGGCCTTCTCGAAGATCATGGCCAGCGTGCGGTCGGCCAGCGGCTGGTACTTCTCGTAGTTCTTGAAGCGCGTCTTGATGATGCGCGCGCGCTCGAAGAGGTAGGTGTACTCCTCGGCGCGCAGGTCCTTGAACTGCAGGAAGTGCTTCATCAGGGTGGCGCCCGGCTTCACGGCGCAGGCTCGGCCAGGAAGGCGCGCACCAGCGGCGCGAGGATGGCCACGATCTGCGCCGCCTCGTCGGCACTCAGGATGAGCGGCGGCACGATGCGGATGACGCTGTCGGCCGTCACGCTGATCATGAGGCCGGCCTGCGCGGCGCGCCCGAGGAGCACGCCGCAGGGGCGGTCGAGCTCCACGCCCAGCATCAGGCCCTGGCCGCGGATCTCCTTCACACCCGGCAGGCCGCCGAGCTCGCGCTCCAGGCCCGCGCGCAGCACCGCGCCGACGCTGGCGGCGTTTTCCATCACGCGGTCCTCGCGCATGATGCGCAGCGTCTCCACGCCCGCGCGCATGGCCAGCGGGTTGCCGCCGAAGGTCGTGCCGTGGGCGCCCGGGCCCAGCACGTTCATGGCCTTCGGGCCGGTGACCACGGCGCCGATGGGCACGCCCGAACCCAGGCCCTTGGCCAGCGGCATCACGTCCGGGACGATGCCCGCCCACTGGTGCGCGAACCACTTGCCCGTGCGCCCGATGCCGCACTGCACCTCGTCGAGCATGAGCAGCCACTGGCGTTCGTCGCACAGCCGGCGCAGCCCCTGCAGGTAGTCCACGCGCGAGGGGTTGACGCCCCCTTCGCCCTGGATCGTCTCCAGGAACACGGCCACCACGTTCGGGTTCGTGCGCGCCACCTCCTCGATGGCGGCCAGGTCGTTCATGGGCACGCGCACAAAGCCGCCCACCAGCGGCTCGAAGCCCTTCTGGATCTTCGGGTTGCCCGTGGCGCTCAACGTGGCGATGGAGCGGCCATGGAAGGCGCGCTCGTAGACGATGATCTCCGGGCGCTCGATGCCTCGGTCGTGCCCGTACTTGCGCGCGATCTTCAGCGCCGCCTCGTTGGCCTCCAGGCCCGAGTTGCAGAAGAAGGCCGCGCTCAGGCCGGAGAGCTCGCACAGCGTGGCGGCGAGCTGCTCCTGCAGCGGCACCTCGTAGTAGTTGCAGCAGTGGATGAGGCGGCCCACCTGCTCCTGCAGCGCCGGCACGAGCTTGGGGTGCGCGTGGCCGAGGGTGTTCACGGCGATGCCAGCCAGCGCGTCCAGGTAGCGGCGCCCCTCGGTGTCCCAGACCCAGCAGCCTCGGCCATGCGACAGCGCGATAGGCAGTCGGCCATAGGTGTTCATCACGTGCGGCATCGGCCGGGTGACGGCGGGGTCGGCGGGGGCATTCATCTCGTCGGCTCCTTGGTGAGGGACATCGGGCAGGGCAAATGAAAACGGCCGGCGCACACCCGGCCCCGGGGGGGGCCACGGCGCGTGCCGGCCGCGATTCATTCTAAGTCCCGCGTCGGGTTGCGGCCCAGGGATGTGACGGATTCGATGTTGCGCCGCAGCATCCGTGCGGCACAATCACCGCCAATGGAATCGGTGCCCAAACGCGGAGTCCGGCTCGTGGCCATCCTGGGCCTGACCCGGGACGGCCGCGCCTTCCGGCCGAGCGACTGGGCCGAACGCCTGGCCGGCGCGATGTCCTCGTTTCGTCCGCCCGGCGCCGTGGCGGCGCGTCCCATCGGCTACTCGCCGCTGTGCGTGCCGCGGCTGGTGGAGGGCGTGCGGGCGGTGGTGGTCAGCGAGGAGTTGCGGGGCGTGGAGCCCATGGCCTGGGACTTCGTGATGAATTTCGCCCGCGACAACGACCTGCGGCTGGTGGAGCTGGGGCAGGGGCCCTGAAGGGGTTGCACGGCCTGGCCCAGTCGCAGCCGCCATCCCGGCCGCACCAATGAAAAGGGCCTGCAGCGCAGGCCCTTCTTCAGCGGGGAGAATCGGCTCAGGCCGCGGCGCCCGCCAGCGCCTTGATCTTGCCGGCCAGGCGGCTCTTGTGGCGCGCGGCCTTGTTCTTGTGGAACAGGCCCTTGTCGGCGATGGAGTCGATCACGCTCTGGCCGCTGCTGAACAGCTCGCCTGCACGGGTGGCATCACCGGCCGTCACGGCCTTCTGGATGTTCTTGACCACGGTGCGGAACTGCGAGCGCAGCGAGGAGTTGTGCGCGTTGAGCTTGACGTCCTGGCGTGCGCGCTTGCGGCCCGAGGCGATGCGGACGGTCTTCTTCTTGGCTTTGGACGAGGTGGCCATGGACGATACGGGTGGTCAATGAGCAAAGACCGTCGAGTATAGCACGATCGCGGCGGGCGGCTGCCTGAGGCGGGGCGGGCGGGGCCTGCGAGCCTATAATGAGGAGGTTCCGGGCCGTCCTCGGTGCGCGCAGGTGCGCCGCCCGCCGCCCGGCCCAGCCCGCGCGAGCCGGCCCCGGCCCGATGAACCTCCTCCAGGCGGCCTCCACCGTTTCCTTCTTCACCCTGCTGTCTCGCATCACCGGCTTGGTGCGCGAGCAGCTGATGGCCGCCGCATTCGGGGCGAGCGCGCTTACTGACGCCTTCAACGTCGCCTTCCGCATCCCCAACCTCCTGCGGCGGCTGTTTGCCGAGGGAGCCTTCTCCCAGGCCTTCGTGCCGCTGCTGGCCGCCACGCGGCAGGCCGAGGGCGACGCGGCCACGAAGTCGCTCGTCGACGCGGTGGCCACCATCCTCGCCTGGGCGCTGCTGCTCACCAGCGTGGTGGGCATCGTGGCGGCGCCGCTGGTGGTGTGGGCCATGGCCTCGGGCCTGGTGGCCTTCGACCACGCGGTGTTCATGACGCGGGTGATGTTCCCCTACATCGCCTGCATGTCGCTCGTGGCGCTGGCCGCGGGCGTGCTCAACACCTGGCGTCGCTTTGCCGTGCCGGCGGCCACGCCGCTGCTGCTGAACATCGCCTGGATCGCCGCGATCGTGTGGCTGTGCCCGGCGCTGGGTCGGGCGGGGATCGAGCCCATCTACGGCCTGGCCTTCGGGGTGATGGCCGGCGGGGTGGCGCAACTCGCGCTGCAGTGGCGTGCGCTGCGCGCCATCGGCATGACCCCGCGGCTAGGCGGCACGCCCACCGCCCTGCGCGCCGCGGCGGCGCACCCGGGGGTGGGGCGGGTGCTGCGGGGCATGGCGCCGGCGCTGCTGGGCGTGTCGGTGGCGCAGCTGTCGCTGCTCATCAACACCCAGATCGCCTCGCACCTGGCCGTGGGCTCGGTGTCCTGGCTGAACACCGCCGACCGGCTCATGGAGCTGCCCACGGCGCTGCTGGGCGTGGCCCTGGGCGTCGTGCTCACGCCCCAGCTGTCGGCCGCCCAGGCGCGCACCGACACCTCCGCATACTCCGGGCTGCTGGACTGGGGCATGCGCCTGGCGGTGCTGCTGGCCGCTCCCTGCGCGGTGGCCCTGGTGGTCTTCGCGCAGCCGCTGGTGGCCACGCTTTTTCACCTCGGCCGCTTCGGCGCGCACGATGTGGCCCAGACCTCCCACGCCCTCGTCGGCTGGGGCGTGGGCCTGCTGGGCATCATCGCGGTGAAGGTGCTGGCGCCGGGCTTCTACGCCCGCCAGGACCTGCGCACGCCCGTGCGCATCGCGGTGGCCATCCTGATCGTGACGCAGCTGCTCAACGCCGCGCTCGTGCCCGTGATGGGCTTTGCCGCGCTGTCGCTGTCCATCGGGCTGGGGGCGCTGCTCAATGCCGCGCTGCTGCTTCGCGGGCTGCTGAAATTGGGCGTCTACACCCCGGCGGCGGGCTGGACGGCCTACGGGTTGCGCGTGGCCTTGGGCTGCGCGGTGCTGGGTGCGGGCCTGTGGTGGGCCGGCTCGGCGCTGGACTGGCTGGCGCTGGGCACGCGCCCCTGGGCCCGGGCCGGGGCCATGGCCGGGGTGCTGGTGGCCAGCGCGGTGGTCTACTTCGGCGTGCTGCGGCTGGCGGGCATGGAGCTGCGCCAGTTCATGCGGCGCGGCGCCTAAACTGCAGACCATGTGCCTCCCCACCCGCCCAGGACCGACCCGATGAGCGGATTGCGCCTGGACATCCCCACCTCCCTGGAGTACTTCGCCTCGCTCGTGGCCGACGACGTCGGCCCGTCGCTGCTGGAGGCGGCGGTGCTGGTGGCGCAGGACGAGCACCCGGAGCTGGACGCGCAGTCGGTGCTGTGCGAGATCGACGCCCTGGGCGTGCGGCTGCGCCGCCGCATCCCGGCCGACGCCGCGCCGCTGCAGCGCCTGCGCCAGCTCAACCACTATTTCTTCGAGGAGCTCGGCTTCCAGGGCAATGTGAACCACTACCAGGACCCGCGCAACAGCTACCTGCACGAGGTGCTGGCCACGCGGCGTGGCATCCCGATCACGCTGGCGCTGCTGTATGCGGAGTTCGCCGCCCACGCCGGTCTGGTGGCCCGCGGCGTCGGCTTTCCCGGGCACTTCCTCGTCAAGCTCAGCCTGCCGCGTGGCGAGGTCGTCATCGATCCCTTCAGCGGTCACTCGCTGTCGCGCGAGGATCTCGAGGCCCGGCTGCAGCCCTACCGCCGCCGCCAGGGCCTGCCGGGCGAACTGGAGCTGCCGCTGGGGCTCTTCCTGCAGGCCGCCGAGCCGCGCGCGGTGCTCGCCCGGCTGCTGCACAACCTCAAGGCCATCCACCGCGATGCGCGCGACTGGACGCGCCTGCTGGGTGTGCTGGACCGGCTGGTGATCCTGCTGCCGGCGGTGTGGGAGGAGCGGCGAGACCGGGGGCTGACACTGGCCGAGCTCGGCGCGGACGACGCCGCCGCCGAGGACCTGCAGGCTTACCTGGTGCACCGGGGCGACGCCGCCGATGCGGGCGCCCTGCGCGAGCGGCTGCAGCGGCTGCGCGCCTCGGGCGCGGGGCGGTTGCACTGATGCGCGCCCACGCCGGAGCCTGGCCATGAGACAGGTGCCGCTGGCCCTGCGGCCCGACACGCAGGCCACCTTCGAGAACTTCCTGGCCGACGGCAACGAGGCCGTGCTGGCGCAGCTCGACGCCGCAGCGGGGTTGCCGGGGCCGGTGTACCTGTGGGGCCCGACGGGCTCCGGCAAGACGCACCTGCTGCAGGCCTTCCTGGCGAGGTGCCAGGCGCGCGGCGTGCCCGGCGGCCTGCCCGCGCTGGAGGCGGCGGCGGTGCCCTTCGACCCGGCCTGGGCCACCATCGTGGTCGACGATGTGCACCTCCTGGGCCAGCCGGCGCAGCACCGGCTCTTTTCGCTGCTGGTCGAAGCGCAGGCTCACGGGGTGCCCTGGCTGGCCGCTGGCAGCGTGCCGCCCGTGGACCTGCCCCTGCGCGACGACCTGCGCACGCGCCTGGGCTGGGGGCGGTCTACGCGCTGCAGCCCCTGGACGACGCGCGCACCCGGCGCGTGCTGGCGCGCGAGGCCGCCCGCCGGGGCTTCACCCTGGCCGACGAGGTGGTGGACTACCTGCTGCACCGCTTCTCGCGCGACCTGCCCTCACTCATGAGGCTGCTCGACGAGATCGATGGGTTCGCGCTGGCGCGCAAGCGCGCCGTCACCGTGCCGCTGCTGCGCGAGATGCTGGCCGAGGCTGACGCATGAGGCTCGCGCTCTTCGACCTGGACGGCACGCTGCTGCCCATCGACTCCGACCACGCCTTCGGCGAGTTCATGGTGCGCATCGGCTGGGCCGACCCGCAGGAGCACCAGCGCCGCAACGACGCCTTCTACGCCGACTACCAGGCCGGCACGCTGGACGTGCACGCCTACATCGACTTCGCCACCGCCGCCTGGCGCGACCGCAGCCCCGCGCAGCAGCAGGCCGCTCGCGAGCGCTTCCTGGCCGAGGTCATCGCGCCGCGGCTGCTCGAGCCTGCGCGCGCGCTCGTGCATCGCCACCGGCAAGCCGGCGACCTGCTGGCCATCGTCACCTCCACCAACGAGTTCGTCACCGCCCCCATCGCGCAGGCCCTGGGCATCGATGAGCTGCTGGCCACCGAGCTCGAGCGCGATGCAGCCGGGCGCGTGACCGGCCGCATCCGCGGCGTGCCCGCGCTGCGCGAGGGCAAGGTCGAGCGCGTGCAGGCCTGGCTCGCCGCGCGCGGCAGCGCGCTGGAGCGCTGCGAGTCGAGCACCTACTACGGCGACTCCACCAACGACCTCCCGCTGCTGGAGCGCGTCACCCACCCCGTGGCCACGAATCCCGGCCCCGCTCTGGCGCACATCGCCGCCGAGCGCGGCTGGCCCGTCCTGAGGCTCTTCGCATGATCAAGAAGTTCATCTCCCGGCTGCTCGGCAAGGCGCAGCCCGACGCGCCCGCCCCGCCGGTGCCCGTGCTCGGCGAGCGCGTGGAGGTGCCGGTGGCGCAGCACGGCATCGACCCGTCGCTCCTGGACGACAACGCGGTGCGCGTGGTGCGCACGCTGCGCGAGGCCGGCCACGAAGCCTATGTGGTGGGCGGCGCGGTGCGCGACCTCCTCGTGGGCCGGCGCCCGAAGGATTTCGACGTGGCCACCGACGCCACGCCCGAGCGCGTGAAGTCGCTATTTCGCCGCGCCTTCATCATCGGGCGGCGCTTTCGCATCGTGCACGTGGTCTTCGGCCGCGGGCGCGAGCACGAGGTGATCGAGGTCTCCACCTTCCGCGCGCTGCTGGACGCCGAGGCGGCCGAGCAGGTGGCCGGCAACGAGAAGGCCTCGCGCAGCGAGCTCGCCGGCAAGTCGCATGTCGTCGACGCCAGCGGCCGCGTGCTGCGCGACAACGTCTGGGGCCCGCAGGTCGAGGATGCGGCGCGCCGCGACTTCACCGTCAACGCGATGTACTACGAGCCGCTGTCGCAGACGCTGGTGGACTACCACCACGGCCTGGCCGATGTGCGCGCCAAGGTGCTGCGCATGATCGGCGACCCGGCCACGCGCTACCGCGAGGACCCGGTGCGCATCATCCGCGCCGTGCGCTTCGCTGCCAAGCTCGGCTTCACGCTCGAGCCGCGCACGCGCGAGCCGGTGCGCGAGATGGCCCCGCTGCTGGCCAATGTGCCGCCCTCGCGCCTGTTCGACGAGATGATCAAGCTGCTGCAGACCGGCCACGCCCTGGCCAGCCTGGACGAACTGCGCCGCCAGGGCCTGGACCGGGGCGTCTTCCCGGTGCTGGATGCCGCCCTGGCGCCCGGGGCCGACACTGCCCGGCGCGACGAGTTCGTACGCCTGGCGCTGCAGGACACCGACCGCCGCGTGGCCGACGGGCGCGCGGTGGCCCCGAGCTTCATGCTGGCCTGCCTGCTGTGGTCCGAGGTGCAGGAGCGCTGGAGCGCGGCGCGCGCTGCCGGCGAGGCGCCGCAGCCCGCGCTTCAGCAGGCCATCGACGCGGTCTTCGAGGCGCGCATCGGTGACATCTCCGGGCGCGGCCGCATCGCGGGGGACATGCGCGAGATCTGGCAGATGCAGCCGCGCTTCGAGCGCCGCACGCCGAGCTCGGCCGCCTCGCTGGTGGAGCAGCCGCGCTTTCGCGCCGGCTACGACTTCCTGCGCCTGCGCGCGGATGTCGGCGAGGCGAGCGCCGAGCTGGCGGACTGGTGGGAGGACTACTCGCTGGGCAGCGACGAGGAACGCGAGGCCCTGCTGCAGGACGCCCGGGCGCGCGCGCCGGCGCGCCGCGGCGGCGCTCGCGCAGGAGCGTCGCAACAGGCCGGGGCGTCGCCCCACGCCTCCGCGGTGGCCGGGCCTGCTGAGGCTTCGGGGGATGACGAGCCCGCGGAGCACGCAGACGACGACGCTGCGGCCGGGGGCGGGGAGGGCGCCACGCGCAGCCGTCGCCGCCGTCGCCGCCGTCGCGGGGGAGGCGGTGGTGGCGGTGGAGGCGGTTCTGGCGGCGGCGCAAGCGGTTCCGCAGGGGCGGCGGCAGGCTGACCGGCACCATCGTGTGGGCCTGGATCTTCACGATCCCGGCCTCCGCCCTCGTGGCGGCCTGTGCCTACGGCCTGGGTTCGGTGCTGCTGCGCTGAGCGCCCGGCGGCGGCGCGCTGGCCTGCGCCGGCGCCTCCAGCGCCCACTCGAAGTACTTCTGGCCGGCAAAGGCAATCGTCCCCATGAGCACCCCGGCGCCGAGCATGAGCGCGGCGATGGCGCCCAGCACCGGGCCCCAGCCGGTGGCGCGCCCGGCGTGCCCGGGGTTGTGGCGGGCGTCCCAGCGCTCGTCGGGGGTGAGCGCGTAGACGATCGCGTACAGCATCGCCTGGGAGATCATCGCGCCCAGCAGCGGCAGCAGCAGCCACGACAGCCGGTCGTCCTGGCCGAACTCGCGCATGCGCCACACCCCCAGCAGCCCCAGCGCGGTGGGGGGCAGGTGCAGCCAAGCCAGCACATCCTGCGCGCCGCGCAGGTACAGCCGGTGCAGGCCGAGCGTGCCGCCTGTCACCGCCAGCCAGGTGGCCAGCGTCTTGGAGCGGTAGGGTGGCAGGGTGTCGGTCATCGTGGCCTATAATGCTGGGTTTTCGGCGACGGCCCCCTGGTGAGCAGCGGGGCGTATCTACGGCGCCGGCCCCGATTGTCCGCCCTGTGTGTCTCCGGGGTGAGGCGGTCACCGACTGAACAGACGAGGTTTCTTCAACATGGTCGTGATCCGGCTGGCTCGTGGTGGCGCCAAGGGGCGCCCCTTCTTCAACATCGTCGTGGCTGACTCGCGCGAGCGTCGCGACGGGCGCTTCATCGAGCGCGTGGGCTTCTACAACCCGGTGGCCGCCGGGGCCGAGCAGGGCCTGCGCGTGGCGCTGGACCGCGTGAGCTACTGGGCCGGCGTGGGCGCCCGCGTGTCGCCCACCGTCAGCCGCCTGCTCGACCAGGCGAAGAAGGCGGTCGTCGCCTGACGACCCGGGGACGGTGGAGGACATCGTCCCCGACGATGCGGTCGAAGTCGGCCGCATCGCAGGCGCCTGGGGCGTGAAGGGCTGGATCCGCGTCGAGCCCTACGCGAGCGACCCGCAGGCGCTGTTCTCCAGCAAGCGCTGGTTCCTGCGTCCGCCTGAACCGCTGCCGCCCGGCCCGGCCCGTTCCTGGCCCGGTCTGCTGCGCGTCACGCAGTCGCGCAACCAGGGCGACTCCGTGGTGGCCGCGGTGCAGGACGTGACCGACCGTGACGCCGCGCAGGCCCTCAGGGGCGCGCGCGTGTTCGTCTCCCGCGCCAGCTTCCCCACCGCCTCGACGGGCGAGTACTACTGGGTGGACCTCATCGGCCTGGCGGTGCGCAACCGCGCCGGCGAGGCCCTCGGCCGCGTCACCGGGCTCATCGAGACCGGCGCGCACGACGTGTTGCGCGTGCAGGCTCCGCCGGCGGCGGATGCACCCGATGCACCCGATGCACCCGATGCAGCGGACGCACCGGATTCCCCCGAGCGGCTCATCCCCTTCGTGCAGGCCTACGTCGACGAGGTGGACCTCGCGCGCGGGGTCATCGTGGTCGACTGGGGCCTGGACTACTGAGCCCCGCGCCGCGCGCGGCCACCCGAGATGCGCTTCGACGTCATCACGCTCTTTCCCGAGCTCTTCGCGCCGCACCTGGCGCACGGCATCACGCGCCGCGCCTTCGACGGCGGGCCGGTGGAGGTGCGGCTGTGGCCGCTGCGCGAGCACGCCACCGACACCTACCGGCGCGTGGACGACCGGCCCTTCGGCGGCGGGCCCGGCATGGTGATGCTGGCCGAGCCGCTGGAGCGCGCGCTGGCCGCCGTGCGGGCTGATCGCGGCGAGTCCGAGCCGCCGCCGGCCATCGTCCACTTCACCCCGGCCGGCCGGCGGCTCGACCAGGCCCTCGTGCGGCAGTTCGCCGCCGGGCCCGGTGCCGTGCTGCTGTGCGGCCGCTACGAGGGGGTGGACCAGCGCGTCATCGACCGCCATGTCACCCACGAGATCAGCCTGGGAGACTTCGTGCTGTCCGGCGGCGAGCTGCCCGCGCTGGCGCTGCTGGACGCCGTGGCGCGGCTGCAGGAAGGCGTGCTGCACGCCCCCTCCCACGAGCAGGACAGCTTTTCCGACGGCCTGCTGGAAGGCCCGGCCTACAGCCGGCCCGAGGTGCTGCCCGACGGGCGCGCCGTGCCGCCGGTGCTGCTCAGCGGGCACCACGCGCAGATCGCGCGCTGGCGCCGTCAGCAGGCGCTGCAGTGCACGGCGCGCCGCCGCCCGGACCTGATCGACGCCGCGCGGGCCCAGGGGCGCCTGACGCGGGAGGACGAGGCCTTCCTGCGCTCGCTTCCAGCCGGGCTATAATCAAAGGCTTTTCGATCCTCTGCCGGGTGATTCCCCTTGCGCGTTCCTGCCTTCACCGGCAGCCGCAGGCGGGCCACTCCCTCAACAGACCCGTGCACGATCGCGATGGAGCAACCGATGGACCTGATCCAGACCCTCGAGCAGGAAGAGATTGCCCGGCTCGGCAAGACGATTCCCGAGTTCGCGCCCGGCGACACCGTGATCGTGAACGTGAACGTGGTGGAAGGCACGCGCAAGCGCGTGCAGGCCTACGAGGGCGTGGTCATCGCCCGCCGCAACCGCGGCCTGAATTCCAGCTTCATCGTGCGCAAGGTCTCCAGCGGCGAGGGCGTGGAGCGCACGTTCCAGCTGTACAGCCCGCTGATCGCCAGCATCGAGGTCAAGCGCCGCGGCGACGTGCGTCGCGCCAAGCTGTACTTCCTGCGCCAGCGCAGCGGCAAGTCCGCACGCATCAAGGCCAAGCTGTCTTGAGCCAGCCCGGGCCCTTGCCCCTGCGAGGCCGCCTGCGGGCGGCCTCGTCGTTCCAGCTTGCCGCCTGCGCGCGGCAGCGTGCATGACCCGCACCCGCATCACCCAGCCCCGCACGGTGCCCGTGATCGGCACCGACGCGCACCTGCGGGCCCTGGGCGGCGCCGAGCTCGAACCGGGGGCACTGCGCCAGCGGCTGGCCCGCCTGGCCATGCCCGGCCACGGCTTCGAGCCCGAGCGCCCGGGTGATGGCATCACCGCCACCACCCGCGAGCCGGCGCCGGCCTCGGTGCTCGTGCCGCTGGTGCCGCGCGAGGGCGGGCTGCACGTGTTGCTCACGCAGCGTACCGATCACCTGCATGACCATGCCGGCCAGATCAGCTTTCCCGGTGGCCGGCGCGACCCCGGCGACGCCGACGAGGTGGCCACCGCGCTGCGCGAGGCGCAGGAGGAAGTCGGCCTGCATCCGCGGCACCTGGAGGTGCTGGGCAACATGCCCGTGTACCGCACCGTGACGAACTACGTCGTCACGCCCGTGGTGGCGCTGGTGCACCCGCCCTTCGAGCTCGAGCTCGACAGCTTCGAGGTGGCCGAGGCCTTCGAGGTGCCGCTGTCCTTCCTGATGACGCCGGCGCACCACCGCTGGCACGAGTGGCACGAGCCGGACGGCTCGACCCGGCACTTCCTGTCCATGCCATGGCAGGGGGCTTCTCGCGAGTACTTCATCTGGGGCGCCACCGCGGCCATGCTGCGCAACCTCTACCGCCTCCTGGCGGACTGACCACACCGGCGCCGCCCGCGCCCTGCGGCTGGCTATCATCGGCGCCCATGACGAGCCTATTCGCCGTGCTTCTGGCCCTGCTGCTGGAGCAGCTGCGCCCGCTGCCGCGCGACAGCCGGCTGCCCGGCCTCGTGCACCGCTGGCTCGAATGGACGGCGCGCAACCTCGACGCCGGCGCCCCGCGTCATGCGTGGATGGTGTGGGGGCTGGCCGTGGCCGGCCCGGCGCTGCTGGCCAGCTTGGTGTACCTGGCGGTGCGCCCCACGAGCGTGCTGCTCTCCCTGGCGCTGGACGTGTCGGTGCTGTGGCTGACCATGGGCTTCAGGCAGTTCAGCCACTGGTTCACCGACATCCGCGACGCGCTGGACCGTGGCGACGAGGCGCAGGCCCGGCGCATGCTGGCCGACTGGCGCGACCTGGACGCCAGCCAGATGCCCCGCACGGCGCTGCTGCGCCACGTCATCGAGCACTCGCTGCTGGCGGCGCACCGGCACGTCTTCGGCGTGTTCTTCTGGTTCGTGGCGCTGTCGGCGCTGGGCCTGGGGCCCGCGGGTGCGCTGCTGTACCGCCTGGCCGAGGTGGCCCGGCGCCACTGGTCCGCGCGCGTGCGGCCGGGCGAGGTGCCCCAGAGCGAGGCGCTGTGTACCCTGGCCCGCCGGCTCTTCGACCTCATCGACCACGTCCCGGCGCGGCTCACGGCCTTCGGCTTCGCGGTGGTGGGCAACTTCGAGGAGTCCATCAGCGCCTGGCGCCGCGACGCCGGGCTCTGGCTCCATCCGAACGAGGGGATCATCCTGGCCGCCGCCGCAGGCGCGGTGGGCGTGCAGCTCGGCGGCAGCGCGCCGCCGGGCGTCACGCCGGAGCGGGCCCCGGGCGCCCCGGTCACCTCAGGGGCCGCCCCGTCCCCCGGCGTGCCTGCGCTGACGGACGCCGCAGACGCCTCGGCCGGCACCGCCGGTGCCGAGCCCCAGGTGGGGCACCTGCAGAGCATGGTGGGCCTCGTGTGGCGCTCGGTGGTGCTGTGGATGCTGATGGTGGCGCTGCTGTCGCTGGCGAATGTGCTGGGGTGAGGGGCAAGGGCCGGCGTGACGCGAGGCGCTGGAGATAAAGGCTCTTGGCGAGACTGTCGCCATTGGCCTGGACTGCATCCACGGCGCCCCCCCTGGAAGTTCACTCCTTACCCGTCAAGGGCGCCGTCGCCACATCAGTGACCTGTAGAGCGCCAGCGGCGAGCTCGGTATCGACCGTGACACGGTTTCGGCCTTCGTGCTTGCTGCGGTAGAGCGCACGGTCGGCTCGCGTCGCTGCGCTCAGCAGGTCGTGGTCCTCATCAACCTCGGCGATGCCGAAGGACATCGTCACGCTGATTGCGCGGCCGCCGATCTCGATGTGTACCGCAGCCACGGCCTGGCGAAGCCGCTCGGCCACCTCGTATGCACCCTGGCAGTCGCAGGCAGGCAGCAGCGCCAGAAACTCCTCGCCGCCCCAGCGCGCCAGCACGTCGCAGTCGCGCAGGCCCTCGCGCAGCATCGTGGCCAGTCGCACCAGCACCTTGTCGCCGGCGTCGTGGCCGAACTCGTCGTTGATCCGCTTGAAGAAATCCACATCGGCCAGCATCAGGGCGATCGGCTCGCCGCTGCGCTTCTTCCGGCTCAGTTCCGCAGACGCCCGCGTGTGGAACTGGGTGCGGTTGGCCAACCCCGTGAGAGGGTCTACCGTCGCCATCTGCAGCAGCTGCCGCTCGGCGTCCACGACGCGCACACGGTAGTAGGCCGCCACCGCGTAGAACATGCCAAACACGAGCACGATATTGACCCACATGGCAATGCCGGTCTGCAGCGGCGGCAGCGGGCGCAGCGGGCCCAGCCAGGTACACAAGGCATACAGTGCCGCGTAGGCGAGCAGCACTGCGCCCGTCAGCGGCAGCGCACGCCGCGGCGGCGTTCCGATGACCAGGAGCGGAACGGACAGCATCATCAGGAAGTAGTGGAAGCCGCTGTCCCACCCGAGGAGCAGCGAACCGATCACGGCGTGGCTGATCGCCTCGATCCAGATCAGCGCGGCGGCCAGCAGGTTGCGGCGCCGCTCCAGCAGCCATCGCGAGGCCGCGTAAAGCGCAACGCTGACGACGCTCAGCATCACGAGCGGCAACGAGCCCAGCAGCGCGTACAGCACCACCCAGGCGACATTGATGCCGCCCGCAATCACGACCACGCGCTTCAGCATGATCCAGTAGGCGGCGCCGGACAGGCGACGGTGCGGCGGCATCTGGGCATTTTCCGCCATGTGGTCGGTGTCGTCACCCTCCCGAGCCTGACGACAGGGCGAAGGTGTTGTGTCCGCACGCGGCAGACCGGCCGGGCCGCGCGGTGCTGAGCAAGGCCCGATCACGGCCTCGGCGCTGGCTCCCCCCGGAACTCACCTCCTCTCACCGCGGCCCCGGCCGCCGCCAGGCCCTCTACGGGCTAGCCTCGCCCCCCCTGCGCCGCCTGCAGCTCGTCGAACAGCTCCGTGTACAGCCGAAGCCGGTCCGCAGCGAGCTTGCCGTCTCGCACCGCGGCGTGCAGGGCGCAGCCCGGCTCCTGGCGGTGGGTGCAGTTGTAGAAGCGGCAGCTGCCCAGGTGCGCCCGCAGGTCGGGCATGTGGTGCGCGAGGTCCTGCGCCGCCACGTGGTGCAGGCCGAACTCCTGGAATCCGGGCGAGTCGATGAGGGCGCCGTCGGCGGGCGAGTCGCCCAGCCAGTACCAGCGCGTGGCGGTAGTCGTGTGGCGCCCGCTGCGCAAGGCGCGCGAGATCTCGCCCACCTGGGCCTGCGCCTGCGGCACGAGCAGGTTCACCAGGGTGCTCTTGCCCGCGCCGCTGGGCCCGAGGATGAGCGTGGCGCGGCCGCGCAGGCGCGGTGCGAGCCGCGCCCGGGCCTGCGCCGTGTCCTTCAGCGACAGCTCCACCACCTCCACGCCGCTGCCGGCCAGCGGCGCCAGCCGCGCGCGGGCCGAGTCGGCCGGCAGGTCCACCTTGTTCAGGCCGATCCACGCCGGCACGCCCGCGCTGTGCGCGGCAATCAGGGCACGCGCCAGCGCGTGCTCGCCGAAGGGCGGGTCCACCGCCACGAGCACGAGCACGGCGTCCAGGTTGGCGGCGAAGGACTTGCTGCGCCAGGCGTCCTGCCGGTGCAGCAGGTTGCGCCGCTCCTGGACCTCCTCGACCACCGCTTCGTCGCCCGAGGCGCTCCAGCGCACCCGGTCGCCCACCACCGCATCGCTGCGGCGCCCGCGCAGGTGGCCGAGAACCCGCTGGCCCCAGCCCGTCTCGAGCAGCACATGCCGCCCGTGCACCGCCACCACGAGGGCGCTGCCGCTCGTCATCGGGGCAGTGCGGCGAGGCGCTCGCTGGCCGGTGGGTGCGAGTAGTGGAAGCGCACGTACAGCGGGTCGGGCGTGAGCGTGGAGGCGTTGTCCTCGTACAGCTTGAGCAGCGCGCTGCGCAGGTCGGCCGGGGAGCTCTGCGTGCAGGCGTAGGCATCGGCCTGGAACTCGTGGCGGCGCGACACCTGCGCCAGCAGCGGCGAGACGAACAGGCTCACATGCGGCAGCACGATCGTGAACAGCAGCAGCGCCAGGGCGTCGTTGGGCAGCCCGAGCAGGGGCTGCACGCCCAGGCCGGTGTAGAAGGCCGCCTGCGACGACAGCCAGCCCAGCAGCGCCAGGGCGGCGGCGCTGGTGGCCAGCAGCGTGGCCAGGCGCATCGGCACATGGCGGTGGCGGAAGTGCCCGAGCTCGTGCGCGAGCACCGCTTCCACCTCGCCGTGGCCCAGGCGCTGCAGCAGGGTGTCGTAGAACACCACGCGACGGCTCGAGCCGATCCCCGTGAAGTAGGCGTTGGCGTGCGCCGACCGGCGGCTGCCGTCCATCACGAAGAACCCCCGCGATCGAAAGCCGCAGCGCTGCATCAGCGCGCTCACGCGCGCCTTCAGCCCCTCGTCCTGCAGCGGCTCGAAGCGGTTGAAGAGCGGCGCGATGAAGGTCGGGAAGATCGCCTGCACGGCGAGCACGAAGGCGGCCCAGGCGCACCAGGCCCAGATCCACCACCCGGCACCGGCGGCCGACATGATCCACAGCACGAGCGCGGCCAGCGGCAGGCCCAGCACCGCCGAGAGCAAGGTCTGGCGCAGGAGGTCCCCCGCCCACAGCCGCAGGGTCATGCGGTTGAAGCCGAAGCGCTGCTCGAGCCGGAAGGTCTCGTACCAGGACAAGGGCAGGTCGATGAGGCCGCCCACCAGGCTGACGGCCACGAGCAGGGCGAGCTGGTAGCCCAGCGGGCCCCACGCCGCAGCGGTGGAGGCGGCCACCGCCCGGTTCAGCGTGTCCAGGCCGCCCAGCAGCGTCCAGCCCAGCGCGACCACGGCGGCCACGCCGGCCTGCACCAGGGCCAGGCGGTTGCGCGCGATGGTGTAGGCCGCGGCCTTGCGGTGTGCTTCCAGGGTGACGGTGCCGGCGAAGGCTGCCGGCACGGTGTCGCGGTGCGCCGCGACATGCCGGATCTGACGGCCGATGAGCCACAGCTGCAGGGTCAGGGCCGCCAGCAGCAGGGCGGCCCAGGCGAAGGACACGGCGGAGGCACTCATGAGATCAGGCAGGCGAGCGGGTAGAGGGGCAGGCGAGGGATGAGGGTGCGCCCAGTGTAGGGCTCAGGGTGGCCGATGTCCGGGCCTCACTCCTGTGCGGATTCGAGGTGCGCCAGCTCGTGCGCGCTGAAGCCGGCGCGCCGCCGGGCCTCCAGGTTGAAGGGGCCCTTCAGGCGCGGTGCTCCATGCAGCCGGGCCAGTGCCGTGGCGTGGGCCACCGGTTCCACTCCCCGCTGCGCGCACAGCCACGCGTACCAGTGGTTGCCCACGGCCACATGGCCCACTTCCTCGCGCAGGATCAGCTCGAGGATCTCCACCGCCCGGTCATCGCCGGCACGGGCCAGCTTCGCCTGCATGGGCGGGGTGGCGTCCAGGCCCCGCGCTTCCAGCGTGCGCGGCACCAGCGCCATGCGCGCCAGCGGATCGCCCGCCGTGCGCGCCGCCATCGTCCACAGGCCGTCGTGCGCGTCGAAGTCGCCGTAGCCGTGCCCAAGCGTGGCCAGGTGCGTCTGAAGCAGCTCGAAGTGGTGCGCCTCCTCGGCCGCCACGCGCAGCCAGTCGTCGTAGTAGGCCTCGGGCAGGCCCGGAAAGCGCCAGACGGCATCCAGCGCCAGGTTGATGGCATTGAACTCGATGTGCGCCACGGCGTGCAGCAGCGCGGCGCGTCCCGGCAGCGTGAAGGGCGAGCGGCGCGGCACGGCCGCCGGCTCCACCAGGCGGGGTCGCGCCGGTCGTCCGGGCAGCCCGGGCGGCTCGTCCAGGTGGGCGTCGGGATCGGCGGCGAGGCCCCCGATGCGGGCATCCCAGGCCTGCTTCGTGGCGCGCACCTTGTCCGCCGGCTCGCTCAGGGCCAGGGCCTTCAGGGCGAGTGTGCGCAGCTCCATCCCTACAATTATCGATTCGCCGCTTCATGCCCCTCTTCCTTCCAGGACACCCCATGGCCCTGTACGCCCTCGACGGCGAATCTCCCCAGGTCGCGCCCACCGCCTGGGTCGCCGACAACGCCACCGTGCTCGGCCGTGTCGCGCTCGGCGAGGCCAGCAGCGTCTGGTACGGCGTGGTCATCCGCGGCGACAACGCGCCCATCACGGTGGGGGCGCGCAGCAACATCCAGGACAACAGCGTGCTGCACACCGACGAGGGGCTGCCGCTGAGCATCGGCGAGGGTGTGACGGTCGGCCACCAGGTCACCCTGCACGGCTGCACCATCGGCGACGGCTCGCTCATCGGCATCCAGGCCGTGGTGCTCAACGGCGCCCGCATCGGCCGCAACTGCCTTGTCGGCGCGGGCGCGCTCGTCACCGAGGGCCGGGAGTTCCCCGACAACTCGCTCATCATGGGCACGCCCGCCAAGGTCGTGCGCGAGCTCCAGCCCGCGCAGCTCGAGCTGCTGCGGCTGAGCGCCGAGCGCTACGTGGCCAATGCCGCGCGCCACCGCGACACGCTGCGCCCGGCAACCTGATGGGCGAGCTGCACAAGTTCATCTTCGAGGGCCTGCCGGTGCGCGGCATGCTCGTGCGCCTGACCGACAGCTGGCGCGAGCTGCTGCGCCGGCGCGAACCCGAGCACGGCGGCAGCGGCGCCTTCCCGCTGCCCGTGCGCACCCTGCTGGGCGAGATGACGGCGGCCAGCGTGCTCATGCAGGCCAACATCAAGTTCAACGGCTCGCTCATCCTGCAGATCCAGGGCGACGGCCCGGTGCGGCTGGCCGTGGCCGAGGCGCGCCCGGACCTGAGTTTTCGCAGCACGGCCACCCTGGACGGCGAGGTGCAGCCCGCCGACGGGCTGCAGGCGCTGCTGAACGCGCACGGCAAGGGCCGCTGCGCGATCACGCTGGACCCGCGCGAGCGTCTGCCCGGGCAGCAGCCCTACCAGGGCATCGTGCCGCTGCACGGCGACCGGCGCGAGCCGCTGCACGAGCTCGCCCAGGTGCTGGAGCACTACATGCTGCAGTCCGAGCAGCTCGACACGCGGCTCGTGCTGGCAGCCAGCGACCAGATGGCCGCGGGGCTCCTCATTCAGCGCTTGCCCGTGGAGGGCAGCGCCAACCTGCAAGGGCAGGGCGGGGCGCGCAACGAGGACGAGATCGGCCTCAGCGAGGACTTCAACCGCATCGCCCACCTGGCTGCCACGCTCACGCGGGAGGAGTTGCTCACGCTGGACGCAGCCACCATCCTGCGCCGCCTGTTCTGGGAGGAGCGGGTGCAGGCCTTCGAGCCCCTGGTGCCGAGCTTTGCCTGCACCTGTTCGCGCGAGCGTGTGCGCGGCATGCTGCGCGGCCTCGGGCGCGAGGAGGTGGAGTCGATCATCGCCGAGCGCGGCCAGGCGGAGGTGGGCTGCGAGTTCTGCGGCCAGCACTACCGCTTCGATGCCGTGGACGTGGGCGAGCTCTTCACGCCCGACGCCGATCACCCGCCGGGTTCCTCGCTCGTGAACTGAGGCCGGCCCGGTCGCGGCAGCAGCGGCTGAAGGGCGTGCAGGGCGGATGCCAGCCGCGCCGGCCCGCTGCCCTGCACCGGCGCCCACGGCAGCGCGTGGGCCTGCAGCAGGGTGCGCAGCAGCGCGTCCACCGGCGCGCGCATATGCGGCCCGTCGCGCTGGTGGCCATCGGCCACCCACGGCAGGTCCGGGGCGGTGACCAGGCTGATCGACACCGACGCGTGGGCCTGCACGGCCGGTGCGACCAGCGAGGCGTCGTCGAACAGCAGCTGGCTGTAGATGGCAGTCATGAGCGCAGTGGTGTCGGCCACCACCAGCTCGTGGGCGGACACGGCCAGCGCGATGCGGCGGTGGTGTTCGGCCGCGATGGCCGCCTGCTCGTGGGCCGCGGGCGTGCGCCCGGCGCGCTCGCACCACTCGCGCAGCGTCTCGGGCACCCAGGTGGCGCGCCAGCCGAAGCGCTGCCCGAGTTCGGCGGCCAGTGCCTGAGCCAGGGTCGTCTTGCCCGTGCTCTCGGCGCCGAGCACGGCAATGACGAGGGCCTCAGCCATGGCCGGGCGCCGGGCCACCGGTGCGGGACAGGCGCGCGCGCCAGGCCCGCCAGCCGGAGACCGACAGCAGCGCGAACACCGCGTACAGCAGCGCCGTGGGCCACAGCCCCCGCGCGGCGAAGAGCCCCACGCTGAAGAGGTTCACCGCCAGCCACACCGGCCAGGTCTCGATGCGCTTGCGCCCGAGCAGGATCTGCCCGGTGACGCTGGCCACCGTGGGCAGCGCATCCAGCCAGGGCACCTGGCTGTCGGTGCCGTGGGCCAGCGTCAGGGCCAGCGCCGGCCAGGCCGCCAGCGTGGCGGCAGCCGCCGCCATGCGCTGGCCGGTGCTCAGCGTGCCCACCTGCAGCGCTGCACCGTCGTGTGCCGTGCCGTGCAGCCACTGCCACCAGCCCCAGGCGGCGATGACGACGAAGAATCCCTGCAGGCCCGCTTCTCCGTACAGCCCGCCGTGCGCGAAGACGAGCGCGTACAGCATCGAACTCAGGATCGCCAGCGGCCAGCCTGCCGGGTGCACGCGCAGGTTGCAGCCCACCATCGCCAGGCCGAGCACGCTGCCGGCCAGCTCGGCCCACGAGACCGGGCTGCCCCAGAGGTGGAAGGCAGGCAGCAGCAGCGGGGCGGCCGCCTCGCGCCAGGGCTCCACGTCAGCGCCGGCTCGTGACCTGCACCAGCACTTCGTCCGGACGCAGCATCCCCAGCTCGCTGCGGGCCTTGTCCTCGACGACCTCCAGGCCCTCCTTCAGGTCGCCGACTTCGGCGGCCACCGCGGCGTTGCGGGCCTTGAGTTCGCCGTTGCGCTGCTTCTGCGAGTCGAGCTGGCGCTGCAGGCTCCACACGTACGGCAGGCTGCCCTTGCCCAGCCACAGGCTGCCCTGCGTGGCCACCAGCAGGGCGACCAGGGCAACCGTGATCCAGCGTGGGGTCAAGGCGGGCCGGCGCTCAGCGCAGGTTGTAGAAGGCCGAGCGGCCGGGGTAGCTCGCCACCTCGCCGAGGTCTTCCTCGATGCGAAGGAGCTGGTTGTACTTGGCGATGCGGTCGCTGCGGCTCATCGACCCGGTCTTGATCTGCCCGGCATTGGTGCCCACGGCGATGTCGGCGATGGTGGAGTCTTCCGTCTCGCCCGAGCGGTGGCTGATGACGGCCGTGTAGCCCGCGCGCTTGGCCATCTCGATGGCGGCGAAGGTCTCGGTGAGGGTGCCGATCTGGTTGATCTTGATGAGGATGGAGTTGGCGATGCCGCGCTCGATGCCTTCCTTCAGGATCTTCGTGTTGGTGACGAAGAGGTCGTCGCCCACGAGCTGCACCTTGCTGCCCAGGCCCTCGGTAAGCAGCTTCCAGCCGTCCCAGTCGCCCTCGTGCATGCCGTCCTCGATGCTGACGATGGGGTACTTGTCGCACCAGGTGGCCAGGATGTCGGTCCAGGCTGCGGCCTCCAGCTGCAGGCCCTCGCCCTCGAGGTGGTAGCGGCCGTCCTTGTAGAACTCACTGGCCGCGCAGTCCAGCCCGATGGCGATCTGCTCGCCCGCGGTGTAGCCGGCCTTGTCGATGGCCTCCAGGATCAGCTGGATGGCCGCCTCGTGGCTGGCCACGCTGGGCGCGAAGCCGCCCTCGTCGCCCACGGCCGTGCTCATGCCGCGCGCGTCGATGATCTTCTTCAGCGCATGGAAGGTCTCGGCCCCGTAGCGCACCGCTTCCCGGAAGCTCGGCGCTCCCACGGGGATGATCATGAGCTCCTGCAGGTCGAGGTTGTTGTTGGCGTGCGCGCCGCCGTTGATGACGTTCATCATCGGCACGGGCAGCTGCATGCCGCCCATGCCGCCGAAGTAGCGGTACAGCGGCAGGCCCGACTCCTCGGCCGCCGCGCGCGCCACGGCCATGCTCACGGCCAGCATCGCGTTGGCACCGAGCCGGCTCTTGTTCTCCGTGCCGTCCAGGTTCAGCAGCGCGCGGTCCAGGAAGGCCTGCTCGCTCGCGTCCAGGCCCACCACGGCCTCGGAGATCTCGGTGTTCACGTGCTCCACGGCGCGCAGCACGCCCTTGCCGAGGTAGCGGGTGGTGTCGCCGTCGCGCAGCTCGATCGCCTCGCGGCTGCCGGTGGACGCCCCCGAGGGCACGGCCGCGCGGCCCATCACGCCCGATTCGAGCAGCACGTCGCACTCGACGGTGGGGTTGCCTCGGCTGTCGAGGATCTCGCGGCCGACGATGTCGACGATGGCACTCATGGGGAAAGCTTCTCGGAAAGTGGAGGAATCGGGTTCAGCAGGAGAAATCGTTCTCCAGCAGCGGTTGGGCCTTGACCACGCGGTCCAGGGCGAGGAGTTGCTCCAGCAGCGCCCGCATGTGGCGCAGCGGCACCGCGTTCGGGCCGTCGGACAGCGCGCGGTTAGGGTCGGGGTGCGTCTCCATGAAGAGCCCGGCCACGCCCACGGCCACGGCCGCGCGGGCCAGCACCGGCACGAACTCGCGCTGCCCGCCCGAGCTCGTGCCCTGGCCGCCGGGCAGCTGCACGCTGTGCGTGGCGTCGAAGACCACCGGGGCGCCCGTCTCGCGCATGATGGCCAGGCTGCGCATGTCCGAGACGAGGTTGTTGTAGCCGAAGCTCGCCCCGCGCTCGCAGGCCATGAAGACATCGTCGGGCAGGCCCTTCTCGCGCGCCGCGGCACGGGCCTTGTCGATCACGTTCTTCATGTCGTGGGGCGCGAGGAACTGCCCCTTCTTGATGTTCACCGGCTTGCCGCACTGCGCCACGGCGCGGATGAAATCGGTCTGCCGGCACAGGAAGGCCGGCGTCTGCAGCACGTCCACCACCGACGCCACCTCGGGCACCTCGGCCTCGGTGTGCACATCGGTGAGGAGGGGCACGCCCAGCTGGCGCCGCACCTCGGCCAGGATCTGCAGCCCGCGCTCCCGCCCGGGGCCGCGGAAGGAGGTGCCGCTGGAGCGGTTGGCCTTGTCGTAGCTGCTCTTGAAGATGAAGGGGATGCCCAGCTGCGTGGTCATCTCCTGCAGCCGCCCGGCCACCTCGAGCTGCAGCTCCAGGCTCTCCACCACGCACGGGCCCGAGATGAGGAAGAAGGGCTCGCGCAGCCCCGCCTCGAAGCCGCACAGCTTCATGCGGCCGCCCGCTGCATGGGGGACTGGCGCGCGCGCTGGTGGTCCAGCGCCGCGTTCACGAAGCTGCTGAACAACGGGTGGCCGCCCCAGGGCGTGCTCTTGAACTCGGGGTGGAACTGCACGCCCACGAACCAGGGGTGCGCCTCGCGCGGCAGCTCGATCATCTCCGTGAGGTGCTCGCGCTGCGTGAGGGCCGAGATGACGAGCCCGGCGGCCTGCAGCCGCTCCAGGTAGCGCACGTTGGCCTCGTAGCGGTGGCGGTGGCGCTCGGTCACCACCGGCCCGTAGATCTCGTGGGCGAGGGTGCCGGGCTTCACGTCGGAGCTCTGCGCGCCCAGGCGCATGGTGCCGCCGAGGTCGGAGTGGGCATCGCGCTTCTGGATGGAGCCGTCGCGGTCCTGCCACTCGTCGATCAGCGCGATCACCGGGTGCGGGGTGGCCGGTTCGAACTCCGTGGAGTTGGCCTCTTCCAGGCCCACCACGTGACGGGCGAACTCGATCGTGGCCACCTGCATGCCCAGGCAGATGCCCAGGTAGGGGATGCGCTGCTCGCGTGCATACCGCACCGCGCAGATCTTGCCCTCGATGCCGCGCTTGCCGAAGCCACCGGGCACGAGGATGGCGTCGAAGCGTGCCAGCTGCGCCACGTTGCCTTCGTTGATCGTCTCGGAATCGACGTACTCGATGTCCACGCGGGCGTGGCTGTGCAGGCCGGCGTGGCGCAGCGCCTCGTTGAGCGACTTGTAGGAGTCCGACAGCTCGGTGTACTTGCCGCACATGGCGATGCGCACCGCGCCCTGCGGGTGCTCCACCTCGTGCACGAGCGTGTCCCAGCGCTGCAGGTCGGCCGGCCGCGCCAGCACCTGCAGCCGCGTGCAGATGATCTCGTCCAGCGACTGCTCGTGCAGCAGGCGGGGCACCTTGTAGATGGTGTCCACGTCGGGCATGGAGATCACGCCGTGCAGCGGCACGTTGGTGAACAGGCTGATCTTCTCGCGCTCGTCGTCGGGGATGCGGCGGTCGGCGCGGCACAGCAGCACGTCGGGCTGGATGCCGATCTCGCGCAGCTTCTGCACGGTGTGCTGGGTGGGCTTGGTCTTGAGCTCGCCGGCCGCAGCGATCCACGGCACATAGGTGAGGTGCACGAAGGCGCAGTGGCCCGGCCCGAGCTTCAGGCTCATCTGCCGCACGGCCTCCAGGAAGGGCAGCGACTCGATGTCGCCCACTGTGCCGCCGATCTCGATGATGGCCACGTCCACGTCGACTGCGCCGCGGCGCACGAATTCCTGGATCTCGTTGGTGACGTGCGGGATCACCTGCACCGTCTTGCCGAGGTAGTCGCCGCGGCGCTCCTTCTCGAGCACGCTCTTGTAGATCTGGCCGGTGGTGAAGTTGTTCGTGCGCTTCATCCGCGTGGTGATGAAGCGCTCGTAGTGGCCGAGGTCGAGGTCGGTCTCGGCGCCGTCGTCGGTGACGAAGACCTCGCCGTGCTGGAACGGGCTCATGGTGCCCGGGTCCACGTTGAGGTACGGGTCGAGCTTGACGAGGGTGACGCGCAGGCCGCGGGATTCGAGGATCGCCGCCAGGGACGCCGCGGCGATGCCCTTGCCCAGGGAGGACACCACGCCGCCGGTGACGAAGACGAACTTGGTCATTGCTGCCGGCAGAACTGCCCGGCGCCGCGCCGGGAGGACTGCCCAGTGGGAAAGCCGAAGTATACCGGCGGGGTGCGCTACCATCGACCTCGCTTGCACCAGGTGCCTGCCTTTCGTGCACACGGAAGGCGGGTTGAACGGGAAGCCGGTGGGACAGGATCCGAGAGGACGGCCTGTCGAATCCGGCGCTGCCCCCGCAACGGTCAGCGAGGAGCGAGCGGCCACGCAGCCACTGGGTGAGAACCTCACCTGGGAAGGCGCCGCCCGCTTCGGGATGCTTCCGGCAGGAAGCGTTCCCGACACTCGCGAGCCCGGATACCGGCCTGGTGCACGGGTGGCTGGCATCGCGGCGGGCGGTGCAGTGCGCGCGCCGGCGTCCCCGAAAGGGGAGCCCCGGCGTGGCGGCTGCGACCTCGACCTTCCGGCCAGCCTGGACAGGCTGTACCGCACGGGGAGTGCGGACGGAAGGGGTGAGGGTGAAGTTCTTCGTTCATGGCCGCGGGGTGATCGCGGCTGCGGCGGCCTGCGCGGTCGCCGGCCTGGCGCCGCTGGGCCCGGCCTTGCGCGCCCAGCCGGCGGAGCCGTCGGCCGCGGGCGGGGTCGCCCGCATCGTGGTGACGGGCGCGCGCGAGCCGCTGGCCGCCGACCGTCTGGCAGGCGATGTGATCGTCATCGATGCAGCCACGCTGCGCGACAGCACGGCCGATTCGCTGGGCGACCTGCTGCGCCGCGAGGCGGGGCTGCAGCTGTCCCGCGCCGGCGGGCCGGGGCAGGGCAGCGGTGTGCTGGTGCGCGGCGCCGCCGCGGGGCAGACGGTGGTGCTGGTGGACGGGGTGCGCCTGGGGTCGGCCACGCTCGGCCTGACCGCTCTCGAGCAGCTCACCCTGGCGCAGGTCGAACGCATCGAGGTGCTGCGCGGGCCGGGCTCGACGCTGCACGGGGCCGACGCCATCGGCGGCGTGGTGCAGGTCTTCACCCGCCGCGCCGACGGGCCGGACGCGCTGCAGTTGCACCTGGCCACGGGCTCGCTGGCCAGCCGGCAGGCCTCGGCCGCGTTGGCGGGCTCCCGCGGGGCCTGGGACCTGTCCGCGTCGCTCGCCGACGAGCGCAGCGCAGGCGTGTCGGCGCTGCGCCCCGGCGACCGCTTCGGCAGCTACAACCCCGATGCCGACGGCTACCGCCTGGGCTCCGCCCACCTGCGCCTGGGCTGGCAGCCTGCGGCTGGCCACCGCGTGGGCCTCATGCTGCTGCGCACGACGCTCAACAGCCAGTACGACGCGGCGGAGTACCCGCCGCCCACCTACGCGCCGGACCCGAGCCCCGACTTCCGCAACCGCGTGCACACCGACGCGGCCGCGCTGGACTGGCGCGGGCCGCTGGGCCCCGGCCTGGACGCCCAGGCGCGTATCTGGCGCTCGGCCGACGATGCCGCCGCCGGCGGCCGCGCGCCCGACCGCTTCCGCACCACCCGCGAGCAGGCCAGCGCGCAGCTGGGCTGGGACGCCGGGGCCTGGGGCCGCCTCACCGCGGCGCTGGAGCAGCAGCAGGAGCGGGCTTCGTCTTCCAGCTACGCGGCCGATGTCGGCCGGCGCCAGGCCGCCGCGGTGCTGGCCCTGGCCGGGCGCAGCGGACCGTGGGCCTGGCAGCTCGAAGGCCGGCACGACGACAGCTCCGACTACGGTGGCGTGACCACCGCGCGCCTGGGCGCGGCCTTCGGCGCCGGCGGCGGCTGGCGGCTGCGCGCGCTGGCGGGCAGCACCTTTCGTGCGCCCAGCTTCAACGACCTGCACTACCCCTTCTACGGCGTGCCCACGCTGCGCCCCGAGCGGGGCCTGAGCGCCGAAGCCGCTGCCGCCTGGTCGGCCGGCACGAACCGGGTGGAGGCCACGGTGTTTCGCAACCGCGTGCGCGACCTCATCGGCTACGAGCCCGACCGCCGCTTCTGCCCGCCCGACCCGGGCTTCGACTTCGGCTGTGCGCGCAACGTGAACCGTGCGCGCCTGCAGGGGCTGTCGCTGTCGGGCGCGCAGCGGGTGGGTGAGCTGTCCCTGCAGGCGCAGGCCGACTGGCTCGATGCGCGCGACACGCTCACCGGCGCCCGTCTGCCGCGGCGCGCGGCCCGGCAGGCCAGCGTGCGGGCCGACTGGCAAACCGGCCCGTGGACGCTGGGTGCGGCGCTGCTGCACCTGGGCGAGCGGCCCGACGGGGGCGTCATGCTCGCCGCCGAGACGACGCTGGACCTGCGCGCGCGCCGGCAGGTGGCCCCGGCGTGGCAGCTGGAGGCCCGGCTGCTCAATGTCGGCGACGTGCGCACCGAGGCCGCGCGCGACTACCAGGCGCCCGGTCGCCAGCTGTGGATCGGCGTGCGTGCCGACCTGCGCGGGGGCCTGGCGCGGTGAAGGGCCTGCCGGTGGCCCGGGTGGCGCTTGGGGCGTTCGTGGCGCGCATGGCGCTGGCGGCGCTGGGGATGCTGGCCGGGCACCCCGGCACGGCGGCCGCAGCGCCCGTGTCGGTCGTCGACGACCGCGGTGTCACCGTGAGCCTCGCCCGCCCGGCGCAGCGCGTGATTGCGCTCGCGCCTGCGCTCACCGAGACGGTCTGCGCGCTGGGTGCCTGCGTGCGCCTCGTGGCCACTGACCGCCATTCCAACTGGC
>JBMOGN010000001.1:0-54115 GCA_049318345.1 Rubrivivax sp. | reverse complement strand
TCCATCCACCGCTGGGCCTGGTGGTTCGCGGTGCTGTGCCCGCTGGCCGGCGGCATCGGCATCCTGCTCACCGGCACCGTCGTGGACAACTGGTACCTGTGGGCCGTCAAGCACGGCGTGGCGCCCTCCTACCCGGCGGTGCTAGGCACCGCCATCGACCCGGCCACCCTCCAGGGAGTCAAGCCATGAGAGCGCACACCTTGCGAGCCGTCCTGACCATCGGCCTGGCCGCCTTGCTGCTGGCCGGCTGCGAGCGCCCGCCGATGCAGACCACCCAGCAGGGCTTTCGCGGCACGGCCATGCAGCAGACGGTCAACCCCCGCACGGCAGCCGCGCGGCAGGCCGAACTGCCACCCGTACCGATGGACCTGCCCGCCCCGCCTGACGGGCCCGGCCCACGCGCGAAGGACATCTACCAGAACGTAAAGGTGCTCGGCGACCTCCCGGTGGCCGACTTCGTGCGGCACATGACTGCCATCACGCAGTGGATCGCCCCCAACGAAGGCTGCACCTACTGCCACAACCCGGCCAACCTGGCCGAGGATTCCAAGTACACGAAGGTGGTGGCGCGGCGCATGATCGAGATGACGCGCAACCTCAACGGCAACTGGAAGCAGCACGTGGCCGAAACGGGCGTGACCTGCTACACCTGCCACCGTGGGCAGCCCGTGCCGGCGCGCGTGTGGTTCAAGGCAGACACGCCGAAGATGAACGCCAGCACCTTCATCGGCAACGACTTCGGCCAGAACAAGGCCATCGGCGCCGTGGCACTCACCTCCCTGCCCTACGACCCGTATTCCTCGTACCTGGTTGGCAAGGACGAGATCCGGGTCTACAGCCCCGGCGCCCTGCCTCAGAAGGAGCTGCCGCGTGCGCCGATCCAGACGGCGGAGAAGTCCTATGCGCTGATGATGCACATGAGCGAGGGCCTCGGGGTGAACTGCACCTTCTGCCACAACTCGCAGGCCTTCTCCCAGTGGATCCCCAAGCGGGTCACGGCCTGGCATGGCATCCGCATGGCACGCGAGATGAACAACGACTACATGGTGCCGCTGACCGCCACCTTCCCGCCCAACCGGCTCGGGCCCACGGGCGACGTGGCGAAGGTCTATTGCGCCACCTGCCACCAGGGCGTGAACAAGCCGCTGGCCGGCTTGCAGCAGGCCAAGCTGTACGCCGGGCTCCAGGCTGCGCCGCCGGAGGCCACCGCCAGCGCGGCTGCCGACGCCAAGGCCCCGCCCACGAAGGTGGCTGCGGCAGGCAAGCCCGCACAGAAGTAGGCACCGTGTCGACGCTCGGGGGCGATGACCCGGGCGTGGCGGCGCTCCTGATGTTCCGCCTGCGCCCGACGGCGGTGCCGTGGGCCCTGTGGCGCCTGGCACGCGGCGCAACCGGCCTGGGCGCGGTGCCGGGCATGCGCTTTGCGAGGGTCCTGGGCAGCGGCCAGGGCGGCGGGTTCGGGCTGCGTCCGGGCCTGGACTGCCAGGGCGTGTTCGCGCTCTTCGACACGCTGGAGCAGGCACAGCACTTCACCGCCCATTCGCGCGCCGCGCAGGCTTACGGCCGCCGCGCCATCGAGCAGTTCAGCGTCGTCCTGCAAGCCACCTCCGCGCGCGGCAGCTGGGCCGGGCACCGCATGGCAGCCGACGCGAGTGCCGACCCCGGCGCGCCCGTGGCCGCGCTGACCCGCGCGGCGATCAGGCCGTCTCGGGCGCTCGAGTTCTGGCGACACTCCCCGCCTGCCGAGGCCGAGCTGGCTGCCGCGCCGGGCTGCCGGCTGGCAGTCGGCCTGGGCGAGGCCCCGCTGGTGCGCCAGGCCACCTTCAGCCTGTGGGACAGCACCGCCGCCATGGACGCCTACGCCCGGCACGGCTCCCACCAGCGTGCCATCCAGGCGTCCTGGCAGCAGGGCTTCTTCAGTGAGTGGATGTTTGTCCGCTTCCGTCCGGTCACCCTGCGAGGAGCCTGGCACGGCCAGGCCCTTGACGATGCCTGCCCGCTGCCTGCCGCCGGCTGAACACCGCGTCGTGGTGATCGGCGCGGGCATCGCCGGGCTCGTCTCGGCGCTGCTGCTGGCCGCGCGCGGGCTGCAGGTGACGGTGGTGGAGGCAGCCGACGGCCCCGGCGGCAAGATGCGACCCATCGAGATCGACGGCTTGCCGGTGGATGCCGGCCCGACCGTGTTCACGATGCGCTGGGTCTTCGACGAACTACTCCAGGAGGTGGGCAGCTCGGTGAAGGCGGCCCTTCCGCCGCTGCAACCCTTGTCGGTGCTGGCGCGCCATGCCTGGCGCGCAGACGGGGCACGGCTGGACCTGCTGGCCGACCGGCAGGCCAGTGCCGAGGCCATTGCCGCGTTCTCCACGCCTGCCGAGGGCAGGCGCTACCTGGCCTTCTGCGACGAAGCCGCGCGCGTGTACCGGCGGCTGGAAGGCCCGCACATCCGATCGGCGCGTCCGAACTTCCTGCAGATGGTCGCCGACCTGGGGCCCTCCGGGCTGGCCACCCTGGCCGGCCTCGGGCCTTTTGCGACGCTGTCCGGGGCGCTGTCGCGCCGCTTCACCGATCCCCGCCTGCAGCAGCTCTTCGGCCGCTACTCGACCTACTGCGGCGCGTCACCCGGGCTGGCCCCGGCCACGCTCATGCTCGTGGCCCACGTGGAGCAGGAGGGCGTCTGGGCGGTGCAAGGGGGCATGGCGGCACTGGCGCGCGCCCTGGAGGCCCTGGTCCGCAGCAAGGCGGGGCAGGTGCGATACGGGGAGCGCTGCGCCGGCATCGAAGTGCGCGAGGCCCGAGTACGCGGCGTGCGCCTGGCCTCGGGCGAGGTCCTGCCGGCCGATTCGGTGGTGTTCAACGGCGATGCGAGCGCGCTGGCCGGCCTGCTCGACGATCCGGCGCGGCCCGCTGCGCCGCGCCCGGTGCCGCCGCGCGCGCGCTCGCTGTCGGCCGTCACCTGGGCGATGCGGGCACACACGCAGGGATTCCCGCTGGCACGCCACAACGTCTTCTTCGACGAGGACTACGCCAGCGAGTTCGAGGACATCTTCAGGCACCGGCGGCTGCCGCGTCGCGGCACCGTGTACCTGTGCGCGCAGGACCGCCTGGACGACTCGGCCGGCCCCACAGGCCCCGAGCGGATGCTCATGCTCGTCAACGCACCGGCCGACGGTGACGAGCGGGATTTCGAGGATGCGGAGACCGAGGCATGCGAGAAACGATGCTGGAAGCTGCTGGAGGACTGCGGCCTGCAGGTGGACCTGTCACAGCGGTTGCGGATAGTGCGCCGCACGCCGGCGGCGTTCCACAGGCTCTTCCCGAGCAGCGGGGGAGCGCTCTACGGAGCGGCGACGCACGGCTGGATGGCCCTGTTCAGGCGGCCGGAGGCGGCCACGCCGGTGCCGGGGCTGTACCTGGCGGGGGGCAGCGTGCACCCGGGGCCGGGCGTCCCGATGGCGGCGATGTCCGGACGGCTGGCGGCCGCCACGCTGATGGCTCGCCTCGATTCGACGCGCCGGTCGAGCCGGGTGCTTATCTCTGGTGGTACGTCGATGCCATCAGCGACGACGGCCGGCACGCCCTGACCCTCATCGCCTTCGTCGGTAGCGTCTTCTCGCCGTACTACCGGCGCGCGTGGCAGCAGGGCCGGGCCGTGGCGCAGGAGCACTGCGCCCTGAACGTGTGCCTGTACAGCCCAGGGCGCTCGCGCTGGACGATGACCGAACGGGGCGCACGCCATGTGCGCCGCTCGACCAGGGAGTTCCGGATCGGCCCGAGCGCGTTGCACTGGGACGATGGGGAGTTGACCATCCTCATCGACGAGGTCGCCAACCCGCTGCCGCGGCGCGTGCGCGGGACGGTGCGCGTGCGCACCGAGGCGCTGAGCACCTTCGTCGCCGGCCTGGACGATGCCGGACGCCACCGCTGGGGGCCCATCGCCCCTTGCGCGCGCGTGCAGGTGCACCTGGACGCGCCCGGGCTCGACTGGGAGGGCCACGCCTACCTGGACAGCAACGAGGGCGACGAGCCCATCAGCGAACCCTTCACCACCTGGGACTGGATGCGCGCACCGCTGAGCGACGGCAGCTGCGTCGTGGCCTACGACATCCGCCAGCGCGAAGGCCGCGCCGAGCGGCTCATCGCCACACGCTTCCTGCCCGACGGCAGCCAGCAGGCGGTGCAACTCGGTCCGCGCATCGGCCTGGCCCCCACGGGCTGGCGCATCGGGCGACACCTGCGTGCTCCCGGCCCCGCCGACCCGCAAGCCGCTGGCGCGGACGAGCCGCACGACGGGCACGCCATCGCGCCACAGGCGGCCCGCGTGCTGCGCACGCTCGAGGACACCCCCTTCTACGCGCGCTCGATGGTGCAGGCGCAACTGTGCGGCGAGGAGGTGGTCGCCATGCACGAGACCCTGGACGCGCGCCGTTTCGCTTCGCCCCTGGTGCAGGCTCTGCTGCCCTGGCGGATGCCCAGGCGCGGCTGAGCAGGGTGTGCCGCGGACGCATCGAACTACGGGAAAGTACTGTCCTTTTGAATTGACATTCGTGAACGTATTGGTCACATTACACTTTGTCGATGAGGGTTTTTGTCGACAGCAGGACCCACGTGCGGGTTGCGCACGCGTTTTGAAGCTCCCTTAGGAGGACCCATGGCAGACAGTGACAGTGGTTCCGACAAGGTGTGGCCTACCGGCCTCACCGAGGAACAATCGGAAGAAATTCATCGCCATCTGATCCAGGGCACGCAGATCTTCGGATTCATCGCGGCTCTGGCTCACTTGTTCGCTTACATCTACTCCCCGTGGCTGAAGTGAACCGGAAGGAGACCCAGACATGATCTACGGAAAGCTCTGGCTGGTCGTGAAGCCCACGGTCGGCATTCCCCTGTTCCTCGGCGCGGTTGCCGTCGGCTCGTTCTCGGTCCATGTGGCCCTGCTGACGAACACCACCTGGGTGAAGCGCTTCCTCAACGGCCCGCCGGCCGCCGTGGCTGCCGCAATGCCCGCGGCAGCAGACACCGCAGGAAAGAAATAGGCGCTCGCGGCGCCTGGCGCGCCGCCGGCGTGCGCCAGCTTCGGCGGGCTGTGGCCCGGTCCGGGTTGGCGCGCGCCGGGGTGTGCGTCCGGCTGCCGCCCCTGCCCTTCTTCTCATGAAAGCGTTGGCATGAACCCGCCGACCGCTTGCAGATACGCCCGCCGCAGCGCCGCGGGTGCAGGGTAGCCTCGTGAGCCGCCTGAGTCGGGACCTCGTTTCCCGCTGGGTCAGCCTCGGCCCGCGCTTCCTGCCCTTTGCAGATGCCGCCAGCCCAGAATTGCCGCTGGCCAGGTTGCTTCGCCTGTCGCTTTTCCAGGTCTCCGTCGGCATGGCGCTGGCGCTTCTCGTCGGGGCCCTGAACCGCGTCATGATCGTCGAGCTGGGCGTGCCCGCCGGGCTCGTGGCCGTGATGATCGCGCTGCCCGTGCTGTGGGCGCCCATGCGCGCGCTCATCGGATTTCGCTCCGACCACCACCGCTCGGCCCTGGGCTGGCGCCGGGTTCCCTTCATCTGGATGGGCACGCTGCTGCAGTTCGGCGGCCTGGCCCTGATGCCCTTCACCCTGCTCGTGCTCGCCGGCCGGGGCGATGCCAGCCACTGGCCCGCCTGGATCGGGCAGATGGGCGCGGGCATCGCCTTCCTGCTCGTGGGCGCAGGCGTGCACACCGCCCAGACCGCCGGCCTGGCGCTGGCCACCGACCTCGCGCCGCGCGAGTCTCATCCTCGGGTAGTCGGCCTGATGTACGTGTCGCTGCTGCTGGGCACCCTGGGCAGCGCGCTGGCCTTCGGCTGGTTCCTGAGCGAGTTCACGCCCGGACGCCTGGTGCAGGTCATACAGGCCTGTGCCGTGGCCACGCTCGTGCTCAACACGGTGTCGATGTGGAAGCAGGAGCCGCGCAACGCCTCGCGATCCAGGAAGCAGGCCGGCACCGGGGCAGACCCGGACTTCCGCCAGGCCTGGAGCGCCTACACACGCGGCGCCGAGGCCCGTCGCCGGCTCGTTGCCGTCGCTTTGGGCACCATGGGCTTCGCCATGCAGGACGTGCTGCTGGAGCCCTATGGGGGCGAAGTGCTGGGCATGTCGGTGGGCGCCACCACCTGGCTGACCGCCGCCATGGCGCTGGGCGGGCTGATCGGCTTCGGCCTGGCCTCCCGCGTGCTCGCACGAGGCGCCGATCCGGCCGGAATGTCCGCGGCTGGTGCGGCTCTCGGCGTCCTGGCGTTCCTGGCGGTGGTGTGCGCGTCGCTCGCAGCGTCGGTGCCGCTGTTTGCTGCGGCCGTGATGCTCATCGGCCTGGGCGGTGGCGTCTTCAGCCACGGCACGCTCACCCTCACGATGAACGGCGCGCCGAAGGAACACGTCGGCCTGGCCCTGGGCGCATGGGGTGCAGTGCAGGCCACTGCAGCCGGCGCCGCCGTGGCGCTGGGCGGGCTCGGGCGCGACCTGATGGGCGCGCTGGCCACTCAGGGATATCTTGGCAACTCGCTGGCCCAGCCCGGGACCGGCTATGCTGCCGTGTACCTCGTCGAGGTGCTGCTGCTGGCAGCCACCTGCCTCGTCATGCGCACACTGACCTTCGGCCGCCTGCGGCCGATCCAGTGGCCGGCCCTGCAACCCTCCGAAGCTGTGGAGTGAACCATGAAGGTCTATCAGATCCTGTTCGTCGCCTGGGTGATCGTCTTCGCTTTCTGGCTGTTCAAGCAGTTCTCGCGCAGCAACCGCAAGTACGACTCGAAGTCTCCGCGCGGCTGAGCGCGGCACACCCGCAGGGGTGTGCCCGGCCAATCAGCCGACTGGCCGGGCGGCCTGGTTTCAGCGTCGCCGGCGTGCAGCCAGGCGGTCAGCGAGCGCGTCCACCATGATGGTGCAGAACAGCGTGCCGCACAGCGCTGCGACGACGGCCAGCGGCCACCCGCCACCCGCCTGCAGCCCGAAGCTCAATCCGCCCAGGCCACCGGCCAGGGCGGCGGCGAGGTACAGCAGCACCAGCAGACTGCGGGCCATCATGCCGCGTCGCGCTGCCTCAGGCCCACGCGCTCGAAGAGATCCAGCACCCTGACGGTGCGCTGGTAGAAGGTGCGCCGGGGCAGCACGCCGCTGCTTGCCGCATCGACCAGGAAGCGCACGGCCTCCAGCGGTTCCTGCGAGGCACCTTCGGTCATGGGGTGACCGGGGCGCACCACGCTGGCCAGCATCGCACGACCCACGAGGGCCAGTTGGCGCCGACGCGGCACCACCGTGCGTCTCCCGACGGAGTCGAGGCCCGATGCCGCCAGGGCGTGGCCGATCTCGCCATAAACCAGTCGCGCAGCCTGGATGCCCGGGCGACAGTCCCGAGGCAGGGCCCCCACCCCGCATTCGGCGCGCCGGTACAGCCGCTCGGCCTCGTCGAGCAGCCTGGCCACCACGCTGGCCAGCGCCGGACTGAACACCGGCCGCTCGAGCCACGCACGCGGGTCCAGGCCGGCCTCGCGCATCCACGCCTCGGGCAGGTACAGGCGGCCCATGCGCGCATCTTCACCGACATCGCGGGCGATGTTGGTCAGCTGCATGGCCACGCCCAGTTCGCAGGCTCGCGCCAGCGCCGCGCGCTCGCGCGTCTCCATGACCAGCGCCATCATCAGCCCGACCGTGCCGGCCACGCGCGCGCCGTAGGCATGGATGTCCTCGATGGTCTCGTAACGGCGGCCGCATACATCCCACTCGAAGCCCTCGAGCAGCGCGTCCAGCGGCGTACGGGGCAAGTCGTGGCTGCGCACGACACAGGCCAGCGCCCGGTCGGCCAGGTGCGGCCCCGGTGCGCCGGCGTAGATCGCGTCCAGCCGGCGGTGGAGCTCCGCCGCCGCGCGCCGGGGATCGGGACTGTCGTCGATCGCGTCGTCGGCCACCCGGCAGAAGGCGTACAGCGCCGTGGCCGGCGCGCGCACGCGCGCGGGCAGCAGCAGAGAGGCGGTGAAGAAGGACTTCGAGCCGCCCTTCATCAGCCGGCGGCATGCCTGCAGGTCGGCGGGGCCGGCTTCGCGGGCGGGCATCTCGATCGTCGCGCTCATCGTGTGCCCCAGGAGGTGCTGAAGGCTGCCTGCGACACTGCCACATCGGCGTGTTGCGGCAGAGGGGGCAGCACGGTCTCCAGCGCCTTGGCCGACATCAGCACCCCGGGCACACCGGCGCCCGGGTGGGTGCCCGCGCCCACCATGTACAGCCCCTTCACGTCCTCGCTGCGGTTGTGTGGCCGGAACCAGGCGCTCTGCAGCAGGCGCGGCTCCATGCCGAAGGCTGCGCCCTTGAACGACAGCAGTTCGTCCTGGAAGTGCTGTGGCGTGGTGACGCGGGAGGTCACCACGTGGCCGGACAACCCGGGCAGGACGGTGGCCTCCAGATGCGCCTGCACCTGCTGTCGGTAGCGCTCAGCGCGCTCGGCCCAGTCCACGCCGCTGTCCAGGTGCGGCACCGGGGCCAGCACGTAGAAGGCATCGCAGCCGGCCGGAGCCACGGACGGATCGGTGGCGCTCGGGCGGTGCAGGTACAGGCTGAAGTCGTCGGCCAGGCGATGCTTCAGGAACATGTCCGTGAGCAACCCCTCGTACCTCGGGCCGAGCAGGATCTGGTGGTGGGGCACGTCGTCCCAGCGCCGGTCTGTGCCGAAGTACCACACGAACAGGCTCATCGAGTACTTCGCGCGCTCGAGCTTGCGGTCGGTCCAGACGCGGCGGCGCACGCCAGGCAGCAGGTGCCGGTAGGTCCAGGCCGTGTCGGCGTTGCTGACCACGATGTCGGCCGCCAGGCGCTCCCCCGAGGCAAGCTCCACGCCCGTGGCGCGACCGTCCTCGACGACGATGCGGCTGACGTCGGCCTGGCATCGCACCTGCACGCCTCGGGAAGCCAGCAGCCTGACCATGCCGCGCACGAGCGCGCCCGTGCCGCCCATGGCCCAGTGCACGCCGAACTGCCGCTCGAGACTGTGAATGAGGCTGTAGGAGGAGGTGACCTTCAGCGGGTTGCCGCCGATGAGCAACGGGTGGAAGCTGAACACCTGGCGCAGGCACGGGTCCTTCAGGTGCGCGCACACCAGCTGCCAGATCGAGCGCCACGCGCGCATGCGCACCATGTTCGGCAGCGCGGCGGCGAGGTGGCCGATATTGTCGAAGGCTACGGTGCCCAGCTTCTCGAAGCCCTCGCGGTAGCAGATGTCCGACTCCTGCACGAGCCGTTCGTAGCCAGGCAGGTCCGCAGGGCAGAAGCGAGCCACCTCGGCTCGCATGTGGGCCTGGTCGCCGCTGTAGTCGAACCAGCGCCCGTCGTGGAAGCGGATGCGGTAGTACGGGTCCAGCGACACGAGCTTCACATCGTCCTCGAGGCGGCGCCCCGCCAGCTGCCACAGTTCCTCGAAGAACTGGGGCACGGTGATGATCGTGGGGCCGGCGTCAAAGCGGAAGCCGTCCTGCTCGTGAACCCGGGCACGTCCGCCGGGCGTGGGCAGGCGCTCGAGCACCTGCACGCGCCAGCCGCGCACGCTCAGCCGGATGGCCGCAGCCAGTCCCCCGAATCCGCTGCCGATCACCAGGGCAGTGGGGCCGCCCTGGGAGACCGCCGGCCCGCCCCCGGCGGGATACAGGTCGACCTTCATCGTTCGTCCGTCTCCCGTCCTTGTATGTGGCAACCGGCGGCGCGCGCTCAGCGCAGCGCCACCACCCGTCGCTTCAGCGCCCAGCGCCACAACGCGGCAGGCTGCATCGGCAGGACCATCATCAGATGCTCGATCAGTGCCAGGCCGAGCATCGACACCAGCAGCATCAGCGCCGCGCGCCGCCCGGGCCCGGCAGCCGAGGCCGCCTCGACAAGCCACACCGAGCACACCACGCCTGCCAGCAGCGACCACGGCATCAGGCCGTTGAAGCGGCGCGTGCGAAAGTAGCTGCCGAGGTAGCTGAGGTGCGCCGGCAGGAACTCCAGCGACAGGTTGCGCACGCCCAGGTAGAGGTTCACCTTCGCCGACACGCGCATGACGTACAGCAGCGTGAAGGTCCATGCGGCCACCGGGTTCTGGCTGCGCCCGAGCCAGATCCATAGCGTGGCAGCGGTCACGAGCAGGGCAATCTCGTGCCACAGCAGCACCTGCACCGCCTCGGACAGGCGCCTGAGCGGGGCCGCTCCCGGGGTGACGCCGTCGCGGCGCGGTCCGGTGATCCATCCGGAGAGGAACGTGAACTCGTGCCAGCCCCACACCAGGATGGCGCAGGAGAAGCCCGCGTAGGCCCCGCTGACACCGGCATCATGGGCCGAGTGTCCGATGCAGGCCAGCGCCGCCACCGTGGCCAGCGAGGCCACGAAGAAGGCAAACGCACCCATGTGCCGCGGCAGACGGTCCAGGAGCAGGACCGCGCCCGTGCCCGCCCACCACAGCAGCAGCGCGACGACGAGCGGCAGGGCGTAGTCGGTCATGAGCGGCTCACCACACCGGCGCCACGCGGATCTGCGCGGGCAGGTCGTGGCGCTTGACCGGGTGGAAGTACAGCTTCAGGAAGGTCAGCCCGCCGGACAGGGCAGCCGCGGCCTGCTGCAGCCGCCCCGTCAGCCCGCCTCGCTCGCGCCCCGCGTCGAAACGGATGCGCGCCTGGACCAGGCTCGCCAGGCCGGCACGGAAGGCCGGCGAGTCGGTGTCCAGCGAGACCGGGAAGACCTGACGCGAGATCTCGGTGGTGATCTCGAAGACGCGGTAGTCGTATTCGTCGGGCTCCAGCCCCATGGCGCGGTGCAGGATGGGCCGGGTGTGGTCGCGCACGAACATCGTCGCGTACACCGCCAGCAGGAAGAAGCGGACCCAGTACAGGTTCAGGCCCTGCAGCAGGTGGGGATTGGCGCGCATGATCAGCGCGAAGCTCTCGCCATGGCGGAACTCGTCGTTGCACCAGCGCTCGAACCAGCGGAAGATGGGGTGGAAACGCAGCTCGGGGTGGCGCTCGAGCTGGCGGTAGATCGTGATGTAGCGCGCGTAGCCGATCTTCTCCGACAGGTAGGTGGCGTAGAAGATGTACTTGGGCTTGAAGTAGGTGTAGGCCTTGGTGGCCTTGAGCGCCTGCAGGTCCACCGCCAGACCGTAGTCGCGCAGGCTCATGTTGATGAAGTTCGCGTGGCGGGACTCGTCGCGCGTCAGGTAGGTCATCAGCTGCTTGATGTCGGGGTTGTCGACCTTCCTGCGGATCTCGTTGTAGAGCACGCAGCCGGAGTACTCCGAGGTGATCGAGCTCACGAGGAAGTCGAGGAACTCGCTGTGCAGCTCCGGGTCGAGGGTGCGGATCTCCTGGGCGAAGGTGTCGTCGCGCTTGAAGTGGTCGTGGTTGTTGTCGCCCTCGTACTCGGCAAGCATCGCGTCCCACTCCCGGCGCAGGCTGGAGACGTCCAGCCGGTTCATGGCGTCGAAGTCGGTGGTGTAGAAGCGCGGGCTGATGAGGTTGTCGGTGCGGGCGCGCTGCAGCACCTCATCGGCGCTGTGCAGGGACTCGGTGGCACTCATGGCGGGTTCGCTCCTGGAGTTGAACGGGGAGGCAGCCAGCGCAGGAACACGGCTGCGTTGTCGGGGCCGAAGGAGGCCAGGTCGATGCGCCGGCCGGTGGACTCGTCGCGGATGAGCAGGCGACCGTCCTCGTGCAGGCTCAGCAGGTAGGGGCGCTGCACGGAAACCGCCTGCTGCCGGCGCTCGCGCGCGAGGCCACGCAGCACGCCACGCACGAAGCCCTGTTCGCCGTGCAGGAGGGCGACGCGCTCGCCGGTATCGTGGTCGATCACCGCCACCCCGCCATCGGCGGTGTCGGCAAAGCGCAGCGGACGCTCCACGAGCGCAGCACCCGGCGGCTGGGCGGGATTCCAGCCACCCAGGCGCAGACCCGCAACGCCCAGCAGCAGCACCAGCAGTGCGGCGCCGGCCACCCACGGCGCCCAGGCCGGAATGGCGGACGCAGTGGCGGGGCGGGTGTCCAGGCTGTGGGTGGTCATGGTGCTCAGGCCGCGCCGGCGCCGGCGCCCAGGCCGGTGACGGAAGCCGGATGCCGCTCGTCGGCCCGCTCATCGGCACGGCGCGGCTGTGTGGCCACCGCGGGCTGGGCATTGGCGGTCGACCACGCTGCACTCAGCAGCGCGGACACACGCTCGACGTCCTGCAGGCCACGCAGCATGGGCTGCGTACGCTGCAGCTGCCAGGGCCGGGCATGCGGCCACAGGTGCAGGTAGGCGATGCGGGTGTCGCCCCGCAAGGCCAGCGCGATCTCCCCGCATCCCTTGCCCAGGCGCAGCAGGTGGGCGGCATCGATGCTGCGAAGGGGCAGGTTGTAGGTCACGGTCAGGACGATGCCGACGCGCATCACCACGCGCCTGTCCGTGAGGGTGTAGACGGTGGTGGAGGAGGTCAGCCTGGCCAGGACGGCCACGATCGCCAGGGCCGTGGCCGACAGCAGGATCTGCCCCAGCGAGCCGCGCAGGGCCTGCAGCAGGTCGCTTCCATCGTTTACCAGCACGGCCAGCCGCCACGCCAGCAGGCCCGTGAAGTACAGCGCCAGCACGGGCAGGTGGAAGATGCGGCGCGCGACGAGGCCGGCCTGAGGCTGACCCTGCCACAGGATGCGCTCGCCCTCGGGCAGCTTCTCGGGCAGGCCGCGCTGCGCCTCGAGCTCGTGCTCGGGGGCGCGCTCGGGCGTCCTGAGGACCGGTCTCATACCAGCGGCTCCAGGCGGGACGGCTCGGCGTACAGCAGGCCGGCGCCGAAGTAGGCGCAGATGCGCTCTTCCTCCAGCAGCGTGATGCGGTCAGCCGCGCGGGTGGCGGGCACGTCGGCGTACTGCGAGGCGAGCAGCGCATGCACCTTCACCCGCTCCTGCGTGACGCGGCAGAAGGTCATCGGCACCAGGGCCCGACGGGAGCCGTCGGCCAGTTCCACCTCGACGTAGCGGAAGACCATTTCGGGCACGTCCAGCCACAGGTCGCGCACGGTCCCGACTTCCTCATCGTTCGCGTCCATGAGCTTCATGCCGCGCGGGTCGGGGTCGCGGTCGCTCACCCCGCACTCGGGTACCGTGGACAGCGGCCGGATCTTGGCCTCGCCGTGGTGGTCGAGGTCGGGATGATCGGCACGCTCGGTCCAGGCGCCCGGCCCCACGCCTGCCAGCAGCGGGTTGCCCACGGGGTCGATGGGGGTGCCGTCCGAGCCCTGGGTCCGCTCGCCCTGGAAGTTGCGCAGCGGTGCTGCGCCACTGGGTGCGGTCACCGTGTGACCGTCTGCCAGGAGGTAGGTCTTGGGGTCGGGCATGGGGATCCAGCCCTCGGCCTGCGGCCCGCGCCAGGTCTCCAGCGGATAGCCCTCGCGGCGGTTCTCCCGCACGAGGTAGTAGATGACGCCGGCGAAGAACAACCAGAAGGCGTACAGCACGAGCTGCGCGACGTCGACGTAAGAAGTGATGGCTCCGGTTCCCATGGGCGTGCTCCTGTCGGGTTATCGGGTATCGGGTGTCGGGTGAGGGCTGCGGTCAGCCGGGAAACTCGGCCAGCCCGAATCGGGGCGGGCTGTCGCTGGATGGATGCCCGGGCGCGGCTGCGGGGCGGTGTCGCACCAGCGGGCCGAGCACGACGAGCGTGACGAACATGAGCGTGATCTCGAGGTGGTAGACGAAGCCGTAGCCGGCCCCGGCCGTCGCCAGGACCTCGCCGAGGGCTCCGGCCTGCCCGAGCGTGGAGACGAGATCGCGCAGGGCGCCACCCAGCGCCACCGAGGCACCCGCCGCAGTCGCCACGACGCCTCCCCAGGCTCCGAGAACCATGCCGTGCAGCCCGCCGCTGTCCAGCGCCATGGCCGCGCTGAGCGTGCCCACCGAGAACAGTCCGCCGCCCAGGCCGATGAGCACCACCCCGGCGCGGAACATCCCGTGCGACTGCATCGGGTCGGCGAAGACCACCAGGCTGAAGGCAACCAGGCCCGCCAAGAGACCCCCCGCAGCCAGGCGAAGCGGGTCGACCCCGCGCGCGAGCAGCCGCGCGGCCAGCGCGCAGGCGGCAATCGAGCCGCCGGCCATCAGGCCCGTGAGCAGCGAGGTCTGTCCCACCGACAGGCCGAGCACCTGCGCGCCGTAGGGCTCCAGGATGATGTCCTGCATGTTGAACGCGGCCGTACCCAGCCCCACTGCCAGCAGAAAACGAGGAGTGCGGCCGCTCGCGGTGAACCGGGCCCAGGCCTGCCGGAATGGGGTGTCCGGTACGGCCTGCCGAGCACGGGACCGGTCCCGCGCCTCCTGCTTCCACACCGCCACCACATTCAGCACCAGGGTGGCCGCCGCCGTGCCCTGCACCACTTGCACGAGCCGGGTGGCGGAGTAATCGGCCAGCAGAAGGCTGTAGACCAGGCCGCTGAGCAGCATGCCCAGCAGCAGCATCACGTACATGAGCGCGACGATGCGAGGCCGTGTTCGCGGCGTGGCCAGGTCGGTGGCCAGCGCCAGGCCCGCGGTCTGGACGGTCTGCGCACCGGCTCCGGCCAGCAGGAAGGCCAGGCAGGCCGCGAGGTGGCCCGCCCACAGCTGCAGCGGACCCTCGCCGCCCAGCAGCACGATGGCAAACGGCATGATCGCCAGGCCCGCGAACTGCAGCCCGCTGCCCATCCAGATGAAGGGCACGCGCCGCCAGCCCAGGGCGCTGCGGTGGCGGTCCGACTTCCAGCCGATGAGGGCGCGAAACGGTGCAACCAGCAGCGGCAACGCCACCATCAGGGCCACCAGCCAGGCGCCCACGCCGATCTCCACGATCATGACGCGGTTGAGCGTGCCCACCGTCAGAGCCGCCACCATCCCCACCGTCACCTGGAAGAGCGCCAGGCGCACCAGGCGGCCCAGCGGCAGCTCCGGCGTGGCGACGTCGGCAAAGGGCAGGTAGCGCGAGGCCACACGCGTCCAGTCGATACGCGGCAGGCGGCCGTGGAGGAGGTCGATCAGCATGCGCGCACGAGCCTGAGGGCCTGCGAGGTGTAGAAGCCGCTGGAGACGCGTTGCGTGCGCTGCGCCTGCCAGCCCGCGTCGCGCAGGGCGGCGTCGATGCGCCGGCGCAGCTCGGACTCGGCCATCGGCTCGATCCAGGGTGCCCGGTTGCTGCGCGGAAAGAGGCTGCCCACCGAACGCATCGCCACCAGCATCGGGTTGCGCGGCGCAAAGGTGAAGGCCATCGACTCGCGCGTGCGCGGCGCCCAGGCCTGCAGGAGCCGCAGCGCATCATCCATGCTGTAGTGGATGAGCGAGTCCATCGCCACGATATGGTCGAAGTGCCCGAGAGCCGGGTCGAGCATGTCGCCGCTGCGCAGCTCGATGCGTGCCAGCAGCTGCGCGCCGTCTTCCAGCTCGGCGATGCGCTGGCGCGCCACGTCCACGAGCTGCGGGGACAGGTCGATGGCCACCACCTCGGCGCCACGGCGCGCGGCCTCCACTGCCAGCGCAGCCGTGCCGCACCCGGCATCCAGCAGGCGCAGGCCCTGCATCGAGGCCGGCAGCCAGTCCAGCAGGGTGGCGCGCATGCGGTCGCGCCCGGCACGCACGGTGGCGCGGATGCGCCCCACCGGCGCCGTGGAGGTGAGCTGCTCCCAGGCGCGAACCGCCGTGCGATCGAAGTAGTCCTCGATCTGCCCGCGACGCTGCTGGTAGCTTCCCTGGCGGATGTCCATGGTCAGGCGTGTGCGAGGCTCAGTCGAAGCCGAGCAGGTCGAAGATGTCGCGGTCCTTCATGGGCACCGCGGCAAGTGGCTCCACGCCGGCCCACAGTCGCGCCGCGAGCTTCAGGTACTCCTCCTGCACCGCCTTCAGCTCGGGGGAGTCCTCCATCTCGAAGAGCGTGGCCTTCTTCAGCCGGCTGCGGCGGATGACATCCAGGTCCGGGAAGCGGGCCATGGTCTTCAGCCCGATGCGGTCGTTGAACTTGTCGATCTGGTCGGTGGCCGCGCTGCGGTTGGCGATGACCCCGCCCAGGCGGACGTTGTAGTTCTTCGACTTCGCGCCAATCGCCTGCACGATGCGGTTCATCGCGAAGATGGAGTCGAAGTCGTTGGCGGTGACGATGAGTGCGCGGTCGGCGTGCTGCAGCGGCGCCGCGAAGCCTCCGCACACCACGTCGCCCAGCACGTCGAAGATGACCACGTCGGTGTCTTCCAGCAGATGGTGCTCCTTGAGCAGCTTCACCGTCTGGCCCACGACGTAGCCGCCGCAGCCTGTGCCGGCCGGCGGCCCGCCGGCCTCCACGCACATCACGCCGTTGTAGCCCTCGTAGACGAAGTCCTCGACGCGCAGTTCCTCGGAGTGGAAGTCCACCTGCTCGAGCACGTCGATGACGGTGGGCAGCATCTTCTTGGTGAGGGTGAAGGTGCTGTCGTGCTTGGGGTCGCAGCCGATCTGCAGCACGCGCTTGCCAAGCTTGGAGAAAGCCGCCGACAGGTTCGAGGAAGTCGTGCTCTTGCCGATCCCTCCCTTGCCGTAGACGGCAAAGACCTTCGCGTTGCCGATCTTCACGTTCGGGTCGAGCTGCACCTGCACGCTGCCCTCCCCGTCTGGCCGGTGGGCCTGACGTCGGTGGGTGGGAAACGGAAGGGTCACGGTCTCGGTCATCGGTTTTCCTCCATGCCAGTGCATCGGGCGGCCGCGCCGCTCATGCCATGGCCCTCTCGTGCACACCCTCGAGGCGGTCCTCGAGTTCCTCGCCCGCGCGCCGCAGCGCCTCGAGCGTCTCGTCGTCAGGCGACCAGAACTGGCGCGCCTGCGCTTCCAGCAGACGGCTGGCCACCTTGGCCGATGCCGTCGGATTCAGTCGGGCGAGCCGGTCGCGCATGGCCTCGTCCAGGACGAAGGTCTGTGCCAGCTGCTGGTACACCCAGGGCTGGACCTGCCCTGTGGTGGCCGACCACCCCATGGTGTTGGTGAGGTGCGCCTCGATCTGGCGCACGCCCTCGTAGCCGTGCTCGAGCATGCCCTCGTACCACTTCGGGTTGAGCATGCGGGTGCGGGTCTCCAGCGCCACCTGCTCGGTGAGGGTGCGCACGGTGCCCTCTCCGCGCGTCTGGTCGCCGATGTACACCGGCGGGGCCTGGCCGCCTCGGGCGCGCTTGACCGCGCCGGTGATGCCGCCCAGGGTGTCGAAGTAGTTGTCCACCGTGGTGACGCCCAGCTCGACCGAGTCCAGGTTCTGGAACGTGAGCTGGACGTTGGACAGCACGCTATGCAGCAGCTCGGGCTGCTTCTGCGGCCGGCCGTTGCGGCCGTAGGCGAAACCCTTGCGACGCGAGTAGGTCTCGGCCAGCTCGTCGTCGTCTTCCCAGCGGCTGCTCTCGATGAGGTTGTTGACGTTCGAGCCGTAGGCCCCATCGGCATTGCCGTACACCCGCAGCGCCGCGATCTCCATCGTGCAGCCGTGCTGCACCTGGTAATCCAGGGCGTGCTTGCGCACGAAGTTCCGGGCCACGGGCTCGTCGGCACTCGCGGCCAGGAAGGCCGCCTCGGCCAGCACCTTGATCTGCAGGGGCATCAGGTCGCGGAAGATGCCCGACAGCGTGATGACGACATCGATGCGCGGGCGGCCCAGCTCGGCCAGCGGCACGAGCGTGGCACCGGCCACCCGGCCATAACTGTCGAAGCGCGGCCTGGCACCCATCAGCGCCAGGGCCTGACCGATCGGTGCGCCCTCGGTCTTGAGGTTGTCCGTGCCCCACAGCACCATGGCGACGGATTCGGGCAGATCGTGACCGTCCGCGGCGTGCCGCTCGAGCAGCCGCTGTGCCTGCCGGGCGCCGTCCTGGACCGCGAAGGCACTGGGGATGCGGAAGGGGTCAAAGCCATGCAGGTTGCGGCCCGTGGGCAGAATTTGCGGGGCGCGCAGCACGTCTCCACCGGGGGCCGGGCGCACGAAGCGGCCGTCCAGCGCACGCAGGATGCCGGCGAGCTCGCTGTCCTCTGCCAGCAGGCGGGCCGACTGCTCCAGGCTGCGCAGGGCGGCCAGACGGGCGGGATCGCGCGAGACGCCCATGCGGGCGAGCACCTGCTCGGCGCTGCGCCCTGCGGCCAGAGCCTGCGCGGCCTCGTGGTCCAGCGCCAGGATCGGCTCGCTCTGCGACATGGCCAGCAGCAACTCCGCGCGCTGCTCCGAGGTGGGCGGGCGGCCCACGACGTGCAGGCCGTGCGGGATCAGGGTGTACTCGAGCTCGAGCACCTGGGCAGCCAGATCGGCCACGCGCCGGTCCGCGTCGGCGGGCAGGGACAAGTCCCAGGCGGGCTCGGCGGGGCCGAGCTCGAGCTCGGCGGCCTGCGCCTGGATCAGCCGCGCGAGCTCGCCGCGCTCGGGCGCGCCCGGCTCGAGCGCACGCCAGCGCTCGACCGAGGCCTTCAGGTCGACGAGCCCCCGGTACAGGCCGGCCTGGGAGACCGGCGGGGTGAGGTAGCTGATGAGGGTGGCACCGGAGCGGCGCTTGGCGATGGCGCCCTCGGACGGGTTGTTGGACGCGTACAGATACAGGTTGGGCAGGTCGCCGATGAGGCGGTCGGGCCAGCAGCTGCCGGACATGCCGCTTTGCTTGCCCGGCATGAACTCCAGCGCGCCATGTGTGCCGAAATGCAGCACGGCGTGAGCGGCAAAGTCTTCGCGCAGGTAGCGGTAGAAGGCCGAGAACGCGTGGGTGGGAGCCAGGCCCTTCTCGAACAGCAGGCGCATCGGGTCGCCCTCGTAACCGAAGGATGGCTGCACGGCCACCAGCACATTGCCGAACTGGCGCCCCAGCACGAGGATGGACGAGCCGTTGCTCAGCTGGCGCCCGGGCGCAGCGCCCCATTGGGCTTCGATCTCCTTGAGCCAGCGTTCGCGGCGCACGTGGTCGTCGGCGCGTACCAGCGTGTGGACATTGGCATCGGCCCCGTAGCGTTCGGCGTTGCCACGCAGCACGCCCTCGCGCAGGGCCTCGACGCTGTCGGGCACCTCCACGCTGTAGCCCTGGCTGCGCATCGCCAGCAGGGTGTTGTGGACCGACTCGAAGACCCCGAGGAAGGCGGCCGTGCCCACGTTGCCGGCGTTGGGCGGGAAGTTGAAGATGACCAGCGCCACGCGCCGCTGCGCGCGCTCGCTGCGCCGCAGCTCCACGAGCTTGCGCACGCGCTCGGCCAGCGTCTGGGCCCGCTCCGGGCAGCTGTGCATGTCGCGCGCGCTGTCGCTGGCCTGGAAGGTGCACCGGCGCGCGCAGCCCACGCAGGTCGAGCCCGGCGCGCCGACCCGGCCGCCAAAGACCGTGGGCCCGGTGGCGCCATCGAGCTCGGGGATGGCCACCATGATGGTGCTTTCCACCGGCAGCAGCCCTCGCTCGGAGCCGCCCCACTGGTCCAGGGTCTGGAACTCCACCGGGTGCGCCGCGAGGTAGGGCACATCCAGCCGGGCCAGCACCTCCTCGGCCGCCTGCGAATCGTTGTAGGCCGGCCCGCCCACCAGGGAGAAGCCCGTGAGCGAGACGACGGCGTCCACGGTCGGGCGGCCGTCCTTCATGAAGAAGCTCTCGATGGCCGGACGCGCGTCCAGCCCCGAGGCGAAGGCGGGCACGACCCGCAGGCCCTGCGCCTCCATGGCGGCGATGACGCCATCGTAGTGGCCGGTGTTGCCGGCCAGCAGGTAGGACCGCAGCATGAGCAGGCCGACCGTGCCGCCGGGTGCGGCGCCGGTCGGCAGGGCGGGCAGGGCATCGGCCACCGCCGCCATCCGCGGCTTCATCCGGGAGTGGTACACGCCCAGTTCCGGGTACTCGACCGGCGCGGCTGCGCGGGAGACTCCCCGCAGCACCCGGCGCGGGCCGTCGGCGTAGCGGTCCACGAGGTGGCGCACGAGGTTCAGGACGTTCTCGTCCGAGCCCCCGAGCCAGTACTGCATGGCCAGGAAGTAGGCCCGCACGTCCTGGGCGGTGCCCGGGATGAAACGCAGCATCTGCGGGATGCGGCGCAGCATCTTCATCTGGGCTGCACCGCCACTGGACGGGGCCTTCTCCTTGTTGCCGCGCAGCCGCTTGAGCAGCGCCATCGGGCCGCTGGCGGGCTTGTCCATGTCGAAGTTGCCCAGCCGCGTGAGCTTGACCACCTCGCTGGCCGAGACCATGCACAGCATCGCGTCGCACTGTTCGCGCCGGGCCTGCAGGTCGGGCAGGATCGGCAGGAAGTGGTCCTCGAGGAACAGCATCGCGGCCACCACGATGTCGGCCTGCGCGATGTCGGCGCGGCACCGCTCGAGCAGCGTCTCGCTGCCGGCCCACTCGCTGGCCGCGTGCGTGCTCAGCACCAGCCCCGGATACTCGCGCGCGAGCGTCGGGCGGGCGCGGTCGGTGGCGCTGGCCAGGTGCGTGTCCATCGACAGGATGACCACGCGGATGGGGGTGCGCGCCACCGCGCCACCCTCAGCGTCCGAAATGCGCTTTCGCGTCATAGAGGGTGTCAACGGTGATGGTGGCGAGACCACGCTCGGTTGCGAAGCGCTCGGTGTTGCGACGGGCCTTGCCGCGCACGAAGAACGGGATCTTGTGGAGCTCGCGCTCGGCCTCGTCGGCCCATCGCAGCACGGCCGGGACGGAACGCAGCACCACGGCGGCCGGCTCGGGCTGCTCGGACAGTTCAGGCTGCTCCGGCTGCTCCGGCTGCTCGAGCTGTTCGGGCTGCTCGGGCGCCTGGAGCGGCTGCGCCGCAACCGCCGGCCTGGGAACCTGGCCCGACCCGAGGTGCGAGGCGGGCGCGGCATCGTGGAATTCGAAGTCACCCCGGAACATCGTCAGCAGGTGCTCCTCCAGGCCCATCATCAGCGGGTGCACCCAGGTGTCGAAGAGCACGTTTGCACCTTCGAACCCCATCTGCGGTGAGTGCCGCGCCGGGAAGTCCTGCACGTGCATCGGGGCGGAGATCACGGCGCAGGGAATGCCCAGGCGCTTGGCGATGTGGCGCTCCATCTGGGTGCCGAGCACGAGCTCGGGCTGCAGCTCGGCCACCCGCGCCTCGACCTCGAGATAGTCGTCGGTGATCAGCGCCTGCACGCCGTACAGCGCAGCGGCCTCCCGGACCTCCCGGGCAAGCTCGCGGCTGTAGGTGCCCAGGCCCACGACCTGAAAGCCCAGTTCCTTCGTGGCCACGCGTGCAGCCGCCACGGCATGCGTGGCATCCCCGAAGATGAACACGCGCTTACCGGTGAGGTAGGTGGAGTCCACCGAGCGCGCGTACCAGGTCGAGCGCGAGCGGGGATCGTCCAGCACGCCCTGGGGATCCACCCCGGCCAGCGAAGCCACTTCCTGGATGAAGTCGCGCGTGGCGCCCACCCCGATCGGGACGGTGCGGACCATCGGCTGGCCGAAGTTGCGTGACAGCCATTGAGCCGCCTGCATCCCGACCTCCGGGTAGAGCACGACGTTGAAGTCGGCCTCTCCCAGGCGCCGCAGATCTGCCGGCGTGCAGTCCCAGGGCGCCACCACACTCACCTCCACGCCCAGCCGCTCCAGGAGGGAGCGCACTTCGCGCAGGTCGTCGCGGTGACGGAAACCCAGCGCAGTGGGGCCGAGGATGTTGCAGGTGGCGCGGCGCCCGGCACAGACGCTGCGCCTCGTGCCCGGGGCTGGCGCGGTGGGTCCGCAAAGGGCCCTCACCAGCTGGTAGAAGGTCTCGCTCGCACCCCAGTTCTCCTTGCGCTGGTAGGCCGGCAGCTCCAGCGGCACCACCGGCACGGGCAGCTGCAACGCCGCCGCCAGGCCACCGGGGTCGTCCTGGATCAACTCGGCCGTGCAGGAGGCGCCGACGATCAGCGCCTGGGGTCTGAAGCGCTCGTAGGCCTCGCGCACCGCCGTCTTGAAGAGCTCGGCGGTGTCCGACCCCAGGTCGCGGGCCTGGAAGGTGGTGTAAGTCACCGGCGGGCGGTGGTCGCGCCGCTCGATCATCGTGAACAGCAGGTCGGCGTAGGTATCGCCCTGCGGCGCATGCAGTACATAGTGCAGACCGCGCATGCCGGTGGCCACGCGCATGGCGCCGATGTGCGGGGGGCCCTCGTAGGTCCAGAGCGTGAGCTGCATCGCGTTGGCCTCAGGCAGCCAGCAGCGCCCGGCGGCGCAGCGGGCGGGCAAAGAGCTCGGCCAGATCGGCCGCCTGCTCGTAGCCGTGAATGGGGGTGAAGACCAGTTCGATCGCCCACTTGGTGGTGAGACCCTGCGCCTCGAGCGGGTTGGCCAGCCCGAGGCCACAGACGACGAGGTCGGGCTCGAGCTGCCGGCAGCGGTCGAGCTGCCGCTCGACATGCTGGCCTTCGCTCAGGCGGGTGTGCGCAGGCAGCAGGGCGAGCTCATCGGCAAGATGCTCGCGGTGCAGATAGGGTGTGCCCACCTCGGTGAGCTGCATCCCCAGTTCACGCGCCAGGAAGCGGGCTATGGGGATCTCCAGCTGGGAGTCGGGGAAGAAGAAGATGCGCTTGCCGCGCAGGACGGGCTCCAGCCGCGCGAGTGCAGCGCGGGCGCGCTCCCGAGACGGGGCGAGCGCCGCTTCGGCCTGCTCCGCGGCAATGCCCATGGCAGCCGCGCCGGCGCGCAGCCAGGCCGTGGTGCCTTCCTCGCCCAATGGGAAGGGCGCCGCCACGCGCCGGGCTCCCCGGGCCTCCAGCGCGCGCGCGGTGTCACCCAGGAAGGGCTGCGCGAGCAGGTAGCGGGTATTCGGCCCGACAGCAGGCATGGCGTCGCTGCGCCGCGCCGGCAGGAAGGCGACCCGGGGCAGGCCCATCTGGGCGAAGAGCCGCGCGAACTGGTCCTCGACGATATCGGCCAGTGCGCCCACCACGAGCAGCGAGGCTGCTGCACCGGGCTGCTCTTCGGGCAGGCCGGGCACCAGGGTCGCCAGGCAGGCGTCCTCACCCTGGGTGAAGGTGGTCTCGATACCGCTGCCCGAGTAGTTCAGCACGCGCACCGCGGGGTGGAACTGCTGGTTCAAGCGCTGGGCCGCACGCGCCAGGTCGAGCTTGATCACCTCGGACGGGCAGGAGCCCACCAGGAACAGGGTGCGGATGTCGCGCCGGCGCTCAAGCAGCCTGCCCACCACGCGGTCGAGTTCCTCGTGCGCGTCGGCCAGGCCGGCGAGGTCGCGCTCGTCGATGATCGCCGTGGCGAAGCGCGGTTCGGCAAAGATCATCACCCCAGCGGCGGACTGCAGCAGGTGGGCGCAGGTGCGCGAACCCACGACGAGGAAAAAGGCGTCCTGGATCTTGCGGTGCAGCCAGACGATGCCCGTCAGGCCGCAGAAGACTTCGCGCTGTCCTCGCTCGCGCAGCACCGGTGCGGTCGAGCAGCCGGTACCGGCATCGGCGTGAAGCGGGATGACCGGGTTCATCGGGCGCCCTCCACGCCGGGCATGCCCGAAGGCTGCGAGGACACGGCGCGGCTGCGGGATTCGTCCAGGCGCGCCGCGCGCAGCTTGAGCACGAATTGCGCAGCGTTGATCACGTACGTGGCGTAGGCCGCCAGCGCCAAGGACATCTGGCCACGCGCGCCCAGGCTGTCGGTGAGCACCGCCACGAGGTAGGCGGTGTGCAGCGCCAGCACGAGCATGCTGAAGACGTCCTCCCAGAAGAAGGCCGGCACGAAAAGCCAGCGCCCGAAGACCACCTTCTCCCAGATCGAGCCGGTGATCATGATCGTGTAGAGCACGAGCGTCTTGACGATCACGGACAGCGTGGCTGCCGCGAAGCCCTCGCCGGTGGCCATCCAGCGCAGCACCAGCACCAGGCTCACCAGGAAGACGAGGAACTGAACGGGCGCGAGCACACCCTGGACAAGCGTCCAGACCGTGGCATCACGGCGACGGCGCTCCTCCTCGGTGTACAGCGGCCGGTGCGCCTGGTCAGCCGGGCGCGCACGCCGAACCTGTGCGTGTGGATTCATGGGGGTCAGACTAGACGGTCCCCCGAAAAGTGTCAACTAGGATAGACATCCAGACTTTCTGACACTTGGGAGGATCACCACTCAGACAAACAGAAGGACTGGAAAGCCCGGTTTGACGGATCCGCACCGCAGTTGTAAAAGCCTGACTGCAACGGTGCACCGCGGTCGTGGGCTGGCCTGGCAGGCCGTCTCGGCCCACGCAGTGGGGTTGCCACGCGGATCAACCGGCTTGCCAAGGCCTGCACCAGAGGAAACCATCCATGTCCAGAGACCCCGACAAGCGAAGACGCGGTGCGGCACTCTCTCTGCTGAGCATGGACAGCGTCACGGCGCTGGAGCGCACGCTGCGTTCGGAAGTCATCCCCCGGCTCGTGAGGGCACATCGCAAGCAGCCACCCGGAGGACGCGCGTCTCTCGTGCCGGGCCCAGGTGACGTCGACCGCTTCCTCCTGGAGATACTGGCCGATCGCGCACCGGAGGCCTACCGGACGGTGGAAATGCTTCTGGCCGAGGGCGTGGAACTCGACGAACTGTGCCTGGGCCTGCTCGGCCCGGCCGCTTCTCGCCTGGGTCAACTCTGGAGCGACGACCGCTGCGACTTCACCACCGTCACGGTGGCCCTCGGACGCCTGCACCGGCTGATGCGCGAGCTCGGGACCGCCTTCGATACCCCCCTGCCCTCGGCCACCAAGCCGCCGCGCGCGCTGCTGGCGCAACCCGCCGAGGAGCAGCACCTCTTCGGACTGGCGATGGTGGCCGAGTTCCTGCGCCGCGACGGCTGGGACGTGCTGGGTGGGGTAGGCGGCTCGGTTCCCGACCCGGGCGCTCGCGTCCGCGAGGATGCGGTGGACATCGTCGGGCTGTCCATCGGCAGCGACGAGCGGCTGGACTGGCTGCACGAGACCGTGCACCGCGTGCGGGCGATGTCGCTCAATCGGAACGTGAAGGTGCTGGTGGGCGGCCCGGTGTTCGTGGCGCACCCGGAATGGGCGGCCGAAGTGGGGGCCGACGGCACGGCGCGCGATGCCCGGCAGGCGGTGGAACTGGCACACGCGCTGGCGGTGGCAGGCATGTCTTCAATGGAACTGGAGGCTCCTGAGGGATGAGTTCGGCGCGCCTTCGCGAATCGCTCGCGACAGAAAAACCCGATATTTCGATTGACATTCCGGGGCGTCCGGTCAAACTGACACCTCCACGCCCACGCGCCATGTCACGAGCCAAGAGCGGCCCCCCCTCGCCAGGCGACGTCGACGCCCGAACGGCCTCGCGCCTGCTGGGAGCCTCGGCCGACATCGCGCTCGTGCTCGACCTCGAGGGTCACATCCTCGACGTGACGACCCAAGCCAAGGATCTCGCCGACCAGGGGGCGCGCAAGTGGCGCGGCCGCCACCTCTCTCAGACCGTCACTCCAGAGAGCCGGGAGAAGGTCGAGGCCCTGCTGCAGGAGGCCCGCCAGGCTGCAGAGGCTGCGCGCTGGCGGCAGGTGACCCACCCCGTGCCCGACGGCGACGGCATCCCGATGATGTATTCGGCGATCCGCCTGGCCGACGACGGCAGCGGGCCGGGAGGAGCCCGGATCATCGCCTTCGGCCGCGACATGCGGGCCATGGTTGCGCTGCAGCAGGGTCTGCTCGAAGCGCAACAGACCATGGAGCAGGACTACTGGCGCTTCCGCGAGGCCGAAACCCGCTTCCGGCACCTTTTCGAGACGTCCAGCGACGCCCTGCTCGTGGTCGACGGGGGGTCGCTGAAAGTCCTGGAGGCCAACCCGGCGGCGCGCAGCCTGTGCGCGCCGGCCCGGTCCAAGCTCGTGGGCAGCGCGCTGTCTTCCCTCGTGGAGGCCGGGCACGGCGAGCGCCTGCAGGACCTGCTCGCGGCCGCGCGCTCCGTGGGCCGCCAGGATCCGTTGCGCACACGCCTGGCTGGAGATGGTCGTGAGGTGCTGCTGTCGGCGTCGGTCTTCCGCCAGGAGCAGTCGGCCTTTCTCATGGTGCGCTTTGCGCCTGCGCCGGCCGAGGCCGCGATGCCAGCCACCGGCCTTCGCACCCTGGCGGGCACCGCGGGCGTCGCGCAGGACGGCGGCTGGGAAGCCATCCTGCGCGCCTTCGTGCACAACTCCCCGGACGGACTCGTGTTCTGCGAGCCCGGCGGCAAGCTCGTCGCCGCCAACCGGGCCTTCCTCGCCCTGGCGCAGCTCGCCACCGAGGAGCAGGCCCGGGGCCAGCCACTGGACCGCTGGGTGGGCCGCACCGGCGTGGAGCTGGGCGTGCTCATCAGCAACCTGCGCCAGCGCGGCCAGATCGGCCTGTTCGTCACGACGCTGCGGGGCGAGTACGGCGCGCAGACCGAAGTCGAGATCTCCGGGGCCACGCTCAGCGTCGGCGAGGACACGGTGCTCGCCTTCGCGGTACGCGACGTGGAGCGCCGCCTGAAGGGGTCGGGCGAGGCCGCCGGACCGGCGATGCCGCGCAGCGTGGGCGAGCTCACCGAACTCGTCGGCCGCACGCCCCTGAAGGAGATCGTCTCCGAGACGACCGACCTGATCGAGCAGTTGTGCATCGAAACGGCGCTGCAGATGACGCAGGACAACCGCGCCTCGGCGGCCACCCTGCTCGGGCTGTCCCGCCAGAGCCTGTACGTGAAGTTGCGCCGCTTCGGGCTGGGCAACCTCGGCTCCAGCGACGAGGAGCTGCCTGCGCGCTGACACCCCCTGATCAGGGTAGATCAGGTGTAAACACAGGTTGACGTCTCTGACTGTCAACGGCACCATCTGCGCATGGCCCTGCCTGCGCCTTCAGCCATTGCCGAGCTGCTCAAGCCGGTCACGTGGTTTCCCCCCATGTGGGCCTTCGCGTGCGGCGTCGTGGCCTCCGGCGCGCCGTTGGAAGGGCGCTGGGCGCTGGTGGCGCTGGGCGTCCTGCTGGCCGGGCCGCTCGTGTGTGCCACGAGCCAGGCCGTCAACGACTGGTTCGACCGCCACGTGGACGCCATCAACGAGCCGCAGCGCCCGATTCCCTCGGGTCGCATGCCGGGCCGCTGGGGGCTGTACGTGGCTGTCGGGTGGACGGCGCTGTCGCTGCTGGTGGCCACCGCGCTGGGCGCATGGGGCTTCGCCGCGGCCGTGGCCGGGCTGGTGCTGGCCTGGGCCTACAGCGCCCCGCCCCTGCGCTTGAAGCGCAACGGTTGGTGGGGCAACGCGGCCTGCGGCCTGTCCTACGAGGGTCTGGCCTGGCTGACCGGCGCGGCCGTCATGGCCGGCGGGACCATGCCGGCCGGCCACTCGGTGGCCCTGGCGCTGCTGTATAGCCTCGGCGCCCACGGCATCATGACCCTCAACGACTTCAAGTCCGTGCACGGTGACCGGCAGATGGGCGTGGGCTCGCTGCCAGTGCGCCTGGGCGTGGACAGCGCCGCGCGTACGGCGTGCGTCTTCATGACGGTGCCGCAAGTGGTGGTGATCGCGCTGCTCATCGCGTGGGGGCGGCCCGGCCATGCGGCGGCCGTGGCGGCGCTGCTCGTGGCGCAGGGCCTGCTCATGGCGTGGTTCGTGCGCGAACCCACCCGGCGCGCGCTGCCCTACAGCGGCTTCGGCGTGCCCCTGTTCGTGGCCGGCATGATGGTCAGCGCCGTGGCGCTGCGCAGCCTCGGAGGTTCCGCTTGAGCGTCGAGCGCACGCCCGCTGCAGGCCTGGGCTGGCCCGGCATCGTGCGCCTGGGGCTCGTGCAGGCCATGCTCGGCGCTGTGGTGGTGCTCACCACCTCCACGCTGAACCGGGTCATGGTGGTGGAACTCGCCCTGCCCGCGCTGCTGCCGGGCCTGCTCGTCGCGCTGCACTACGCCGTGCAACTCAGCCGGCCGCGCATGGGCTGGGGCTCGGATGTCGGCGGCCGCCGCACCCCCTGGATCCTCGGCGGCATGGTGGTCCTGGCTCTGGGCGGCTTCATGGCGGCCGTGGCCACGGCCTGGATGGGTGCAGGCCTCGGCCCGGGCGTCGCGCTGGCGGCGCTGGCCTTCGTGCTGGTGGGGCTCGGGGTGAGCGCCAGCGGCACCTCGCTGCTCGTGCTGCTGGCCAAGCAGGTGGACGCCCCGCGCCGCGCCGCCGCAGCCGCCGTCGTCTGGACCATGATGATCGTCGGCTTCGCCGTCACCGCCGGCCTGGCAGGCCACTTCCTCGACCCCTACACCCCGGCCCGCCTGGTGGCGGTATCGGGCACGGTCTCGGTGGTCGCGGTGGTGGTCAGCGCGCTGGCGCTGCTGGGCGTGGAGCGCACGCGAGCGGTCGCGCAGGTCGCGCCGCGGGCCCGGCTGCGCTTCCTGCCGGCCCTGGCCGAAGTGTGGCGCGAACACGAGGCGCGCCGCTTCACGATCTTCGTCTTCGTCTCGATGCTCGCCTACAGCACCCAGGACCTGATCCTGGAGCCCTTCGCGGGCGCGGTCTTCGGCTTCACACCGGGGCAGTCCACGGGTCTGTCCGGCGTGCAGCACGGCGGGACCCTGGCCGGGATGCTGCTGGCCTCGCTGGCCGGAAGGCGCGTGGCCGGCGCGCGCTTCGGCTCGCTGACAGCCTGGACGGTGGGAGGGTGCATCGCCTCGGGTCTGGCGCTGGCCGGGCTGGTGGCCGCCGCCTGGTTCGCGCCGGGCTGGCCGCTGCGCGCCAATGTCTTCCTGCTTGGCGTGGCCAACGGTGCATTCTCCATCGCCGCCATCGGCTCCATGATGAAGCTCGCCGCAGCCGGAGCCCCGCAGCGCGAAGGCACGCGCATGGGCCTGTGGGGCGCCGCGCAGGCCATCGGTTTCGCGCTGGGCGGCCTGTTCGGGTCGGCCGCCAGCGATCTGGCTCGCTGGCTCATCGGCGACGCTGCGGCGGCCTATGCGAGCGTCTTTCTTGTCGAAGCTCTCCTGTTCGTTGCGTCGGCCTGGCTGGCCGCTCGCATCGGCGGGGAGCCCTTGGGTACCCGGGAGGCGGCCGATCCGCCCGCAGGACTGGCGGGCGTGCCCGCGGGAGGAACCAGATGAACACCCACCCCACCCCTTCCTCCTACGACGTGGTGGTCGTCGGCGGCGGCCCGTCCGGCGCCACGGCCGCCACCGAGCTGGCCCGCCGCGGGCACTCCGTGCTGCTGCTGGATCGTGCGGGCCGCATCAAGCCTTGCGGGGGCGCCATCCCGCCACGCCTCATCAAGGACTTCGCCATTCCCGACCACCTCCTGGTGGCCAAGGCGCGCTGCGCCAGGATGATCTCCCCGCGCGACAACCGGGTGGACATCCCGATCGAGGGTGGCTTCGTGGGGATGGTCGACCGCGATCAGTTCGACGAGTGGCTGCGCGAGCGCGCGGCCGCCACAGGCGCCACGCGGGCCGCAGGGATCTTCGAGCGAATCGAGCGTGGAAGCGACGGCGTATGCGTGGTGCACTACACCGCGCGCACCGACGACGGGCTGCGCGGGGGGCCGGCTACGCACGTGCGGGCGCGTTGCATCATCGGCGCCGACGGTGCCCGCTCAGAGGTGGCCCGCCAGGAGGTGCCCCGCGCGGACGAAGGGCGCTTCGTCTTCGCGTATCACGAGATCGTGCGTGCGCCGCAGAACCCGCCGCCTGGCTACGACGGCTCGCGCTGCGATGTGTACTACCGCGGGGAGTTGTCCCCGGACTTCTACGGGTGGGTGTTCCCGCACGGTGGCTCGCTCAGCGTGGGCACCGGCAGCGCCGACAAGGGCTTCTCGCTGCGCAACGCAACCTCCCTGCTGCGACGCACGGCCGGGCTGGACAACGCGGAAACGCTGCGCCGGGAAGGCGCACCGATCCCGCTGAAGCCCCTGCCGCGCTGGGACAACGGGCGCGATGTCGTGCTCGCCGGCGATGCGGCAGGGGTGGTGGCGCCCGCCTCGGGTGAGGGCATCTACTACGCCATGGCCTGCGGCCAGATGAGCGCCGAGGCGGCCAGCGAGTTCCTGCGCACGGGCGATCCGCGGGCTCTGGCTCAGGCCCGCAAGCGCTTCCTGAAGGCCCATGGCAGGGTCTTCTGGGTGCTGGGGATCATGCAGCGCTTCTGGTATGTCAGCGACAAGCGGCGCGAGCGCTTCGTCAGCATCTGCGAAGACCGCGATGTGCAGCAACTCACCTTCGAGGCTTACATGAACAAGGAACTGGTGCGCCGCCGGCCGATGGCGCACGTGCGGATCTTCCTGAAGGACATGGCGCACCTGCTGGGCCTGGCCCGGGTCTGAGCCACCGACTCCCCCCTCGACCTTCCCGCGGCGAGACCTTGCCGCGAAAGTGGTGTTGGCCCGGGAAGCCCCCACCCCTAGAATGGGTTCGGGGAGACGCAGCGAAAGAGCGCACGAACATCAGTGCGCTTGCGCTCGGGAGGCCTCTTGTCCAGAAGCTCGGCCGGTATTCCGGCGGATCATGTCCGAGTCATCGACGGGTCGGCCGGTCACAGCGGGCTTGCACAGCCTGCTGGCGTGGTGCTGGTCGTTCGTGGCAGCGAGTTGCGCGTGGTGCAGGCCAGCGCCAGCGCCAGCGCACTCCTGGGCCGGCCGCTTGAATCGGTGCTCCTGGCACCGCTGGATACCCTGGGAGCCGATCTGGCCGCGGCAGTGGCGTCGGCGGTGCAGGCTCCTGCCTCGGACTTCCCCGTTTCCTTCGGCGTGACCATCTCGGGGCCGCAGGGTCAGCACCTGTCGTTTGCCGGGTGGGTGCAGCGTGCGAGCGACGAGCTTGTGGTGGTCGATCTCCTGCCCCGCAGCACGCTCGACAGCGACCCGGCTCGACAGGAGGCAAACGAAGGCACCCTACTGGTGCAGCTGCTCGAGGATGCGATCCACGGCCTGAGCGAGTCGCGCACCCTGGAGGAGCTGGCCGCCCGTGCCGCACGGGGTGCACGGGCCGTGTGCGAGTACGAAGAGGCCCGGGTCGTGCGGGTCGACTCCGATGGGCAGGCGCAGCTGATCGCCTCCAGCCGCATCGACGGTTCGCCAGGCCCGGCCCCCTGGCCGGCCGACCTGCACGCGGCCGGGGCCTGGCAGCCGCAGGGGCCTTCGAACGACCGCATCCAGGTGTTGGTCGACAGCCTGGGCGAACCGGCCCACCTGCTGCCCCAGGGCGCTCAGCACGCCGCCGGCGCGCAGCAGGACCGTGCACTGGCGTGGTCCACGCTGCGCAGTCCGCCCCTCGAGCGGCTGCAGCAGCTGCGGCGGGCAGGTGTGCGGGCCGAAGCCTCGACCGTCCTGCTGCGTGACGGACGACCCTGGGGGATGGTGGTCTGCCTGGACAGTCGCCGTCCGCGCGCGCTGGCCCCAGCGCGGCGATTGGCCCTGGAACTCCTGGCCGAAGCCGCGGCCACCCGCATCACCGCCATCGAGAACGCGAGCCGCGCCGAACTCTCCGAGCAGGTGCGGCGGCTGCAGCGCACCCTCGTGGAATCCGCCTCCAGGCAGGGCGACTGGCGGCCGGCGCTGCAGCGCTCGCCCGAGCTGCTGCTCGAGCCGCTGCAGGCCACCGGCGCGGTCATCATCCACGACGCAACCGGCCTGCCCTGCGGCCCCATCCTGCACCTGCCCGACCCGCTGGCGCTCGGCCGCTGGATCGATGCGAGGCGGGCTGGCGCGATCTGGCACGACAACGACGTGCCGCGCACGCAGGCGCCCCCGCCGGAGCTCCTGCAGCCCTCCACCCGGATGCTCGCCGTGCGGCTGTCGCTGGCCCAGCCAGAATTTCTGGTCTGGTTCCGCGCCCCCGATCCGGCCACGGGCGAGCGCGCGCCCGATTGGTCCGCAGTCGACCTGGCCCGGGCGGGTGCGTTCGGCGACATGCTGATCGACCTGATGGTCCAGGTCCACGCGGTGCGCCTGCTGATCACGGCACGGGAGTTCGAGCACCTGCGGCAGACGGTGGCCGTCTCGCGCGAGGCGGTCGTGGTGTGCGACGAGCAGGGCCGCACGATCCTGGTCAACCAGGCCTTCGAGCAGCTCGCCGGGCAGAGCCTGGACAGCTGCCGCAGCACCGAAGACCTGCTCGGCTGCTTCCAGCCTGCGCAGGTCCTGCGCCGCCTCATCGGACAGGTTCGGGCCGAGCAGCGCCCCGGGCGCAGCGTGCTGACCCTCCAGCCGCCTGAGCGACCGGGCTTGCCGGTGGCGGTACGAGCCGAGCCGGTTCGGGCTCCCGCGGGCGGTCTGCTGGGCATGATCTTCATCGTCGAAGACCTGACGGCGCGCCGCCACGCCGAAGCCGCCTGGACCAAGCTCCAGGCCCTGCTGGGCGCGCCGGCCCGGGAGGCCGCTGCGAGCGCGGTCGACCCGGTGATCAGTGCGCTGTACACCAACGCGAGCCTGGCGGCCATGGACATGGCCGACACCACTCACGCGCCGGGCATCACCCCGCTGCTGCAGGAGGTGGAGAGCGCGACCAACCGGGCCACCGCGCTGTACCGCCGGCTCACACGCGCGTTGCGGCAGGCCTGAGCCGCACGGGACGAGGCGGCCTGGCACCTGGCCGGGCCTGCTGACCCTGCTGACCCTGCTGACGTGTCTGACCCGTCTGGTGGGCCTCACCCGCCTGCATCGCCAGCACCTCGGCGGCGGCGGCGGTGTCGAGTTCGCCCAGGCCGCCCTCTGCCGCGGCGGTGTAGATCGCCGCGCAGGCGTCGAAGAGCGGCGTGGGGCAGCCGACCGCGCGCGCCTGATCGCCGATGACCCGCATGTCCTTCTGCCACAGGTCGATCTTCATCGTCGCCGGCTCGTAGCGGCGCTCGATCATCAACGGCATGCGCAGGCGCATCGCGCCCGTGCCAATGTAGGGGCTGTGACCCATGTGCTCGAGCGCCACGGCCGGATCGAGCCCCATGCAGCGGCACAGCGTCACCATCTCGGCGTAGGCCACGTTGTAGATGGCCACCAGATGATTGGCCGCGAACTTCAGCCGGGTGCCCGCGCCCAGCGCACCCACGCGCGGCGCCTGCAGCGTGAAGGCCCGCACCACCGGTGCGGCGCGGCGGCAGGCGGCCACGGTGCCGCTGAGGTACATGATCCAGACCTCCTGCGGCGTGGGCGTGGCGGTGCCGCTGATGGGCCCGTCCACCATCGTGCGCCCCTGGCGGCGCAAGGCCTGCGCGGCCCACATCTTGTCGGCCAGCGGCAGGGTACTCGTCTCGATGAACAACTGCCCGGCCACGGGGGGCGGCACTTGCCCAAGCGCCTCCACTACCTCGCGCAGCGCAGCCGATGTGGGCAACGAGGAGACCAGGACTTCGGCCTGCCTGGCCACCTCAGCGTTGCCGGCCAGGGCCTGCCCGCCGGCCCGGCGCAGGGCCTGGCGGCGCGCGGCCAGCGGATCGTGGCCGCAGACGCGGTGACCGGCCTCGATGAGCGCACGCGCCATGCGGCCGCCCATGATGCCCAGGCCGATGAGGCCAACGCTGTGGACGGCGGGAGCAGGTCCGCAAGCACTCGAGGAACTCACACCACCCCCCTGTCGGCAGACGAAACCTGTGCGCAGATGGCGCCGGGGGTTGTCAGCCAGACGCCGCCCGAGCGGGCGACACGGTCGATGTGCTGCAACGCCCGGCGCAGGTGGCGCAGCCGGTAGGGCTGACCCACGATGTACGGGTGCAGCGCAATGCCCATGACCAGCACCTGGCTCGCGGACTGCTCGAGCATCTCGTCGAAGTGATCGATGATCATCTCGGCGAAGTCGCGTCCGTCCATCTGGCGCGCCACGATCATCGGGATGTCGTTGAGCTCCTGGGGATAGGGCAGCGACCACAGCGTGCCGCCGCCGCGGGTGCGAAAGGCCACCGGCTGGTCGTCGTGACACCAGTTCAGCGTGTAGCGGTAGCCCGTCTCGGCCAGCAGATCGGGCGTGGCCAGGCTCTCGCTGATCCACGGAGAGAGCCAGCCCGCAGGCACCTGGCCGCTCTCGCGCGCGATGCGGTCGCGGCAGTGCTCGAGCAGTGCCCGCTCGTCCTGCTCGGACAGCGCCCCCTGGCGCTCGGCGTTGCTGTGGCCATGGCCGACGAGTTCGTGGCCGCGCGCCACGCAGGCGGCCACGAGTTCGGGGCAGTGGTCGTAGAGCGCCGTGTTGAGCAGCGCCGCAGCCGACCAGTTCAGGTCATCCAGCAGTTCCAGACAGCGCCAGGCGCCCACACGGTTGCCGTACTCGCGCCAGCTGTAGTTCAGCACATCGGGCTGCGGCGAAGCCGGGCCGATCATGGCGCCCAGACCCTCGCCAAAGGCGAAGTGCTCGTGGTTGAGCGCCACATAGACAGCCAGCCGCGCCCCTCCCGGCCAGGGCAGGCCCGGGCGTGCGGTGATCGGGCTGTAGTCGAAGCGGCCGTGGTGGGGCAGCGGGCCGAGGTAGGTGGCAGGCATGGAGACGGCGGGTGGAGAGGCGTGAAGGCCGATGAGGTTCGGGGGCGCTGCTGGGCGCACCAGCGTGGGGCCCGAGCGGGGGCGGGATGCACCGGACACGGTAGCAACTTGCATTCCATCGTGCCAGACGCACCGCTGGCAGGTACGCGTGACGGGTCAGGCGGAGCAAGTGGCACGGTTCGTGCTGGTGCCCTGCCCAACGGGCCGGTCCGCGGAATCTCCTGCGGAAGTGCATGCGCCCGGCCCCACCCACTACCAGGAGCTCTCATCATGAAGCGTCGTCTCGTTCTGGCCGCTGGCGCGGCAGCCCTGTCCACCCCGACCTGGGTCGGCGCACAGAGCGCCTGGCCCAGCCGGGGTCCCGTGCGCCTGATCGCGCAGTTCCCGCCCGGCGGGCTCGTCGACACGGTCGCACGGCTGATCGCGCCACACCTGTCGCAGGCGCTCGGCCAGTCCGTGGTGGTCGAGAACCGCCCCGGCGCGGGTGGGCTGATCGGCACCGAATACGTGGCCAAGCAACCGGCCGACGGCTACTCGCTGCTCGTCAGCCACGCGTCGGTGCACATCTACGCCACGGCCACACGCAACGTCATGCCCTTCGACGCGGTGAGTGACTTCACCCACATGGCGATGCTCGTGGAGGCGCCGATGGTGCTGCTCGTGCGCGGGCAGTCGCCCGACCAGACGCTGGCCCAGTACGTCACGCGGGCCAAGACCAAGCCCGTGCGCTACGGCACCTCGGGCATCGGCTCGGCCAACCACCTCTTTGGCGAGCTGCTGAAGATCGAGGGCCAGGCCCCCGAGCACGATCACGTGCCCTACCAGGGCAGCGCGCCGGCCATGCAGGACCTGCTGGCCGGCAACATCGACGGCCTGTTCGACCCGGTGACGACCAACGTCGCGCAGCTCAAGGCCGGCTCGCTGCGGGCGCTGGCCATCTCCACGCCTGCGCGGTTGCCCGCGCTGCCCGGCATCCCGACTTTCGCCGAGCTGGGCTATCCGTCGCTCACGGGCTCGCAGTGGCTGGGCCTGTCCGCCCCGAAGAACCTGCCTGCTCCGATCGTTCAGCGCCTGAGCGCCTTGATGCCGGAGATCCTGGCCAAGCCCGACGTCATGGCCCGCCTCGAGGACGTGCAGACGCTGCCTCGCAAGGCGCCGGTGCTCGGCGAGGACTTCGTGAAGCTGATCCGCTCGCAGATCACCACCTGGAGCCAGGTGGCCAAGCGCGCGAAGGTCGAGGTCGTCGTCTGACGCCAACGGCCCCTCGGATGATCGCAACCCGGCTCGCGCCGGGTTGCGCGTTTCGGGAAGCGACCATACTCGCGCCATGACCGAAGTCGACTTCGAGCAGCTCACCGCCCACCAGCGCTACAAGCTCATGGCGAGCCTGATCGTGCCGCGCCCGATCGCGCTCGTGACCACGCTCGGCCCCACCGGCGTGGCCAATGCCGCGCCGTTCTCGATGTTCAACATGGTCGGCGAGGACCCGCCGATCCTGATGATCAGCATCAACCGGCTGAAGGACGGCCGGCTGAAGGACACATCGGCCAACATCCTGCGCACCGGGGAGTTTGTCGTGCATCTCTCCGACGAGCCGATGGCCCAGCAGATGCACGACTGCGGCGAGGCCTTCCCCTCCGACGTGAGCGAACTCGCCGCGGTGGGGCTCACCCCCGTGCCCGCGCAGCGGGTCGCCCCGCCCCGCATCCTCGAGGCTCCTGTGGCCTTCGAATGCGTGCTGCACGAGAAACTCGAGACCGACAGCCGCTACGTCTTCATCGGCCGCGTCGTCTGGCTGGCGGCGCGAGCCGGGCTCGTGGACACCGAAGCCTGGCGCGTCAACCTGCGCGACTACCGGCCCGTGGCACGCTTCGGCGCGAGCTTCTACACCCGCACCGACGACCGCTTCTCGCTGGTGGATGCCGACCGCAAGACGGCCTCCCGGGCCACCTCGATCGACGAGATCTGAGAACTCGGCCGGCGGCGGCGCCAGGTCGGCCTGCGGTAACCTACGCCCTCGTCGCTCGGACCGGGAAGTTACAACATGACCTTTTCATCACTTGTCCCGGCACGATTCGCTCGCCAATGCTGGCGCGTCGCCCGGCTTCTGACACTCACCTTGGGGGCTGCAGCCTGCTGCATGGCCTGGAGCCAGACCGCCCCGAAGTCTGCTCCAGGGGCCGAGGCGCCGATCCCCGTGGAGTCCTTCTTCAGCCGGCCGGCGATGTCGAGCGCAAGGTTGTCTCCGTCGGGGCGCTATGTTTCCATGCTGGTCGCGCCCAAGGGCACGAACGTGTCGCTGGCCATCTTCGACACCCAGTCCGCGAATCCGCCCAAGGTCATTGCCGCGTTCGAACAGTCCGACGTGTTCAACGTCCGCTGGGTGAATGACGACCTCCTGCTCTTCTCGCTCGCTTCGGTGGGCCCCGGGCGCACAGGCGAGCGGCAGCCTCTGCCGGGCCTGCTTTCGATCCAGCGCAGCGGCGAGGGTCTGCGCGAACTGGTCAAGCGCAACGTGACCACCATGTTCCCAACCGCCTCCGGCACGCTGGAAGGCAATCATGGTTTCCTGGCCATGGCAGGCGAGGGCACCGACGAGGTGATCCTCGGGCAGTACCTGTTTGGCCCAGACTACGAAGTGAAGTCGATCAGCCCGATTGTGCTGAATGCGCGCACGGGTGCGCGTCGCTCCCTCCTCAAGGGTGATGTGCCCGCGAATGTCCGGCAATGGCTGTTCGACCGCACTGGAAACGCGCGACTCGGCGCGTCTGCGAGCAAGGGCCGGACGAGTCTGCACTGGCACGAGCTGTCCACAGGGAAGTGGCGCGTCATCGCAGAGTTCGATGAGCTCGATCCTCCGTTTTCGCCCGTGCACGTCGATCGGGATGGCACCTTGTACGTCCAGGTTGCCCGAGACCCCGAAGGCAGCGCCGAGCTCAGGAAATTCGACTTCACCACCGGCAAGCCGGGCGACGAGGTGATGGCGGTGACGCCGGGATTCGACGGCGCCATCGATGTCGTGGAAGACCGCCGCTCCGGGACCGTGCTCGGCTACTCGGTGCTGACCGATGCGTGGACGCAGGTCTGGACCACGCCGCAATTGAAGAAGGTGCAGGCTCACATCGACGGATTTCTCAAAGGACGGGTCAACCTGATCAGCTGCGCACGCTGCAGCGATCCAGACATCGTGCTCGTGAACTCCTACTCCGATCGGATGCCCGGGGAGTGGCTTCTCTACCGCCCGAAGGACGACAGCTGGGTGCGGCTCGGTACTGCAAGGCCGGACATTCCGCCCTCTCGCATGGCTTCAGTCGGGCTGGACCGCATCAAGGCCCGCGACGGCCACGAGCTGCCAGTGTGGATCACGGGTGCTCCCGGGCGCGGGGCCGCCCCCAAGCCCGCGGTCGTCCTCGTGCACGGCGGACCCTGGGTGCGGGGCTCCGAATGGGGATGGGACTCCACGGCGCAGTTCCTCGCCTCGCGCGGCTATGTGGTGATCGAACCCGAGTTTCGGGGGAGCCTGGGCTACGGCAAGGCGCACTTCCGGGCCGGTTGGAAGCAATGGGGCCTGGCCATGCAGGACGACGTGAGCGACGCCCTGCAGTTCGCCGTCAAGCAGGGATGGGCCGACCCGTCCCGCGCCTGCATTGCCGGCGCCAGCTACGGCGGGTACGCAACGCTGATGGGTGTAGCGAAGGACCCGCTCCTGTACCGCTGCGGCATCGCCTGGGTGGCCGTGTCCGACCCGAGGCTCCTGTTCTCCACGTTCTGGGACGACGTGGGCACGGACGCACGGCGGTACTCCTTGCCACAACTCATCGGCGACCCCAAGACCGACGAGGCCCGGCTTGCCGCCGTAGCTCCTGTGGAGCAGGCGCACAGGATCAAGGCGCCGCTCTTGCTGGCGTACGGGGGCATGGACCGCCGCGTGCCGATCGACCATGGGCGCAAGATGCGCGAAGCCCTGATCAAGAGTGGCCAGCAGCCCGAGTGGGTGGTCTATGACGACGAAGGGCACGGCTGGCGAAAGGACGCCACCAACTCCGACTTCTGGAGGCGGGTGGAGCGGTTCCTGGCGCAGCATCTGCAAGCGCGCTGAAGCACGTCCTGGCAAACCGGGCCTCGACAGGCCGTGCCGGGGCAGCAGGCGTCTGAGAGACGCCTCCGGCACTCGCCATGCGGGTGGTAGGCCGTGCTGGACTTGAACCAGCGACCAAAGGATTATGAGTCCTCTGCTCTGACCAACTGAGCTAACGGCCCGCCAGTGGTCATTCTAGGAGGCAGGCGCTAGCCGGGTTGCTTCTGGCTCAAGGCGTTGGTGAGCAGCCGGGCCGTGATCTCCACGATCTGGATCATCCGGTCGTAGTGCATGCGCGTCGGGCCGATGACGCCCAGGCGCCCCACGACGATGCCATCGACCTCGTAGGGGGCGGCCACCACCGACAACTCCTCGAAGGGCACCACGCGGCTCTCGCCGCCGATGTAGATGCGCACCCCCTCGGCACGGCTGCTGGTCTCCAGCAGCCGCATCAGTTCGGCCTTGCGCTCGAAGACATCGAAGAGCTTGCGCAGCGAGCTCATGTCGTGGCTGAGGTCTTCCACTTCCAGCAGCTTGCGCTCGCCCACCACCACGAGCTGGTCGGTGGACTCGGCGATCGCCTCGGTGCCGGCCTTCACGGCCGCCTCCATGAGCGCCGCGATCTCGCCGCGCAGCGCCTCGACCTCGGACTTCAGGCGCTCGCGCACCTCCTCGATCGTGAGGCCGGCGTAGTGCGAGTTCAGGTAGTTCGTGGCCTCGACGAGCTCGCCCTGGGAATAGTCGCGCGCCGTCAGGATCAGGCGGTTCTGCACATCACCGTCGGGCGAGACGAGGATGACGAGCACGCGCCGCTCGCCGAGCCGCAGGAACTCGATGTGGCGGAAGACGCTGGCCTTGCGCGGCGCCGTCACCACGCCGACGAAGCTCGACAGGCTGGACAGCAGCTGGGCGGCCTGCGCGATCACGCGCTGGGGCTGGTCGGGCTGCAGCTGCTCGCGTGCGGCGGCGAGCTCCGGGGAGGGCTGCTGCGGATCCAGCGGCCGCGCGGTGAGCATCGTGTCGACGAAGAGCCGGTAGCCCCGGGCGGTGGGGATGCGCCCGGCGCTCGTGTGGGGGCTGGCGATCAGGCCGAGCTCCTCCAGGTCGCTCATGACGTTGCGGATCGTGGCCGGGGACAGGTCCAGACCCGAGGCGCGCGACAGGGTGCGCGAGCCCACAGGTTGGCCCTCGGCGATGTACCGCTCCACCAGCGTCTTCAGCAGCGTCTTGGCTCGGTCGTCCAGCATCCGGATCATTGTACGGAGAACCCCGTGGGAAACACCCCCGCAAGGGGGCGGCGCAGGCGCCGGGCTCGTGTCATCATCTGCCCCCATGGCCACGCGTTTCCAGCACGCCGCGATCGTCGGGAAGTACCAGGCCCACGGCATCCGCCCGGTGCTGGAGGAGGTCGCGCAGTTCCTCGCCGCGCAGGGGCTGGAGGTCTCTTTCGAACGCGACACCGCCGCGGCCACCGGGGTGTCCGAGCACGAGGCGCTGAGCAGCGCGCAGATCGGCGCGCAGTGCGACCTGGTGGTGGTCGTCGGCGGAGACGGCACGATGCTGGGCATCGGGCGCGAGCTGGCCCGTTACAACATCCCGCTGGTGGGCATCAACCAGGGGCGCCTGGGCTTCATCACCGACATCCCCTTCGACCGTCTGAAGGAGTCGCTCGGGCCGATCATCGCCGGCGACTTCGAGGAGGAACGCCGCTCCATGCTCGACGCCGGGGTCTGGCGCGACGGCATCCGCATCTTCGAGGGCCTGTCGATGAACGACGTGGTCGTCAGCCGGGGCGCCACGGCCAGCATGGTCGAGCTCAAGGTGCACATCGGCGAGGAGTTCGTCGCCAACATCCGTGCCGACGGCCTCATCGTGGCCTCGCCCACCGGCTCCACCGCCTACGCGCTGTCCGCCGGCGGGCCCATCCTGCACCCCGGCATCGCCGGCTGGGTGCTGGTGCCCATCGCCTCGCACACGCTGTCCAACCGGCCCATCGTGCTGCCCGACCACGGCGAGATCCGCATCGAGATCGTGGCCGGGCGCGACGCCTCGGCCAACTTCGACATGCAAAGCCTGGCCAGCCTGCTGCACGGCGACCAGGTCCGGGTGCGGCGCTCCGAGCACAAGGTGCGCTTCCTGCACCCGCGGGGCTGGAACTACTACGCCACGCTGCGGCGCAAGCTGCGCTGGTACGAGGGAGTCGCCTGATGCTGCGCCGCCTGGTGCTGCGCGACTTCGTCCTCGCCCGCAACCTCGAGCTCGAGCCGGGCAGCGGCTTTTCGGTGCTCACGGGCGAGACGGGTGCGGGCAAGTCGATCCTCGTGGATGCGCTTCAGTTCGCCCTGGGCGCGCGCGCCGATGCGGCGGTGGTGCGTGAGGGTGCCCCGCGCACCGAGGTCAGTGCGGTCTTCGACACCCCGGCGTCGTTGCTGGGCTGGCTGCAGGAGGCCGGCTTCGACAGCGGCGAGGAGCTGCTGCTGCGTCGGGTGGTCGATGCCCAGGGGCGCAGCCGGGCCTGGGTGAACGGCAGCAGCGCCACGGTGGCCCAGCTGCGCGAGGCCGCCGAGCACCTCGTGGAGATCCACGGCCAGCATGCGTGGCAGAGCCTGACGCGCCCGGCTGCCGTGCGTGCGCTGCTCGACGAGCAGGCTGGTGCAGACACCGGCGCCGTGGCGCAGGCCTGGCAGGCCTGGCGTGCCGCGCGCGAGGAGCTGGCCGAGGCGCGCAGCCGCGCCGACACGCTGGAGCGCGAGCGCGAGCGGCTGCAGTGGCAGATCGGCGAGCTCGAACGTCTCGCGCCCCAGGCCCACGAATGGGAGGAGCTCAACGCCGAGCACGGGCGCCTGGCCCACGCGCAGGCGCTGCTCGAGGCCGCACGCCTGGCGCTGGGCGCACTCAGCGACGACGACCCGGCCGCCGACGCCCTCGTGGACCGCGCCGCCGGCGCGCTGGAGGAAGCGGCCCGGCACGATCCCGGGCTCGAGCCGGTGTCGCGCACGCTGCGCGATGCGCAGGCGCTGCTGCAGGACGCCAGCCGCACGCTGCAGGCCTACCTGGGCCACAACGAACCCGACCCGCAGCGTCTGGCCGAGCTCGATGCCCGGCTGAGTGTCTGGATCGGGCTGGCGCGGCGCTACCGCCGCCCGCCCGCCGAGCTGGCCGCGCTGCTGGCGAGCTGGCACGAGGAGCTGCGGGCGCTGGAAGCGGCAGGCGACCTGGACACCCTGGAGCGCCAGGTGCAGGCCGCCAGCCAGGTCTGGGAGGCCGCCGCGCGCCAGGTGTCGGCGCAGCGGGCGCGCCATGCGCCGGTGCTGGCCGCGGCCGTGACGCAGGCCATGCAGCAGCTGGGCATGGCCGGTGGCCGCTTCGAGATCGCGCTCAGCACGCTAGCGGAGCCCCAGCCCTGGGGGCGGGAGTCGGTCGAGTTTCTCGTGGCCGGGCACGCCGGTGCGGCCCCCCGGCCGCTGGCGCGCGTGGCTTCCGGGGGCGAGCTCTCGCGGCTGGCGCTGGCCATCGCGGTCGTCACCGCGCGCGAGCGCGGCGGCACGCGGCCCACGCTCGTCTTCGACGAGATCGACGCCGGTGTGGGCGGCACCGTGGCCGACCGCGTCGGTCGCCTCATGAAGCAACTCGGCGCCAGCACGCAGGTGCTGGCCGTCACCCACCTCGCGCAGGTGGCCGCCTGCGCCGATGCGCACTTCGTGGTCACCAAGTCCTCCCAGGCCGGTGCGCCCTGCAGCGAGCTTCACGCCGTCAGCGGGGAGTCCCAGGTCGCGGAGATCGCGCGAATGCTCGGCGGCGAGCGGCTGTCGGGCCTGGCGCACGCGCAGTCCATGATCGGGAGCGCGCGGGCATGAAGGGGGCCGAGGTGGTGCTCGTCACGGGCATCTCGGGCTCGGGCAAGTCGGTGGCGCTGCACGCGCTGGAGGACGCGGGCTTCTTCTGCGTGGACAACCTCCCGCCGGAGCTGCTGCGCGACTTCATCCGCCTGGAGCACGAGCGCTACGGGTCGCGCGTGGCGGTGGCGGTGGACGTGCGCACTGCGGCCTCGCTGCCGCTGCTGGTCCCCCTGATCGACGAGCTCAAGGGCGAGGGCGTGGGGGTGCGCAGCATCTTCCTGGACGCTTCCACCGAGGCCCTGATGCGGCGCTTTTCCGAGACCCGCCGGCCGCACCCGCTGGCCGCCTCGGCGCCGGCGGGCGACCAGGCCCGGGTGCTGAAGGAGTCCATCGAGCTGGAGCGCGCCATGCTCACCGAGCTGCGCGAGGTCTCCACCGTCATCGACACCAGCCAGCTGCGCCCGGTGCAGCTGCGCGCCTGGCTGCGCGACCTCGTCCACGCCTCGCCGGCGTCGCTGGCCGTCATCTTCGAATCCTTCGCCTTCAAGTACGGGGTGCCCTCCGACGCCGACTTCGTCTTCGACCTGCGGGCCTTGCCCAACCCGTTCTACATGCGCGCGCTGCGCGAGATGGACGGGCGCGAGCAGCCGGTGGCCGACTACCTGGCCGCACAGCCCGAGGTCACCGAGATGCTCGCGCAGATCGAGACCTTCCTGCGCCACTGGCTGCCCAGTTTCCGCGGCGACCAGCGCAGCTACCTCACGGTGGCGCTGGGCTGCACCGGGGGGCAGCACCGCTCGGTGTATGCGGCCGAGACGCTGCGCCGGCGCTTTGCCGGGGCCCACACCGTGCTCGTCCGGCACCGGGAACTCGATGGCCGGGGCTGAGGCACAGGCCCCAGGCGGCCTGCGCCCCGAGCCCGGACAGGCGCTCGGGCTCTTCCCGCTGCAGACCGTGCTCTTCCCCGGCGGGTTGCTGCCCCTGAAGGTCTTCGAGGCGCGCTACCTCGACCTGATCGGCCGCTGTCTGCGCAGCGGCCGCCCGTTCGGCGTGGTGGCGCTGCAGCAGGGCGCCGAGGTGGGGGGCACGGCCGGGGTGAAGCTGCACGACGTGGGCGTGCTCGCACAGATCGAGGAGGTGGATGCCCAGCAGGCCGGCATCCTGCTGGTGCGCTGCAGGGGACTGGAGCGGTTCCGGCTGCTCGAGCCGGCACAACGCCAGGCCGACGGCCTGTGGTGCGCACCGGTGGAGGAGCTCCCCGCCGACGAGGTGCAGGTGCCGCAGCCGGCGCACGCGGGCTCGGTGCGCGCCCTGGAGCAGGCCCTGCAGGCGCTGCAGGAGCGCGGCCAGTCGCCGGTGACCGGGCCGCTGCGGCTGGACGATGCGGGCTGGGTGGCCAACCGCTGGTGCGAACTGCTGCCCGTGTCGCTGGCGGCCAAGCAGAAACTCATGGAACTGGACGAGCCCGGCGTGCGGCTGCGCCTGGTCGACGAGTTCCTGCGCAGCAAGGGCGTGATCGGCTCCTAGCCGGCAGCCAGCAGGATGCGGCGCACCGGCGCGGGCAGCCCCTGGCCGAGCGCCTCCTCGCGCACGAACCAGCGCCCCGGGCCCAGCGCGCCGGTCACGCGGTCGCGCGCGGCCGCAGACAGCTGCGCCGGGAGGTCCCAGCACCAGGGCTGCAGCGCCCAGTCAAAGTGCGTGAGCGCGTGATGAACCACGGACAACGCCTGCGCGCGGCCGGGCCAGTCGGCCGCGCCGGGCCAGGGCGGGTGATCGGTGGGTGGGGCCGGCTCGCTACCTTGCCCGGGCTCAACGGCCACCTCCGGCAGGCACCACAGCCCGGCCCACACGCCCTGCTCGGGACGCTGGACGAGCCACAGCCGCTCGCCCTGGCGCAACAGAAGCAGCGCGCTCGCCCGCCGGCCCCTGACGGCGCGGCGCGTCTTCAGCGGCAACGCCGCCTCGCGCCCCTGCGCGCGGGCCACGCACACGGCCTGCAGCGGGCACTGCGTGCAGCGGGGCTGGCGCCGCGTGCACACCCCGGCGCCGAGGTCCATCAGCCCCTGGGTGTAGGCGCCCATGTCGCGCTCGGGCAGGAGCGCCTGCGCCCGCGCCCAGAGCTCCAGCTCGTGCCGGCGCACGGCGAGGTCGGCCTCGAAGCCGAGCACGCGGGCGAGCACGCGCTTGACGTTGCCGTCCAGGATCGCCACGCGCTCGCCCGCGCAGAAGGCAGCGATGGCCGCCGCGGTCGAGCGGCCGATGCCCGGCAGCGTGGCCAGGGTGGCACTGTCGTGGGGGAAGGCTCCTCCGTGGCGGGCCACCACCTCCTGCGCGCACCGGTGCAGGTTGCGCGCCCGGCTGTAGTACCCGAGCCCGCTCCACAGGGCAAGCACCTCGTCCAGCGGGGCGGCCGCCAGGGCGCGGACATCCGGAAAGCGCTCGAGGAAACGCGCGTAGTAGCCAAGCACGGTGGCCACCTGGGTCTGCTGCAGCATCACCTCCGACAGCCACACCCGGTAGGGGTCTCGCGTGCCCTGCCAGGGCAGGCCGTGTCGCCCGTGCGTGGCCTGCCAGGCGATCACGCGCTCGGCCAGCGTCGGCATGGCCTCAGGCGAGGCGGGGCTCAGCGCCTCTGGCATGCGCGGCAGTAGTAGGTCGCGCGCTGGGCCTGCACGATGCGGCGCACCGGCGCGGCACAGCGCGTGCAGGGCTGGCCTTCGCGGCCGTAGACAGCCGCCTGATCCTGGAAGGCACCGTCCATGCCATGCGCATCGCGGAAGTCGCGCAGGGTCGACCCGCCAAGTTGCAGGGCCTCCTGCAGGGTCTCGCGCACGGCCTGCAGCAGGCGCGCCGCGCGCGGCCGGCTCAGGCGATGGGCGGCGGTGCGGGGATCGATCCCGGCCCGGAACAGGGCCTCGCAGGCGTAGATGTTGCCCGCCCCGACGACCGCCTGCCCCGACAGCAGCACCGCCTTGATGGGCGCGCGCCGCTGCTTCAGCAGGGCGTGGAAGCGGGCGTCGTCCAGGGCGGGGTCGAAGGGCTCGGGGCCGAGCCTGGCCAGCAGCGCAGCCGCCGGCGGCTCGTCCAGGCCCGGCGACCAGACCACCGCCCCGAAGCGGCGCGGGTCGCGCAGGCGCAGGGTGCCCTGCGTGGTCACGAGGTCGAAGTGGTCGTGCGGCCCGGGCGCGGGAGCGGGAGCGTGGTCGTGCAGCGCGAGCGAGCCCGACATGCCCAGGTGCAGCAGCAAGCCGCCCTGCTGCCCGGATTCCGGGGCGCCGGCCGGGCCGGCAGTGGGCGACAGCGGCAGCCAGATGTACTTACCCCGGCGAAGCGCGGCACCGACACGCCGGCCGACCAGGTGCTGCGGGGTGCAACCCAATACCCATCGCAGCGGTTTGCCCAGCCGCGCGCCGAGCACGGTGGCGCCCAGCAGACCGGGCGAAATGGTTCGGCGCGTGACTTCGACTTCCGGCAGTTCAGGCATGAGCCATTATGTGAGAATGCCTCGGTGAAGCCCCTGCCCAAGCCTCGACTCGCCGCACTGCTGGCTGGCGCGGTCCTCGCGTGCGGGGCCTGGGCCCAGCCGGCCGCGCCAGCGGGGCCGCCGCCCACCTCCGACCTCGACAGCCTGCTGTTCTATCAGCTGCTCATCGGCGAGATGCAGCTGCGCGAAGGCCACCCCGGTGCAGCCTACAGCGTCATCCTGGACGCGGCGCGCCGCACCCGCAACGAGCAGCTCTTCCGGCGCGCGGTGGACATCGCGCTGCAGGCCCGCGCCGGCGACGAGGCCCTGGCTGCCGCACGCGCCTGGCGCAGCGCCCTGCCCGCCTCCACCGAGGCCCTGCGGACCACCGTGCAGCTGCTGGGCGCCCTGAACCGGCCGGCCGACGCCGCCGAGCCGCTGCGCCGTCTCATCGGCCTGACGCCCGAGGCCGACCGCAACGGCCTCATCGCCTCGCTGCCCCGGCTGTTCCGCCGCAGCGGCGAGCCGCGCGTGGTGGCGGGCATGCTCGTGGATGTCCTGGAGCCCTACCTGAGGAAGGGTCCGCAGGAGGTCGCCGCGCGCACGGCGCTGGGCACGGCCTGGCTGGCCGCTGGAGAGACCGCCAACGCCTGGGCCCTGGCCTCCGAAGCCGCTCGCGCCGACCCGGCCTCGCCGCTGCCGGTGCTGCTGGCGCTGGAGCTCATGCCCCGCGTTCCGCAGGCCGAGACTCTCGTGCAGGCGCACCTCGCCCGCGCCGATGCCCTACCGGAGCTGCGCCTGTCCTACGCGCGGGCCCTGGCGCAGTCGGGCCGCCCCGCGCAGGCCGTGGTCCACCTCGAAGCGGCCACGCGCCAGCGCCCCGACTTCACCCCAGCGTGGCTGACGCTGGGCGCGCTGCATGTCGACCTGCGCGAGCCGAAGCAGGCCGAGCAGGCCCTGCAGCGCTACGTGGAGCTCATGCAGCGCGCTCGTCCCCCCGCAGCCGCCGCGCAGGGTGCGGGCGACGACGATGACGAGGACGGCGACGCCTCCGCACGCGCGCCCGACCCGTCGAACCTCGACCAGGCCTGGCTGCTGCGCGCGCAGGCCGCCGAGCAGCGTGGCGACTACGCCGCCGCAGAAGCCTTCCTGCTGCGCGTGGACAGCACGCGTGCGGCGCTGGACGTGCAGACCCGCCGCGCCACCATCGCGGCACGCCAGGGCCGCGTGGAGGAAGCACGCCAGATGATCCGCAAGGTGCCCGAGCGCAGCGCGGACGATGCCCGCGCCAAGCTCGTGGCCGAGGCACAGGTGCTGCGCGAGGTCAAGCGCTGGCCCGATGCCTTCGAGGTGCTGCGCGGAGCCAGTGACCGCTGGCCCGAGGACACCGACCTGATGTACGAGCTGTCCATGGTGGCCGAGAAGCTCGACCGGCTGGACACGATGGAGCAGCTGCTCAGGCGCGTGATCGCGCTGCGGCCAGACAGTCAGCACGCCTACAACGCGCTCGGGTACTCGCTGGCCGATCGCAGGCTGCGCCTGCCCGAGGCGCGCACGCTCATTGCCAAGGCGCTGGAGCTCGCGCCCGGCGACCCCTTCATCACCGACAGCCTGGGCTGGGTGGAGTTCAGGCTCGGCAACCTGGGCGAGGCGCAGCGCCTGCTGCGCCAGGCCTATGCCGCGCGTCCCGACACCGAGATCGCCGCGCACCTCGGCGAGGTGCTGTGGGCCTCCGGCCAGAGGGACGAGGCGCGTCGCGTCTGGCGCGAAGGGCGCGCGCGGGACCCGGACAACGAGGTCCTGCGCGACACGCTCGCTCGCCTGAAGCCGGGGCTGTGAAGGCCAGACGCCACTTGCTGGGCGCGAGTCTGGGTGCAGGCCTGAGCGTCCTGCTGGTGGCGGGCTGCGCGACCGTGCGGCCACCCGACGCGCCCGGGCCGGTACTGTCGGGTCGGCTTGCCTGGCAGGTGGCCGCCACGGCAGAACAGCCCGCGCGGCAGGCCAGTGCGCTGTTCGACCTGCGCGGCACGGCCGAGCGGGGTTCCCTGGACCTGAGTTCTGCACTGGGCACTACCCTGGCCCGGGCGCGCTGGGAGCCGGGGCAGGCCGAGCTGTCCTCCTCCGCCGCCGGCGTGCAGCGCTTCACGGGGCTGGACGAACTCGCACAGTCGGCCTTCGGCGAGCCGGTGCCCCTGGCCGCGCTCTTCGACTGGCTGCGCGGGCGGCCATGGGCCGGGGCGCCGCACGACCCGGTCAGCGCCGCCGAACGGCAGCCCGGCGGCATCGCCGGCCCGATCGGCTTCCGGCAGCTGGGCTGGGAGGTGGACCTCAGCGGGCTGGCACAGGGCCTGCTGAGCGCGCGGCGCGCGGCCGAGCCGGTGGTCACGCTGCGCCTGAGGCTGGAGGCTCCGTCATGACGATGCGCAGCCTCAGCGATCTGCCCGCACCGGCCAAGCTCAACATGTTCCTGCACGTGGTGGGCAGGCGGGCCGACGGCTACCACCTGCTGGAGTCGGTCTTCGTGCTCATCGACTGGGCCGACACCCTGCACGTGGAGGCCCGGGCCGACGGGCAGCTGCGCCGCCACGACCTGGGCGAACCGCTGCCCGCCGACGACCTGTGCCTGCGCGCGGCGCGCGCCCTGCAGCACGCCTCGGGCACGAGCCTGGGGGCGGACATCTCCATCGCGAAGTCGATCCCGGCCGGCGCGGGCATGGGCGGCGGCAGCTCAGACGCGGCCACCGTGCTGCTGGCGCTCAACCGCCTGTGGGGCCTGGACTGGCCGCGCGAACGCCTGTTGCCGCTGGCGGCCGGGCTCGGCGCAGACGTGCCGTTCTTCGTCTTCGGCCGCACTGCGCTCGTGCAGGGTATCGGCGAGCAGCTGACGCCGCTGGACCTGCCACAGATGGTCTTCGCCGTGGTCAAGCCGCCCGCTTCGATCGTCACGGCCGACATCTTCTCGAGCCCCTTCCTCAGGCGCGACACGCCATCGTCTATAATCGAGGGCTCTCTTGAGAACGCGGCTCTGGCCGCCCTGGCATCCGGGACCACGCTGTGGGGTCGAAACGACCTGCAGCCCCCGGCCGAAGCCCGGTGCCCCGAGGTGGCGAAAGCCCTCGGGATACTCGGGCAGCGGTTCGGCAACAGCCGGATGACGGGGTCGGGCAGCGCGGTGTTCGCAAGGGTCGGCACGGGCGTCCAGCCCGAGGCGACATGGCCGCCGGGGTCCCTTCCGGCTGGCTGGGTCGGCCGCCTGTGCCGCAGCCTGCCCAGCCATCCTCTGGTCGACTGGGCGCGCTGAGTGCGTTTTCGAGGGCGGCGCGAGCCGTCCTGTGTAGGGGAGTCGCCAAGTTGGTCAAGGCATCGGATTTTGATTCCGACATGCGAGGGTTCGAATCCTTCCTCCCCTGCCAGATTCCTGAACGACGGCCAAGCGAGCCTTCCCATCAACTCCTCCGCCACTGACCCGCGCCGCCAGACTGCCATGCTGTTCAACACCATGCTGTTCTCCGGGAACGCGAATGTGCAACTGGCGCAGGAGATGGCCACGCACCTGGGCATCGAGCTGGGCAAGGCCAAGGTCGGGCGCTTCTCCGATGGGGAAGTGGACGTCGAGCTGTACCAGAACGTGCGCGCCCGCGACGTCTTCGTGGTGCAGCCCACCTGCACGCCGACCAACGAGAACCTCATGGAGCTGCTCGTGATGGTCGACGCCTTCAAGCGTGCGAGCGCCCGGCGTATCACGGCCGTGATCCCCTACTTCGGCTACGCCCGCCAGGACCGCCGGCCGCGCTCCACGCGCGTGCCCATCAGCGCCAAGGTGGTGGCCAACCTGCTGCAGACCGTCGGTGTGGAGCGCGTGCTGACGATGGACCTGCACGCCGATCAGATCCAGGGGTTCTTCGACATCCCGGTGGACAACATCTACGCCTCACCGGTGCTGTTGTCCGACCTCAAGCAGCGCAAGTACCCGGACCTGGTCGTGGTCTCGCCCGATGTCGGCGGCGTGGTGCGCGCGCGTGCCCTGGCCAAGCAGCTGGGCTGCGACCTGGCCATCATCGACAAGCGCCGCCCGAAGGCCAATGTCTCGGAAGTGATGCACGTCATCGGCGAGATCGAAGGCCGCAACTGCGTGATCATGGACGACATGATCGACACCGCCGGCACCCTGGTGAAAGCTGCCGAGGTGCTCAAGGAGCGCGGGGCGCGCAAGGTCTTCGCGTACTGCACGCACCCGGTGTTCTCCGGCCCGGCCATCGACCGCATCTCCTCCAGCGCACTGGACGAGGTCGTGATCACCAACACCATCCCGATGTCCGAGGCAGCCCGGGGCTGTCGCAAGATCCGCCAGCTCTCGGTGGCCTATCTGTTCGCCGAGACGATCCGCCGCATCTCGGACGGTGAGTCGGTGGCGTCCCTGTTCGCGGAGCAGAACAACAACTTCTGATCCGCCGACCGCGCACCCCGCCGGGGCGCGCGTTTCCACGACGCCTGGTCGCGGGCGTCCCATCCTCAACGGAGAGTCGACATGAAATTCACCGCTTTCGAGCGTGCGCTGCAGGGGACCGGAGCGAGCCGCCGCCTGCGCAACGCCGGCAAGGTTCCGGGCATCGTCTACGGCGCGGGCACGCCCGCCACCATCGAGCTCGACCACAACGCGCTGTACTTCGCGCTGAAGAAGGAAGCCTTCCACTCCTCGATCCTGGAGATGGAACTGGGCGGCACGGTGCACAAGGTGCTGCTGCGCGACTTCCAGATGCACCCCTGGAAGCAGCAGGTGCTGCACGTGGACTTCCAGCGCGTGGACGAGGCCACCCGGCTGCGCAAGAAGGTGCCGCTGCACTTCGCGGGCGAGGAGAACTCCCCGGCGGTGAAGACCGACAAGTGCCTGGTCAGCCACGTGGCCACCGACCTCGAGATCGAGTGCCTGGCCTCTCAGCTGCCCGAGTTCGTGACCATCGACCTGTCCGGACTGGTCAAGGGCCAGTCGCTGCACGCCAGCGACCTGAAGCTGCCCGAGGGCATCAAGGCCGTGCGCCACGGCAAGGTGGACCCGGTGATCGTCGCCGTGACCGTAGCCAAGGAAGAGGAAGAGACGGCCCCGGCCACCCCGGTGGTGGCGCCTGCTGCCAAGACCCCGGCCAAGAAGAAGGACGAGAAGCAGAACAAGAAGTGATGCGCCGCGGGGCTCGCCCCGTGCGGTGTGCAGGGCTCCACCGGCCAGGCCGGTCGGAGCCCTTCTTCTTGGGGCGGGCATTCCTGCGCGCTCGGCGTCCCGATAATCCCGCTCCATGATCAAGCTGCTGGTCGGCCTGGGCAACCCGGGCCCGCAATACGAGGACACGCGCCACAACGCCGGCTTCTGGTGGGTGGATGGCGCGGCCCGAAAGCTCGGCGTGCACCTGTCGCTCGAGCGCAGCTACAAGGGCCTCCTGGCGCGTGCGAACCGGCCGCAGGGACCGCTGTGGCTGCTGCAGCCGCAGACCTTCATGAACCTGTCGGGGCAGTCGGTGGCTGCGGTGGCTCGCTTCTACCGGATCGAGCCGGCGGAGATCCTCGTCGTGCACGACGAGCTGGACCTGCCGCCGGGGCAGGTGAAGCTCAAGCAGGGCGGCGGACACGCGGGCCACAACGGGCTGCGCGACATCCACGCCCAGCTCGGCAGCCCCGACTACTGGCGGCTGCGCCTGGGCATCGGGCACCCCGGCGTGAAGGCGGAGGTGGCCGACTATGTGCTGCGCAAGCCGCCGGCGGCCGAGCGCGAGGCGATCCTGAAGGCCATCGACGATTCGCTGCAGGTGCTCGAGCCGCTCGTCGGCGGCGACATGGCCGCCGCCATGCGGGTGCTGCACGCGCGCCCGGCGGCAGCCGGTGCCCCGGGTGCCCCGGGTGTCCCGGTCAGGGCGAGCCGGCCGGACGCCCCGTGAGGCGTTCGACCTTGCGCAGCAGCTCCTCCCGCGTCTCGATGTGCTGCGGATGCACCGGGATGCAGTTCACGGGGCACACCTGCACGCACTGGGGCTCGTCGAAGTGGCCGACACACTCCGTGCAGCGATCGGGGTCGATCTCGTAGATCTCCTCCCCCATCGAGATCGCCTCGTTGGGGCACTCGGGCTCGCAGACGTCGCAGTTGATGCACTCGTCGGTGATCCACAGGGCCATGGCGGTTCAGGACTCGGGCTGGGCCACCCGGTTGCGCAGTCTCATGAGCACCGAGGGCGCCACGAACTTGGAGACATCGCCGCCGAGGGTGGCAATCTCGCGCACGAAGGTGCCGCTGACGAACTGGAACTGGTCGCTCGGGGTCATGAAGACCGTTTCGACATCGGGCATGAGCTGGCGGTTCATCCCCGCCATCTGGAACTCGTACTCGAAGTCGCTCACCGCGCGCAGGCCCCGCACCACCACCTTGGCCCCGAGGTCCACCACGAAATTTCGCAGCAAGCCGCGAAAGGCCATCACCTCGACGTTGGGAAAAGGTGCGGCGATCTCCTGCGCCATCTCCAGGCGCTCGGCGATGGTGAACATCGTGCGCTTGTGGTGGCCGGCGGCCACCGCAAGCACGAGCCGGTCGTACAGGCGCGCGGCGCGGCGCATGAGATCGGCGTGGCCGAGCGTCATGGGGTCGAAGGTGCCGGGGTAGACGGCGGTCAGCGGCTGGGCGGTGGTCATCGTGTGGCTCCTGCGGGCCTTCACCCCCGCATGCGGCGTGCGCAGTGTAGCCCCGGGGCTGCCCCGGCCTGCCGGGCAGGAGAAGGTTCAGCTGCGCCGCAGCAGATGGTGGTGCACCCGGCCTGCACGGGCCTGACGGAAAGACTCCAGGCCCGGCAGCTCGCCCTGAAGGGGCGCATCGGACTCGGCATGGACGAATCCACCCGGCGCCAGTGCCCGGCTGGCCGCCTGCAGGGCGGCGGGCAGCAACCTGCTGGCATAGGGCGGGTCGAGGAAGACGAGGTTCAGGCTGCCGGGGGGCTGGCTGGCCAGCACCTGCAGCCCGTCGGCGCACAGGATCTCGACCCCGGTTGCGCCCAGTCGGGCCCGGACACCGCGCAGGGAAGCCGCCACCTGGGGGTCACGCTCGACGAGCAGGACATGCGCGGCACCGCGCGAGGCCGCCTCCAGGCCCAGCGCCCCGCTGCCGGAAAAGGCGTCCAGGCAGCGCCAGCCCGTGAGGTCCTGGCCGAGCCAGTTGAAGAGGGTCTCGCGCACCCGGTCGGGGGTGGGGCGCAGGCCGGGACGGTCAGCCACCAGCAGCCGGCTGCGCCGGAAGCGCCCGCCGATGATCCGCACCTCGTGCGCGGACCGGGGCACGGCCGCCTTCAATGGCGCACGCAGATGCCGTCGCGGACCATCAGCGCCTTGGCCTGTGCGACCGTGAACTCCCCGTAGTGGAAGATGCTGGCCGCCAGCACCGCGTCGGCCCCGCCCAGGCGAATGCCGTCGCTGAGGTGCTCCAGGCTCCCGACGCCGCCCGAGGCGATCACCGGCACGGACACCGCGTCGCTCACCGCGCGCGTGAGGGCAAGGTCGAAGCCCGACTTCGTGCCGTCGCGATCCATGCTGGTCAGCAGGATCTCGCCGGCCCCGGTCTCGGCCATGCGCCGTGCCCACTGCACGGCATCCAGCCCGGCATTGCGGCGCCCGCCGTGGGTGTAGACATCCCAGCCCGGGCCACGCTCCTGCTCCTCGGGGCCCTGGCGTCGCCGGGCATCGATGGCCACCACGATGCACTGCGCGCCATATCGCTGCGACGCCTCGGCGATGAGCCCGGGGTCGGCCACGGCGGCGGAGTTGAAGCTGACCTTGTCGGCCCCGGCGTTCAGCAGCCGGCGCACATCGGACACCGTCCGCACGCCACCCCCCACGGTGAGCGGGATGAAGACCTGCGCGGCCACGGCCTCGATGATGGGCAGGATCAGGTCGCGGCCATCGCTCGTGGCCGTGATGTCCAGGAAGGTGAGCTCGTCGGCGCCCTGCTCGTTGTAGCGCGCGGCGATCTCCACCGGATCGCCCGCGTCGCGCAGCTCGACGAACTGCACGCCCTTGACGACCCGCCCGCCGGTGACGTCCAGGCAGGGAATGATGCGCTTGGCCAACACCGCGTTGCGCCTTCTCTCAGGCGCCGAGCTCGTCGGCACGCGCCTGCGCGGCGGCGAAGTCGAGGCTGCCGTCGTAGATGGAGCGCCCGCAGATGACGCCGTCGACGCCCTCGTGCTCGACCTCGCACAGGCGCTCGATGTCGGTCATCCCGGCCAGGCCGCCCGAGGCGATCACGGGAATCGTCAGCGACTGCGCGAGCTTCACCGTGGCCTCGATGTTGATCCCCGAGAGCATGCCGTCGCGACCGATGTCGGTGTAGATCACGCCCTCGACGCCGTAGTCCTCGAACTTGCGCGCGAGGTC